>DAIPIS010000001.1:0-28786 GCA_036770665.1 Meridianimarinicoccus sp.
GGCGAACGGACGGGGGAACGGATGGACAGGCTGACCATGACCGAAGGTACGGCGGGGCTGCGCGTGGTGGGCATGCGCAAGAGCTATCGCAAGCGCCCGGTGATCCGCGACGTATCGCTGGAATTGCGCCGGGGCGAGGTCGTGGCGCTGCTGGGGCCGAACGGGTCTGGCAAGACCACCTGTTTCTACTGCATCGCCGGGCTGGTGACGCCCGAGGGCGGGCAGGTGATCGTGGACGGGCGCGATGTCACGCTGCTGCCCATGTATCGCCGCGCGAAGCTGGGGATCGGCTATCTGCCGCAGGAGGTCAGCATCTTTCGCGGCCTGAGCGTGGAGGACAACATCCTCGCCATCCTGGAGATCGCGACGCCGGACCGCACCACCCGCAGCGAACGGCTGGAGGAACTGCTGGCCGAATTTTCCATCGGCCACCTGCGGCGGGCACGGGCGTTGTCGCTGTCGGGCGGCGAACGGCGGCGGGTGGAAATCGCGCGCTGTCTTGCGGCGGATCCGCGGTACGTGCTGATGGACGAACCTTTCGCGGGTGTCGATCCGATCGCGGTGGGCGACATCCGGGCTTTGGTGACCGCGCTGAAATCGCGCGGCATCGGGGTGCTGATCACCGACCACAACGTGCGCGAGACGCTGGAGATCGTGGACCGGGCCTATATCCTGCACGACGGCACGGTGTTGATGAGCGGCACCACCGATGATGTGGTGCGCAACGAGAACGTGCGCCGCGTATATCTCGGGCAGGGCTTCCGGATCGACTGACCATCCGGCGTGCGGCGGGTGCAGCGATTGACATGGGGCAAGGTTGTGGCACCAAATGGCCGGTATGATGATCGGACCGGGTTCCACCCGTGCGGGCTTGCCGCCGCGCGGGCACCATGGCAGACGAAGCATCATCGGGCTGGGGCTGCGTCGGGCGCATTCCTTGTCCGGATCAAGGGGTTCTTCATCCCCGTGCCGCAGGCTTGAACCGGCGGCGCAGACCGTGAACGCGCAGGAGGACACATGCGTTACCAGATCAGCGGAAAACACATCGACGTTGGCGAAGCGCTGCAGACCCATGTGCAGACGGAATTGGGCGGGGTACTGGAAAAGTACGCGCAGCGTCCGACCGAAGCCGTGGTGGTGTTTTCGAAATCCGGTCAGGAGTTCCTGTGCGAAGCCACGGTGCATCTGTCGACCGGCCTGACGGTGACCGCGAAGGGACACGCGTTCGAGATCTATCCGAGCTTCGAGTCCTGCTGCGAGAAGATGGACAAGCAGTTGCGCCGCTACAAGCGCCGCCTGAAGGATTACCACAAGGACCGCGCCCAGCCGGTTGAAGCCTTTGGCGCGTCATCATATGTGATAGCCTCGAACGAGGTCGATGCGGACGATGAGCCCGAGACCCTGACGCCGGTCATCATCGCGGAAATGCAGACGCGCATTCCGTCGATTTCGGTGGGCGAGGCCGTGATGCAGATGGAACTGGCCGAAGCGCCGCTTCTTGTGTTCCGAAACGAAGGCACGTCCGGCGTGAACGTGGTATACCGGCGGGACGATGGCCATATCGGGTGGATCGAACCCGAGCGCGCCAGCTGAACAGCCGCCCCGGACGGGGCGGGCGGATTACGGACAGGAAAGCCTGACGACATGAACCTTGGGTCTCTTCTCAAACCGGAAGCCGTGCGGGTTCTGGGCAGTGTCACCAGCAAGAAACGGCTGATGCGCGACCTGTGCGACGTGGCTGCGGGCTGTTACGGCATCGACGCGGATGACGGGCTCGTGGCCTTGCAGGACCGCGAAAGCATCGGGCCCACGGGCGTTGGCAACGGCGTGGCCCTGCCCCACGCCCGCATTGCCGGGCTCGACCGGGTGGTGGGCGTGTTCGTGAAGCTGGACCGGCCGGTGGCGTTCGACGCGGTGGACCGGATGCCGGTGGATCTGGTGTTCGGCCTCTTTGCCCCCGAGGACAGCGGCGTGCTGCATCTCAAGGCGCTGGCCGTCGTGGCCCGCGTCCTGCGCCAGACAAAGGTGCAGATGAAGCTGCGTGCGAATGACGACCCGCTGACCCTGCACGCGATCCTTGTGGATGCGCAGGAAAGCCAGGCAGCGTGACGCACGGGCTCCGGACCGGTGACCGGCGGCACGTGCCGCCGGTCACCGGTCAGCCGGTGTCGCCGGTCACTGCGCCGCGCGGAGGGTGGCCATGATGTCATGCAGGAAAGATTCGAATTCGTCGGAAAGTTCGGGGCGCGACAGGCCGAAGGCCACGGTGGCCTGCAGGAACCCGGCCTTGGACCCGCAATCGAAACGCTGGCCGCTGAACCGGAAGCCGTGGACGCCGCTGTCGGACCCGATTTCCTGCGCGATGGCGTCGGTGAGCTGGATTTCGCCGCCCGCGCCCGCGCGCATGTCGTTGAGGTTTTCCAGAACCTTCGGCGTCAGGATGTAGCGCCCGATCACGGCAAGGTTGGACGGCGCGTCTTCGGTCTTGGGCTTTTCGACCATGCCGCGGGCGGTGACGATGTGGCCCCGGTCCTCGGCCACGTCGAGCACGCCGTAGGCCGACACCTTGTCCATCGGCACTTCCATCGCCGCGACCATGCAGCCGCCGGTTTCCTGGTAGGCGTCGATCATCTGGTGCAGGCAGGACTTGTCCGATGCGATCACGTCGTCGGGCAGCAGCACCGCGAAGGGTTCGTCGCCGATCAGGCGGCGGGCACACCAGACCGCGTGGCCCAGCCCCAGCGCTTCCCGCTGGCGGACATAGGCGATGGCACCGCTGGGCATGTCGGTCTTCTTGAGCACGTCGAGCAGGTCGGTCTTGTTCTTGGCGCGGAGCGTTTCTTCCAGCAGCGGCGCGCCGTCGAAGTAGTCTTCCAGCGCCGACTTGCCGCGCGAGGTCACGAAGATGAATTCCTCGATCCCGGCGTCGCGGGCTTCGTCGATCGCGTACTGGATCAGGGGCCGGTCCACCAGCGTCATGATTTCCTTGGGGATCGACTTTGTGGCGGGCAGAAAGCGCGTGCCCAGCCCGGCGACGGGAAAGACGGCCTTGGAAACCTTGCGTGTCATGATCGGACCTTTTTAACCTTCACCAGTAAGGGCGTGGCCATGATGCGGCGAGCCGCCCCGAGTTGCAATAACGGTGCGGTCTGATACGAACCGGCCCGTGTCACTGAGACATTCCCGCCATTGGGCCCGCCATCGGGCCCGCCAATGGACCGGCCCGCGCCGCGAGAATGGTTTCGATCCGCGCGACATCCGCGGGATTGTTGAGTTCCCAGAACTCCTGCCCGCGC
Source organism: Meridianimarinicoccus sp. (assembly GCA_036770665.1). Taxonomy (GTDB): domain Bacteria; phylum Pseudomonadota; class Alphaproteobacteria; order Rhodobacterales; family Rhodobacteraceae; genus Meridianimarinicoccus. Next base: position 3,297 of record DAIPIS010000001.1, read on the forward strand.
GCGTCCACCTCGACACAATGCACGGGGTGTCCGTTTTCCATGAAGCGCAATTGTTCGAGTCCTTCGAGCGCTTCGAGCGGACCCGCGGGCAGGCCGGGATAGGCGCGCAGGGCCGCCGGGCGATAGGCGTAGACCCCCACGTGGTGGAATACCGGGGTCGGTGCGTCGTCGGCGTAGTCGCGGCCGGTGAAGGGGATCACTTCCTTGGAAAAATAGAGCGCGCGGCCGTCGGTGCCGAACACGGCGGTCGTGCCGCCCACGCGGCCGGCGGCGCGGTCGGCCCGGAAGCCCGACAGCGCGCGCCCGTCGCAGCGCAGGACCGGCGTCGCGACACCGATGGCAGGATCGGCGCGGAGCGCGGCGATCAGGTCTTCGACGAACCATGGCGGGGTCAGTGGCGCGTCGCCCTGCAGGTTGACGACGATGTCGGGGGTGGCGTCGAGCCGCGCCAGAAGATCGGCGCAGCGTTCGGTCCCGTTGGCGCAGGCCGGATCGGTCATCGCGACCTCCGCCCCGAAGGCGCGCGCGGCGTCCGCGATGCGGTCGTCGTCGGTGGCGACGATCACCCTGTCGGCGCCCCGCACGGCCATCGCGGCATCCCAGGACCGCCGGATCAGGCTGCGCGCGACGCCGTCCGGCCCCCGGAGGTCCACGAGGGGCTTGCCGGGATACCGGCTGGAGGCGTAGCGCGCCGGAATGGCGATCAGGACGGTCACGGGATCACGCGGGCTTCAGGTCGACACCGGGCGCATGGGCGATGAAGAACGGGTTCTCGTAGCCCGGCTTGCCGTAGGTCAGGGGCGTGTGGTCGTCGAACCGCACCATGTGGCCGCCCGCGCCCAGCAGCACCGCCTGCCCGGCGGCGGTGTCCCATTCCATCGTGCGCCCCAGCCGCGGGTAGAGGTCGGCTTCGCCGGTCGCGACCAGACACAGTTTCAGCGAGGATCCGGCGCTGGTCATGTCGCGCACGGCATACCGGCTGATGTAGTCGTCGGTGGCCGCGTCGCGGTGACTTTTCGACGCGACGACCATCAGGGCTGCATTGTCGGGCGTGCCGACGCGGACCGGCCGGGTGGCGCCGGGCACGTCGCGGTCGAACGGGGCCGTTTCCTCGACCGTCTGGCCATCGGCACGGGTGTAGAACAGCCGGTCCTGGGCGGGGGCATAGACAACGCCGCGGATCGGCGTGCCGTTTTCGACATAGGCGATGTTCACCGTGAAGTCGCCGCGCCGCTGCACGAATTCCTTGGTCCCGTCCAGTGGATCGACGATCAGGAAACTGTCCGCGCTTTGGCCGTGGGTGCCCGCCTGTTCTTCGGTCACGAGCAGCACATCCGGAAAGGCGGCGCGCAGGCCGGTCGAGATGTGGGCGTCGGCCCGTTCGTCGGCTTCGGTCACGGGACTGTCGTCGCCCTTGGCACGAACATCGAAGTCGGGGCTGTGGTAGACCTCCATGATGAGGTCCCCCGCTTCCAGCGCAAGGCGGCGCATCACGCCCTCGAGCTTGAGATAATCCATGCCTTGCCCCTTCTCGAACGGCGCAATCCGCTTTTGCTGCAACTGCGAAATACCCGCCCTTCCTATAGACCCGAAGTCATCATGTGACAATCCGCAAGGTCAGGTTGAGCCTTCCGTGTTTCGGCAGAAGTGCGCTTGTTCCGAAACGGATCCGGTCGATTCCGTGGAAGGCGAGCCGCCCTGCCCCGGCCAGCACGACCACGTCCCCCGAAGAAAGCCAGCAGGACCTGGTCGGTCCGCCGCGCGTGGTGCCGCCCACGCGAAAGAGCGCGTCATCGCCAAGACTGACCGACAGGACCGGCTGCGTCAGATCCGCTTCGTCGCGGTCCTGATGCAGACCCATGCGGGCGCCGTCGCCGTAGAAGTTCACGAGGCAGCAATCGGGGTCGCGGGCGTCGGGTACGAGCGCGCGCCACAGCGCCAGAAGGCGCGCCGGGATCGGCGGCCAGTCGACGCCCGAGGGGTGGCGCGGGGCATAGCGGTAGCCCGACCGGTCCGACACCCAGCCGCAGCGCCCCGCCGAGGTCATCCGCACCGACATCGGCTGCCCGCGCGGCGTCGTCGGCGTGAAGAAGGGTGCCGCGGCCGCAACGGCGCGCAGGTCCTGCACCAGCGCGGCCTGTTCGTCCGGCGCGATCCGGCCCGGATGGACCTGCACGCCGTTCAGGTCCAGCGGCACCGATGCCCGGTGCCCGGACGTGTCGTCGGGGGCGCCGTGTGGCCCCGGTTGCCGCCGTGATGTCGCCAATTCGTCGTTTCTCCCGTTCTTGCAGGCCCCAAACCGCCGCCTTATATACCCCGCAGTCCGCCGGAGAACTCCGGCACAGTCAACACCACGGGATAAGGGGCGGTGCCGCAACCGGGCCTCCCCCGCAATCGCCAAGGAAAGGTAAGCCATGGGCAAAGTGATCGGTATCGACCTCGGGACCACGAATTCCTGCGTCGCCATCATGGATGGGTCGCAGGGACGGGTCATCGAAAACTCCGAAGGCGCGCGCACGACGCCGTCCATCGTCGCATTCACCGAAAACGAACGGCTTGTCGGCCAGCCCGCCAAACGGCAGGCGGTGACCAACCCCGACAACACGATCTTTGCGGTGAAGCGGCTGATCGGACGCCGCTATGACGATGCGGACATCGCGAAGGACAAGAAGAACCTGCCCTTCACGGTCGTGGACGGCGGCAACGGCGACGCATGGGTCGAAGCCCGCGGCGAGCGGTATTCCCCCAGCCAGATTTCGGCTTTCATCCTTGGAAAGATGAAGGAAACAGCCGAAAGCTATCTGGGCGAGGAAGTGACGCAAGCGGTCATCACCGTGCCCGCGTATTTCAACGACGCGCAGCGGCAGGCCACCAAGGACGCGGGCAAGATCGCGGGTCTTGAGGTGCTGCGGATCATCAACGAACCGACGGCTGCCGCGCTCGCCTATGGACTCGACAAGAAAGAGGCGCGGACGATCGCGGTCTATGACCTTGGCGGCGGCACGTTCGACGTGACCATCCTTGAAATCGACGACGGCCTGTTCGAGGTGAAGTCCACCAACGGGGACACGTTCCTTGGCGGTGAAGACTTCGACATGCGGATCGTCAACTATCTGGCGAGCGAGTTCCAGAAGGAGCACGGCGTCGATCTGACCAAGGACAAGATGGCGCTCCAGCGGCTCAAGGAAGCGGCGGAGAAGGCCAAGATCGAGCTGTCCTCGACCAGCCAGACCGAGATCAACCAGCCGTTCATCTCGATGGGTGCGAACGGTCAGCCGCTCCACATGGTCATGAAGATGACCCGCGCCAAGCTGGAAAGCCTTGTGGGCGATCTGATCAAGGCGTCGCTGAAGCCCTGCGCCGCAGCGCTGAAGGATGCGGGCCTGTCCACCGGCGACATCGACGAAGTCGTTCTGGTCGGCGGGATGACCCGCATGCCCAAGGTGATCGAGGAGGTCACCAAGTTCTTCGGCAAGGAGCCCCACAAGGGCGTCAACCCTGACGAGGTCGTGGCACTGGGCGCGGCGATCCAGGCGGGCGTTCTGCAGGGCGACGTCAAGGACGTGGTGCTGCTGGACGTGACGCCGCTGTCGCTGGGCATCGAGACGCTGGGCGGCGTGTTCACCCGGTTGATCGACCGCAACACCACGATCCCGACGAAGAAGTCGCAGATCTTCTCCACTGCCGAGGACAACCAGTCGGCCGTGACCATCCGCGTCTTCCAGGGGGAGCGGGAAATGGCGGCGGACAACAAGATGCTGGCCCAGTTCAATCTGGAAAGCATCCCGCCGGCACCGCGCGGCATGCCGCAGATCGAGGTGACCTTCGACATCAACGCCGATGGCATCGTGTCGGTCAGCGCCAAGGACAAGGGCACCGGCAAGGAGCAGAAGATCACCATCCAGGCGTCGGGCGGTCTGACCGACGACGAGATCGAGAAGATGGTCAAGGATGCCGAGGCGAACGCCGAGGCGGACAAGACCCGCAAGGAACTGGTGGAGGCGCGCAACCAGGCCGAAAGCCTGATCCATTCGACGAAGAAGTCGATGGAGGAGCATGGCGACAAGGTCGATCCGACCACGGTCGAGGCCATCGAGTACGCCATTGCGGCGCTGGAGGAATCGCTGGAGAAGAACGAGATCGGCAAGATCAAGTCCGGCATCCAGAACGTCATGGAAGCGTCGATGAAGCTGGGCGAGGCGATCTACAAGGCGCAGACCGCGGACGGCGGGTCGGATGACGATGACGGCGGCCCGCGCGGGTCCGACGACGACATCGTCGACGCCGATTTCGAAGATCTGGGCGACAACAAGCGCGCCTCCTGAGCGCGGTGACATGGGGGAACCGGCTCTGGCGCGCGCTGCCGGGGCCGGTTTTTCGCATCTCCAAGGGGACACCCGCGAATGGCGAAACGTGACTATTACGAGATACTGGGCGTAGGGCGCGGCGCGTCGGCCGACGAGATCAAGAAGGCCTATCGTCAGAAGGCGAAGGATTTTCACCCCGACCGCAATGCGGACAACCCGAACGCCGAAGCGAAGTTCAAGGAAGCGAACGAAGCCTACGAGGTCCTGAAGGACGCAGACAAGAAGGCCGCCTATGACCGGTTCGGGCATGCGGCGTTCGAGGGCGGCATGGGCGGTGGACCGCGCGGGGGCGGTGCGGCCGGACAGGCTGATTTCGCGTCGGCCTTTTCGGATGTGTTCGACGACCTGTTCGGCGATTTCATGGGTGGCGGCGGCGGTCGCGGCGGCGGCACCCGGCAGCGCGCGGCGCGCGGGTCGGACCTGCGGTACAACCTGCGGATTTCGCTGGAGGACGCCTATCGCGGCCTGCAGAAAACCATCAAGGTGCCGTCGGCCGTGGCCTGCGCGTCCTGCAACGGCACCGGTGCCGAGGGCGGATCGGAACCCGTGACCTGCCCGACCTGTTCGGGCATGGGCAAGGTGCGCGCGCAACAGGGGTTCTTCACGGTGGAACGGACCTGTCCGACCTGTTCGGGGCTGGGCCAGATCATCAAGAACCCGTGCGGCGTGTGTCGCGGAACGGGGCGCGTGGAAAAGGAACGCGCGCTGTCGGTCAACATCCCGGCGGGCGTGGAAACCGGCACGCGGATCCGGCTCGCGGGCGAAGGCGAGGCCGGGATGCGCGGGGGCCCCACGGGGGATCTCTATATCTTCATCGAGGTCGCGGACCATGCGCTGTTCCAGCGGGACGGCGTGAACCTGTTCTGCCGCGTGCCCGTGTCGATGACCACGGCGGCGCTGGGGGGCGACGTGGAGGTGCCCACGATCGACGGGGGCCGCGCCAAGGTGAAGGTGCCTGCGGGCAGCCAGGCCGGGCGCCAGATGCGCCTGCGCGGCAAGGGCATGCCCGCCCTGCGCGGCGGCGGCACGGGCGACATGATGATCGAGATGGCGGTCGAGACGCCGGTGAACCTGACCAGCCGCCAGAAGGACCTGTTGCGCCAGTTCGAGGCGGAATCGGGCGACAACCACCCGGAAGGCGACAGTTTCTTCACGAAGGTCAAGGGTTTCTGGGACAGCATGAAAAGCTGATCCGGACAAATTAACACGAAATTCAGATACCCGTCGGAAGGTGGCGTCATGAGCGACGACGCCGCCTTCCGCGAACCCCTGCTGCCCCTGTTCGAAGGGCAGGAATTCATCGCGACCGATCCCAAGGGCCGCAGGCTGCCGTCTTACATCAAGGATCACCGGCGGCGGCTGCGGGACCGGTTCATCGCCGGTGGTGCTGCGGCGATGCCGGATTATGAACTGCTGGAACTGGTGCTGTTCCGTGCGCTGCCGCGCTGCGACGTCAAACCGGTGGCGCGGCGGCTGATCGAGGCGTTCGGCGACTTCGGGCGGGTCTGCGCGGCCCCGCGCGATCGTCTGGTCAAGGTGCGCGGCGTGGGCGATGCCGTGGTGCTGGAATTGAAGATCATCGAGGCCGCGTCGCAACGGCTGGCGCGGGCGCGGGTCATGCAGAAGCCGGTGATTTCAAGCTGGGACGCCGTGCTGGATTACTGCCACACGACCATGGCGCATCTGGAGCTGGAACAGTTCCGGGTGCTCTACCTCGACCGCAAGAACGTGCTGATCGCGGACGAGGAACAGGCCCGCGGCACGGTGGACCATGTTCCGGTCTATCCGCGCGAGGTTGTGAAACGCGCGCTGGAACTGAACGCCTCGGCGCTGATCCTTGTGCACAACCATCCGTCCGGCGACCCCACGCCATCAGACGCGGACATCGCCATGACCGAACGGATCCGACAGGCCGCCGACGTGATGGGGATCAACCTGCACGACCACCTCATCATCGGGAAGTCGCGGGAACTGAGCTTTCGGACGATGGGATACCTGGACAGGTAAACGCCGCCCCGGATCGGTCAGCGCAGGCTGTTCAGCAGTGCCGCCGACGCATAGCCATCGGGCACCAGCCCAGCCGATTGCTGGAACCGGCGGATCGCAGCGATGGTGTCGGGGCCGATCTTGCCGTCGACCCCGTTGGTGGAATAGCCCCGCGCGGTCAGGCGGCGCTGCATGTCGCGCTTTTCCTCGGCGCTGAGGGCCCGGTCGCCGCGCGGCCATGGCTGCTGGAACGCGGCCCCGCCGCCGATCCGGTCGCCCAGGTGCCCCACCGCCAGCGCGTAGCTTGTCGAGGAATTGTACCGCTTGATGACGTCGAAGTTGGCGAAGGTCAGGAACGCCGGGCCGCGCGCGCCCGCCGGCAGCAGGAGGCTGGCCCGTCCGTGATCGGGAAGTGCGCCGCCCGCCGCCGTGCGCACCCCGAGCCGCGACCATGCCGCGACGGAGGTCGCATCCGCCCCGGCCTGCGCGTAATCGAACCCCTGCGGCAGGCGGACCTCCACCCCCCAGGGCTGGCCAGTGGTCCAGCCGAAGCCGTCGAGGTAGGCAGCGGTGGAGGCCAGCGCATCGGTGGGATCCTCGCCCCAGATGTCGCGCCGTCCGTCGCCGGTGAAATCGACGGCATGGTCAAGGAACGACGACGGCATGAACTGGGTATGCCCCATGGCACCCGCCCAGCTTCCGCGCAGGCCGCGCGGGGTCACGTCGCCTGCCGCGACGATGCGCAGGGCAGCGATCAGTTCCGCCTCGAAGAAATCGCCGCGCCGCCCGTCATAGGCCAGCGTCGCCAGCGCCGAGATCGTGTCGGTGTTGCCCTTGTAGCCGCCATAGGCGCTTTCCAGTCCCCAGATCGCGACGACGGTTTCCTTTTCGACCCCGTAGCGCCGTTCGATCCGGTCGAGCGTCGCGCCGTGGCGCGCGAGCATCGACCGGCCCGTACCGATCCGGTCGGCGGAGACCGCGCTGTCCAGATAGTCCCACAACTGCTTGCTGAACTCGGACTGGTTGCGATCCAGCGCCACGATCTTGGGATCATAGCGGATACCGGTCAGGGCGTCGCGGACGACCTCGAAGGGCAGGCCCTGCTGCTGGGCGCGGCGGGCGAAGTCCTGCACCCAGTCGTTGAAGCCGTCCGCGCCCAGCGCGGCATTCTGGACGGCTTCGGGCATGTCCGCCGGGCGCAGGGCCGGTCGCGGCGACGCCTGTGCGGACTGGCTGACCGTCACGCGCGTGTCGGGGCGCGGCGTGGGGGATTGCGCCGCCACCGGCGCGGCAAGGGACAGGCTGAGGGCGACGAGTACGGGGCGCATGTGGGATTCTCCTGCTCGGGGAAGTCTTTTGGGACCGGAGTCTTTGTGACCCTCGTTGGTATTCAGGATACCGTAACACGGGCAGGCGGCCTAGGGGTCAGGTGCGGCTGCGCACGACCTTGCGTTTCGCTTTCGCGGCCTTTGCCTTGGCCTTGGCCTTGGCGGGTTTGCGGCGCACGGGGGCACCGCGCTTGCCGCCGCGGGTCGGCCCGCGCGGAACGGCCGTGCCTTCGACTTCGATCAGTTCGAGAATCACGCCGCCGGTGATCGGGGCCGCCTCGGCCAGCTTCACGGTGACGACCTGCCCCATGCCCAGCGTGCGGCCACTGTCGGCCCCCATGAGCGTCTGGGTCTTCGCGTCGAAGTGGAAGAATTCCGCCCCCAGCGAGCGCACGGGCACCAGACCATCCGCGCCGCTGTCGTCCAGCTTCACGAACAGGCCGAACCTGGTGACGCCGGAAATGCGGCCGGTCATGTCGTCGCCCACCCGTTCCGACAGGTAGGCGGCAAGGTAACGGTCCGTGGTGTCCCGTTCGGCCAGCATCGACCGGCGTTCGGTGTCGGAGATGTGCTTGGCCGTTGCCTCCAGCCGGTCGATGTCGTCGGGAGACAATCCGTCCCGACCCCAGCCATGGACAGCGATCAGCGCGCGGTGGACCAGAAGATCGGCATAGCGCCGGATGGGCGAGGTGAAGTGCGCATACTGGCGCAGGGCGAGCCCGAAATGGCTGAAGTTCTCGGGCGAGTAATAGGCCTGCGTCATGGACCGCAGGGTGGAGATGTTGATGAGTTCGGCATCCGCCGTGCCCGCCGCCTGCGCCAGCAGCCGGTTCAGGTGACGGGTCTGAAGCACCTGCCCCTTGGCCAGCGTCAGCCCCGCCGCCTGCGCGATTTCGCGCAGGGCGTCCAGCTTGTCGGGGCTCGGTTCCTCGTGCACGCGGTAAAGGAGTGGGCTGCGCTTGGCGTCCAGCGTTTCCGCGGCACAGACATTCGCGAGCACCATGCATTCCTCGATCAGGCGGTGCGCATCGAACCGGGGCCGGAACGACACCGACGTCACGCGGCCGTCGTCGGACAGCTCGATCCGCCGTTCGGGCAGGTCGAGGTCCAGCGGCTGACGCCGCGCGCGGGCCGATTTCAGCGCGGCGTAGGCGGCGTAGAGCGGGCGGATCACGGTGTCGAGCAGCGGCCCCGCGCGGTCGGACGGCGTGCCGTCCATCGCGGCTTGTGCTTCTTCGTAGGTCAGGGAGGCGGCCGAGCGCATGATCCCGCGCAGGAACCGGTGGTCGATCTTGTCGCCTGTTCCGGTGATGCGCATCCGCACGGCAAGGCAGGGGCGCGCGACCCCTTCGTGCAGCGAACAGAGATCGCCGGACAGCGCGTCGGGCAGCATGGGCACCACGCGGTCGGGAAAATAGCTGGAATTGCCGCGCTTGCGGGCCTCCCGGTCCAGCGCGGAACCGGGGGTGACGTAATGGGCGACATCGGCGATGGCGACCCAGATCACATGGCCGCCGGGATTGTCCGCCGCGTCGTCGGGTTCGGCGAACACCGCATCGTCGTGGTCGCGGGCATCTGCAGGGTCGATGGTGACGAGCGGCAGGTCGCGCAAGTCTTCGCGGCCGGACAGGTCGGCGGGGCGTGCGCGCTCGGCCTCGAGCAGCACGTCATCGGGGAAGGCATCGGGGATGCCGTGTTCGTGGATCGCGATGAGCGACACGGCGCGCGGGGCGGTCGGGTCGCCCAACCGGGCCACGACGCGGGCCATGGGCAGACCGAAGCGCACGCGCGGCCCGGCCAGTTCGCCTTCGACCAGTTCTCCGTCGCGCGCCTGCCCGGTCTGGCCCGCCGGCACGATCCACTCCTTGTCCGCCTTCTTGTCGATGGGGACGATGCGCCCGCCTTCGGACCCGGCGCGGTAGATCCCGAGGATGCGGCGCGCTGTGGCAGCGATGCGGCGGATCAGGCGCGCCTCGTAGGCATGGTCGTCCAGTCCCACATGGGTGAGCCGGGCGAGGATGCGATCGCCCGCGCCGAGGGCGGGTTCGGCTGGGCGCTGGATCATCAGAACGCGCGGCGCGGCCCCTGCGTCGCCGGACCATTCCATCGGTCGGGCGTAGAGATCGCCGTCGGGGCCGGGCGGCTGCACCTCCAGCACCGCGACGGGCGGCAGGCGATCCGGGTCTCGATAGGTCTTGCGGCGCTTTTCCAGATGCCCGTCGGTTTCCAGCCCGCGCAGCACCGCCTTGAGCGGGATGCGGTCCGCGCCCTTGATGCCGAAGGCCCGTGCGATGTCGCGCTTGGAAGTCTGGGTCGGGTGGTCCGAAATCCAGGTGAGGATCTCGTCCTTGGTGGGGATGCGTGCCATGGGGGTGACGTAGCACGGGCGCGCAGGCGCGTCATTGGGGAATGCGCGACGGGCGGGCGGCGACCGGGCAAGGGGGCAACGGGGGCTCCCGCCCGTCCGCGCCGTGCTGCGCCCGACTTGTCCCGTTGGGCGTGGCCCCGGCTTGCGTCGGGGCGGCTGCGACCGGATCAGGTTCCGCGCGCGAAATACGCCGCCAGCACCCGGCCATAGACGGCCTTGAGTGCGTGGATTTGCGCCAGTTCGACCCGTTCGTCCACCTGGTGCATGGACGATCCCACCAGCCCGAATTCCACCACCGGGCAATGGGTGCGCACGAAGCGTGCGTCCGACGTGCCGCCGGTGGTGGAGAGCGTCGGCGTCAGGCCCGTTTCGGCGGTCACGGCGCGGGCGACAAGATCGCTGAGCCGCCCCGGCGGCGTGACGAAGCTTTCGCCCGACACCTTGATGTCGAGCGCCATGTCGATCCCGAAGGCCGCGCCGACCTGCGCGGCTTCGGCCCGCAGCCAGTCGGACAGGCTGGCCGATGTGTGCGCGTCGTTGAAGCGGATGTTGACCGTGGCGCGCGCCTGCGCCGGGATCACGTTGCTGGCGGGGTTGCCAACGTCGAATGTCGTCACCGCCAGCGTGGAGGCGTCGAAATGATCCGTGCCGGTGTCGAGCGTCGCCGAGGCGAGCCGGTCCACCAGCCGTGCCAGCGCCGGGACCGGGTTCTTCGCCCGGTGGGGATAGGCGGCATGGCCCTGCACCCCGGTCGCGGTGATCCACGCGGTCATGGATCCGCGGCGGCCGATCTTGATCATGTCGCCGAAGCGGTCCGGGCAGGTGGGTTCGCCCACGAGGCAGGCCGACATCGCCTCCCCCGCGCCCGCCATCCAGTCGAGGATCGCGGCGGTGCCGTCGACCCCGTCGCCTTCCTCGTCCCCGGTGATGGTCAGGATCACGGCGCCGTCGGGCGGCGTGGCGCGGACGAAATCCACCGCCGCCGCGACAAAGGCCGCGACGCCCGATTTCATGTCGCAGGCCCCGCGCCCGAACATCCAGCCATCGCGGACCTCCGCCCCGAACGGGTCGCAGGACCACGCGGCGCGGTCGCCCACGGGCACCACATCCGTATGCCCGTTGAAGCCGAAGCTGCGCGGGTGGCCCCGGTCGCCCCAGCGCGCGAAGAGGTTGGCGATGCCGCCCCGGTCGCAGCGGGTGCAGGCGAAACCGGCATCGGTCAGAAGCCGCTCCAACAGCACCAGCGCGCCGCCTTCGTCCGGCGTGACGGACGGGCAGCGGATCAACCGGGCGGTCAGGTCGACAGGGTCGCAGGGCGCATCGGTCATCATGGGCTCAGGTCGGGCTGACATCGGTGAAGAACGGCGTCATCTGCGCCACGATCACGGCGTTCTCGGCGCGGGCGCGGTCCATCAGGTCCCGTTCGTCGGCGTCGATGTCGTGGCCTTCGGCGAGCCGTTCCGCCAGCGTGCCATAGCCCGACACGTCCAGCGGCGCGAGCCCCGCCTGTTTCAGAACGGCCACGGTTTCGCGCACGGCTTCGGCTTCGTCCACCCCGGCCGCGTAGCACATCAGCGCGGCACCGGTCGCACCCTCAGGCAGGCCGTCGCCCTGCTTGCGCCCGACCTGCACGAGCAAGGTATAGACATGCTGGCTGTCGGGTGGTGGGACGTTGGTGGGCATGGGCTGTCCTTTCCTTGCGCGCTGCGGTGCCGTGATCGGATCGGCAAGTCAAGCCTTGGCGACGATGGTATGTTATACTATACACGCCACCCATGCGCCCTGGAAACCTGAACACCGCCCTGCCCCGTGCCCGCCGCGCCGTCGATCCGATGGCGGCCTTTGACCGGCTGCCGCCGGTTTTGCGCGGCTGGCTGGCGCACGCGGCCTTGCCGTGGTCGGCCCGGTCGGCGGCGCGCGCATGGGCACGGGCGCTACGGGAGTGCGGTGGCGACACGCGCGCGGCGCTGGCGCGGCTCGACCGGATCGAGGCCGCCACGCTGGCCCGCGACCGCGCCACGGCCCGGATCAGTCGCGCAGGAGGTCGTTGATCGCGGTCTTGGCGCGGGTCTGGGCGTCGACGCGCTTGACGATCACCGCACAGTACAGATGCACGCCGTTCTTGCTGGGCATCGATCCGGCGACCACGACCGACCCCGCAGGCACCTCGCCATAACTGACCGTGCCGGTTTCGCGGTCCACGATCTTGGTGGAGCGGCCGATGAACACGCCCATGCCGAGCACGGACCCTTCGCGGACGATGCAGCCTTCGACGACCTCGGACCGGGCCCCGATGAAGCAGTTGTCCTCGATGATCGTGGGACCGGCCTGCATGGGCTCCAGCACGCCGCCGATGCCCACGCCGCCCGACAGGTGCACGTTCTTGCCGATCTGGGCACAGCTGCCAACCGTGGCCCAGGTGTCCACCATGGTGCCACTGTCCACATAGGCGCCAAGGTTCACGAAGGACGGCATCAGCACCACGCCGGGCGCGATATAGGCGGACCGACGCACCACGCAGTTGGGCACGGCACGGAACCCGGCTTCCTTCCAGTCCTTCTTCTTCCAGTCGGCGAACTTGCTGTCCACCTTGTCCCACCAGCCGCCGCCTTGCGGGCCGCCCGCGTGCTTTTCCATGTCCTTGATACGGAACCCCAGCAGCACCGCCTTCTTCGCCCACTGGTTCACGTGCCACTGGCCGCTCTCGCGCGGTTCGGCCACGCGGAGCGCGCCGGTATCCAGCGCCTCCAGCGTCGCTTCGATCGCGTCGCGGGTGTCGCCCCTGGTGTCCGGTGTAATCGTGTCACGCGCATCCCATGCGGCTTCGATGGCGGCTTCCAGCGCGGCGTTCACGGCGATGTCGGACATAAGGGCGGTTTCCTCTGGTTTGCGGCTGCCGGAGCCTATAGTCCGGGGAACATCACCGCGCAATGCCGCCAACCGGAGGCTTCCCCATGACCGCGCCGCGCAGGCCCGATGCCGTTCACCCGCTGCCCGATGCGCGCGACGACATCGAACGGGCACGCCATGTGCCGCAGACGCCGCAGACCCTGTCTCCGACCCACCGGCTGGCGTTTGCCGACACGGACTTCCTCGCGCGGCAGGACATGCGCCCGGTCCGGCTGCAACTGGAACTCCTGAAGGCCGAGGTAACGCTGGCCGAAGCCGGGATCACATCGACCATCGCCATTTTCGGGGGCGCGCGCATCCCGGCCCCAGGCGCGACGGTGGGCGCACATCCGGGGCTTGCGGCGCTGTCCCCATTCTATGACGTGGCGCGCGCCTTTGCCCGTGGCGTGACCGAGCGCAGCCTTGCCGCGGGCGGCACCGACAACGTGATCGTCACCGGCGGCGGGCCGGGCGTGATGGAGGCGGGCAATCTGGGTGCCGCCGATGCGGGCGGCCAGTCCATCGGATTGAGCATCGTGCTGCCCCGCGAACAGGCCCCGAACCTGCATGTCACCCCGGCGCTGGCGTTCAACTTTCATTATTTCGCCGTGCGCAAGATGCATTTCCTGATGCGCGCCAACGCCATTGCGGTGTTTCCGGGCGGCTTCGGCACGCTGGACGAGCTGTTCGAGGCGCTGACCCTGATCCAGACCGGCCGCATGGCGCGGGTGCCGATCCTGCTGTTCGGCGAGTCGTTCTGGCGCAGCGTCGTCAACTGGGACGCGCTTGCGGACAGCGGCACGATCCACCGCGCGGATCTTGGGTTGTTCCGCTTTGTGGACACGGCAGACGCCGCCATCGCCGCACTGGACGACAGCGGCGTGTTCGGCTGAGCCGCGCTGGCGTCAGGCGTAGACCGACTGGCGACCGAAATGCACCACGAGCAGGTAATAGAACACGGCGCGCAGCTTGCGCCGTTCGGACATCCCGTAGGTTTCGACCGCGGTAGCGATCCCGGCATCAAGCTCCGGTCCGTCCGCAAGGCCAAGCTTGCCCACGAGGAAATTCTTGCGCACGCGGTCCAGTTCTTCGGGGTCGCTGGCCGCCACGGTGCTGCTGTCCGCGTTGTAGATGCTGGGCCCAAGCCCGATCGCGACCTTGGTCAGAAGGTCCATGTCGGGTGTGACGCCACATTTCTGTTCAAGGTCCTGCGCGTATTGCGCGATAAGGTCGTCCCGCTTGCCCATGGGCTTGTTCCTGCCAAGTGTAGCCTTCCGTTGCGACAACAGCACGGATTTGTCGCGTTGCCAAGCCTGCTCGGATACATCACGCGCGCTCAACCATGCGTGACAGACACGGGCGATGATTGCGGGACCCGCGCACGCGGGCCATGATCGCGCAAAGGAGATCGGACATGACCAAACTGGACCTTTTCAAGACCTTCGTTCTTGCCCTTGCGATCGCCGCCGGTCTGAACGTGCGCGGGGCCGGTGCGCAGGCTGCCGAGGAAACGGCGCTGGTCGCGGGCGGTTGCTTCTGGTGCGTGGAGGCGGATTTCGAGAAGATCCCCGGCATCATCGAGGCGGTATCGGGCTTTGCCGGCGGCACGGTGGAAAATCCGACCTACCGGGAGGTGACTCGCGGCGGCACGGGGCATCTGGAGGCGGTGGAGATCCGCTTTGACCCGCAGGTCATCAGCTACCGCGAGGTTCTGGATATCTTCCTGCGCTCCATCGACCCGCTGGACAGCGACGGACAGTTCTGCGACCGGGGCCACAGCTATAGCCCGGCGATCTTCGCTCTGGATGCGGAACAGGCGCGCGTCGCCGACGCGGCACTGTCGGCCGCCGCGAGCGATCTGGGGCGGAAATCGACGCGGGTGCCGCTGCGCGACGCCGCGACCTTCTATCCGGCCGAAGCCTATCATCAGGACTATTACAAGTCAGACGATCTGATCATCAGCCGGTTTGGTCCGATCACCAAGGCGAAAGCCTATGTTCAGTATCGCGAAGCCTGCGGCCGGGACCGCAGGCTGAAGCAGGTCTGGGGCGACGCCGCGCTGCCGGGTAACGCGCTGGTCAACTGACGCGGCGGGGCGGCGACGGGGCGTCAGCCTGCGTTCGCCGCCGCCAGAACCGCCATGTTGAGGATATCGTTTTCCGTGGCGTTGGTGGAGCAGATCTGGATCGGCTTTCGCACCCCGGACAGGATCGGTCCGATCACCGTGGCGCCGGCCATTTCCTGCATCAGCTTGACCGAGATCGACGCCGAATGGCGCGCGGGCACCACGAGGATGTTCGCGGGGCCGGTCAGGCGGGAGAACGGATAGGCGCGGGCGACATCCGGGTTGAGCGCAACGTCCACGGTCATTTCGCCTTCGAATTCGAAATCCACGCCGCGCCGTGCAAGGATGTCGGGCGCAAGGTGCATCTTGGTCGCGCGTTCCGACACCGGGTAGCCGAAGGTGGAAAAGCTGACGAAGGCGACGCGCGGTTCAAGCCCAAGCGACCGGGCGACCGCCGCGGCACCTTCGGCGATGGTGGCGAGGTCTTCTTCATCCGGCCATTCGTGGACGAGCGTGTCGGCGATCATCACGATCCGCCCATTGTGCAACAGCGCAGTGACGCCAACGGCCCCATGGGCGCTGTCGGCGTCGAAGACGTGGTTGATCTGTTCCATGACATGCGCCGACTTGCGGGTCGCGCCCGTCACCATCCCGTCGCCGTGCCCATGGGCCAGCATCAGCGCCGAGAACACGTGCCGGTCGCGCGCCGCGAGCCTGTGGATGTCGGCGGCGTCGTACCCTCGCCGCTGGAGCCGGTCATAGAGGAACGACTTGTAGGTCTCGAGATGCCTGGTGTTCGCGGCGTTGATGACGCGCAGTTCGCGCACCGCGTCGGCCAGCCCGGCGGCGTCCAGCTTGGCTTTCACATCGGCTTCGCGGCCCACGACGATGGCCTTTCCGAGACCCGATCGCTGGTAGGACACGGCCGCGCGCAGCACGCGGATATCGTCACCTTCCGCAAAGATCATCTGGGCCTGTGCCTGACGCGCGCGGGCGTGCAGCCCTTCGAGGATCGACGCGGTGGGATCCATCCGCGCCTTCAGGCTCAGTTCATAGCCTTCCATGTCGATGATCGGGCGGCGGGCGACGCCGGTGTGCATCCCGGCTTTCGCCACGGCGGGCGGAATGCGCCAGATCAGCCGCGGATCGAAGGGCGTGGGGATGATGTAGTCGCGCCCGAAGCTCAGCTTGCGGCCGTAGGCCACCGCGACCTCGTCGGGCACGTCTTCGCGGGCCAGCGCTGCCAGGGCTTCGGCGCAGGCGATCTTCATCTCGTCGTTGATGGCGCGGGCGTTCACGTCGAGCGCACCGCGAAAGAGATAGGGAAAGCCCAGCACGTTGTTGACCTGGTTGGGGTAATCCGACCGGCCCGTCGCCACGATGGCATCGAGCCGCACCGCATGCGCCTCTTCCGGGGTGATTTCGGGGTCCGGGTTCGCCATGGCGAAGATCACCGGGTTGTCGGCCATGCTGGCCACCATGTCCGCCGTCACGGCCCCCTTGACCGACACGCCCAGAAAGACGTCCGCGCCCTTCATCGCCTCTTCCAGCGTGCGCAGGTCCGTGCGGGCGGCATGGGCCGATTTCCACTGGTTCATGCCTTCGGTGCGGCCCTGCCAGATCACGCCCTTGGTGTCGCACATGATGCAGTTGTCCTGCTGCGCGCCCATGGATTTCAGAAGTTCCAGACAAGCGATCCCCGCCGCCCCAGCACCGTTCAGCACGATGCGCACGTCTTCGATCTTCTTGCCGGACAGGTACAGCGCGTTGATCAGCCCCGCCGCGCAGATCACGGCGGTGCCGTGCTGGTCGTCGTGGAAGACGGGGATGTTCATTTCTTCCTTCAGGCGCTGTTCGATGATGAAACACTCCGGCGCCTTGATGTCTTCAAGGTTGATGCCCCCGAAGGTCGGTTCCATCAGGCGCACGGCGCGGCAGAATTCGTCCGCATCCTCGGTGTCGAGTTCGATGTCGATGGAATTGATGTCGGCGAAGCGCTTGAACAGCACCGCCTTGCCTTCCATCACCGGCTTGGAGGCGAGCGCGCCGAGGTTGCCCAAGCCAAGAACGGCGGTGCCGTTTGAAATCACCGCGACCATGTTGCCCTTGTTGGTGTAGTCATAGGCGGCCTGCGGATCGGCCGCGATCGACTGGCAGGGTACCGCCACGCCGGGGCTGTAGGCGAGGCTGAGATCGCGCTGGGTGCTCATGGGCACGGTCGCATGGACGGCCAGCTTGCCGGGGGTCGGGTTCAGGTGAAAGGCCAATGCCTCTTCTGGGGTGATCTTCGCGTTCGACATGGGCTTTGGTCCTCCGTCCAGGTTGGGTGGTCTTACGCGAGCGGTGAGAGCGTCTCAACAAGACGTTCGCGATATCGTCTTTCGGTCTCGGCCCGGTGGGCCGGCATTTTCCGGTTTTGCGGCAGGACGCGCTGCTTTACACCGCACCAACCACCCGCCGACTGACAAGGGACACGCCCATGACGCCGATGATGGCGCAATACCTTGAGATCAAGGCGGCGCACCCGCAGGCGATCCTGTTCTACCGGATGGGCGATTTCTACGAGATGTTTTTCGACGACGCAGTGGCGGCAGCGGCGGCGCTGGACATCGCGCTGACGAAGCGCGGCTACCATGATGGCGCGGATATCCCCATGTGCGGCGTGCCGGTCCATGCAGCGGAAAGCTACCTGCTGACGCTGACCCGCAAGGGGTTCGTGGTGGCAATTTGCGAACAGCTCGAAGACCCGGCGGAAGCCAAGAAGCGCGGGTCGAAATCGGTGGTGAAGCGCGGCGTGGTGCGGCTGGTGACGCCCGGCACGCTGACCGAGGACACGCTGCTGGACGCGCGGCGGCACAACTACCTTGCCGCATGGGCGCTGATCCGCGATGCGGGTTCGCTCGCGTGGGCGGACATGTCCACGGGTGAGGTGACGGTGACGCCCTGCGCGCCTGCGATGCTGGGTCCGATGTTGGCGCGCCTGTCCCCTGCAGAGGTGCTGTGCCTGCCGCCGCAGGATGCGCTGCTGCGCGACCTGACAGGTGCCGCGGTCACGGTGCTGGCCGCGGGCAGTTTCGACAGCACGTCGGCAGAGGCGCGGGTCTGCAGGGTCTACGGCGTGGTGTCGCTGGACGCGTTCGGCACGTTCACGCGGGCCGAGGTGTCGGCGCTGGGGGCGTTGGTCGATTATCTGGACATGACGCAGCAGGGGAACCTGCCGCTGTTGCAGCGCCCGGTGCGGGAAACCGGCGGCGGGGCCATGCAGATCGACGCGGCCACCCGGCGTAATCTGGAATTGACACAGGCCCTGTCAGGCGGGCGCGACGGGTCGCTGCTGGCCGCGATCGACCGGACCGTGACCGCGGCAGGCGCGCGGCTTCTGGACCGCCGGCTTGCGGCACCGTCCTGCGATCTGGCAGAGATTAGGGACCGGCACGACGCGGTGGCGCGGCTGGTGAGCGATGCCCGGCTGCGCGACGACCTGCGCACGACGCTGCGCCGGGTGCCCGACATGCAACGCGCGCTGTCACGGCTGGCGCTGGACCGGGGCGGACCGCGGGATCTGGCGGCGCTGCGCGACGGGCTGGCGCAGGCCGCGGCGGTGGCCGGGTTGCTGGACGCGCCCGACATGGCTGCGCGGCTGACCAACGCGGCGCGCGATCTGACCGGGCACGACGCGCTGCGCGACCGTCTGGACGCCGCCTTGGTGGCGGAGCCGCCGCACCTGGCGCGCGACGGCGGGTTCATCGCGCCGGGCCATGACACGGCGCTGGACGATGCGCGGCGGCTGCGGGACGAAGGCCGTGGCGTGATTGCGGGCATGCAGGCGGACTATGCGGCGCAGGCCGGGGTCGCGTCGCTGAAGATCAAGCACAACAACGTGCTGGGCTATTTCATCGAAACCACGGCGACGCACGCCGCGAAGATGATGGCCCCGCCGCTGTCGGAAACCTTTATCCATCGGCAGACCACGGGCAGCGCCGTGCGCTTCACCACGGTGGACCTGTCGGACCTGGAGCGCCGCATCCTGAGTGCCGGGTCCGAGGCGCTGGAGATCGAGAAGCAGCACTTCGAGCGGCTCCGGTCCGCCGCTGCGGATCATGCGCCGGGCATCGGGGCCGCGGCGCGCGCGCTGGCCGAGATCGACCTGGCTGCGGCGATGGCCGATCTGGCGGTCGGGTCGGACTGGTGTCGGCCGGTGATGGACGACAGCCGGGCTTTCGAGATCGTGGCAGGCCGTCATCCTGTGGTCGAAGCCGCCCTGCGCCGCAGCGGGGCCGGGTTCGTCGCCAATGACTGCCATCTGACCGCAGAGGGGGACCACGCGGCGATCTGCCTGCTGACCGGGCCGAACATGGCGGGCAAGTCCACATGGCTGCGCCAGAACGCGCTGATCGCCTTGCTGGCGCAGGCGGGGGCCTATGTGCCCGCGCAGGCGGCGCGGTTGGGGGTGGTGTCGCACCTGTTCAGCCGGGTGGGCGCTGCGGACGATCTGGCGCGGGGACGGTCCACCTTCATGGTGGAGATGGTCGAAACGGCGGCGATCCTGAACCAGGCCGACGACCGGGCGCTGGTGATCCTCGACGAAATCGGGCGGGGCACGGCGACCTATGACGGGCTGTCCATCGCCTGGGCGACGCTGGAACACCTCCATGACGTGAACCGTTGCCGGGCGCTGTTCGCCACGCATTATCACGAACTCACGGCGCTGGCCGACCGGCTGGCCGGGGCGGCGAACGCCACCGTGGCGGTCAAGGAATGGAATGGCGACGTGATCTTCCTGCACGAGGTTCGGCCCGGAGCGGCCGACCGCAGCTACGGGGTGCAGGTGGCGCGGCTGGCGGGATTGCCCGATACGGTGGTGCGCCGCGCCCGCGACGTTCTGCAACGGCTGGAGGCGAGCGACCGCGCCGGTCGGTCGAAACCGGTGATCGACGACCTGCCGCTGTTCTCGGCGGCACCGCCGCCGCCACTCGCGCCGAAGGTCGATCCGCTGCGGGAACGTCTGGCCGGGATCGCGCCCGACCAGTTGACCCCGCGCGATGCGCTTGGGCTGCTGTACGACTTGAAGGGGCTGGCTGACCGAAGCTGATGGCCCCGGCCATGGCCCATACCCCGCGACGGCATGTCTTGGGCCGCTTCAGTGCGGGACGCTGCCGTTGCCGGGGTTGCCGGGGTTTGACGACACGCCCACCTGTGCCGGGCGCAACAGCCGGTCGTGCAGCATGAACCCCATGCCCATCACCTCGATGATGTCCCCGGCCTTCGTGTCGGGCAGCGGGGCCTCGAACATCGCCTGATGCAGTTGCGGGTCGAACCGGTCGCCCTTTTGTGGGGTGATCTGCGTGATGCCGTGCTTGTTGAAGATGTTGGTCAGCTCGCGCAGGGTCAGCTCGACCCCTTCGATCAGCGCGCGATCGGCTTCGCGCTGCTCCGGGGTGGCGGCGGCCAGCGCGCGCGAGAGGTTGTCATGCACCGGGAGAAGATCGCGGGCGAGCTTGCTGCTGCCATAATTCTCCGCTTCGCGCCGGTCCTTGTCGGCGCGCTTGCGCATGTTTTCGGCGTCGGCGAGGGCGCGCATGAACCGGTCACGCATGTCGTCGCGTTCGGCGCGCAGCGTTTCGATCTCTGCCAGAAGCGCTGCATCCTGCGCGCCCTGCTCGGCGTCGGCCTGATCCGACAGTGCGTTGAGATCGACGGGCGGTTCGTCACCCACCGAGGACAGGATGTCCTCCAGACTGGTCACGTCCTTCTTGTTCGGGTCCGCCATGTCCACTCCTTCTAACTTCGGTCGGCGATCATCTTGCCGACCAGTTGGGCGGTGTAGTTCACGATGGGCACGATCCGGCCATAGTTCAGCCGGGTCGGCCCGATGACACCCACCGCACCGATGATCTTACGATCCGCGTTCATATATGGGCTCACCACCAGAGAGGAACCGGAAAGTGAGAAAAGCTTGTTCTCGGACCCGATAAAAATGCGCACACCTTCGCCGGCTTCGGTCAGGTCGAGAAACTCGGCGATGTCACGCTTGCGTTCCAGATCGTCGAACAGGGTCCGGATGCGCACGAGGTCTTCTTCGGACTGGGCGTCGAGCAGGTTGGACCGGCCACGGACGATCAGGCGTTCGGTGCCGTCCACGCCGACGCCGTCCCACACCGCAAGTCCGGATTCGACCAGCGCCTGGGCCAGCCCGTCGATTTCCTGACGCCGCCGGTTGATTTCGGTTTCGATTCGCCGCCGCAGGTCCGACAGCGTCGTGCCTTCGGCCAGCGCGTTGAGAAAATTCGCCGCCTCTCGCATGGACGACGGGGTCTGTCCCGGCGGTGGCGTGAACACGCGGTTTTCCACATGCCCGTCCGAGAAGACCAGCACCACCAGCGCCCGGTCGGCGGCAAGGCTCACGAATTCGATGTGCTTGATCGGGGCTTCGTGCTTGGGCGACAACACGAGACTTGCGCCGTGGGTGACGTTCGACAGCGCCGACCCGATGTTGTCGAGCATCGCGGCCACATCCGCGCCGTTGTTGCCCATTGTTGCGTCGATCTTTTCACGGTCCTGCAGCGTGAGATCGTCGATTTCGAGAAAACCGTCCACGAACATCCGCAGCCCCTTTTCGGTCGGGATGCGCCCGGCCGAAATGTGCGGACTGCCCAAGAGGCCGAGGTATTCGAGATCCTGCATCACGTTGCGGATCGTGGCCGCGCTGACCTTTTCGGACATCTCACGGCTGAGCGTCCGCGATCCGACCGGATCGCCGCTGTGCAGGTAGCTTTCCACAACCCGGCGAAACACTTCGCGTGATCGGTCGTTCATTCCGTCGATCAACCTGCGGTCCCTTGCCTACATGACCCCCGTGGCGCATGGCGCGGCTTGGGGGCTTGAATTGCGCCACCATCGAAAGATAAGGGTCACCCATCTCAACGCAAGGACACATCATGCGCCCCTCTGGCCGAAAGCTTGACGAACTGCGCCCGGTTGCGATCGAAACCGGTGTGACGCGCCACGCCGAAGGGTCCTGCCTGATCCGAATGGGCGATACCCACGTGCTGTGCACCGCGACGCTGGACGACCGGGTGCCGTCCTTCCTGAAGAACGCGGGGCTCGGCTGGGTCACGGCGGAATACGGCATGCTGCCGCGCGCCACGCACACCCGGATGGATCGCGAGGCCAAGCGCGGGCAGTCCGGGCGGACACAGGAAATTCAGCGGCTCATCGGGCGCAGTTTGCGCGCGGGGCTGGACAGGGTGTCGCTGGGAGAGCGGCAGATCACCATCGACTGCGACGTGATCCAGGCCGATGGCGGGACGCGCTGTGCGTCGATCACCGGCGGATGGGTCGCGCTGCGGCTTGCGGTGGACAAGCTGATGAAGGCGCGCGAGGTGATCACCGATCCGCTGCCCGATCCCGTCGCGGCGGTGAGTTGCGGGATCTATGCCGGTCAGGCGGTGCTGGATCTGGATTACCCGGAAGACAGCGAAGCAGGAACGGACGGCAATTTCGTGATGACCGGGTCGGGCCGGTTGATCGAGGTGCAGATGTCTGCCGAAGGATCGACCTTTTCGCGCGACCAGATGGGCGCATTGCTGGATCTGGCCGAAGCAGGAACCCGCGCCTTGGTGGCGGCACAACTGGCGGCGGTTGGTCGGTGAGCGCGTCCACAGGTGTATTGGGCGACCGAATGGTGATCGCATCGCACAACGCGGGCAAGATCCGCGAGATCGGTGCGCTGATGGCGCCCTATGGGATCGCAGTGCAATCGGCGGTGGACTTGGGGTTTGCCGAACCGGCGGAAACCGAAGACACCTTCGCAGGCAACGCCCGGATCAAGGCGCATGCCGCGGCACAGGCGGCGGGCCTGCCCGCGCTCAGCGATGACAGCGGGATCATGGTCGATGCACTTGGAGGCGCGCCGGGGGTATATACCGCCGACTGGGCGGAAACGCCGAACGGGCGCGATTTCCCGATGGCCATGAAGAAGGTCTGGGACCTGCTGGAGGCACAGGGCACGCCGGAGCCCCGGACCGCACGGTTCTGCTGCACCTTGTGCGTGGCTTGGCCGGACGGGCGCGACATGGTGTTCGAAGGCACCGTCGACGGGCGGCTGGTGTGGCCCATGCGCGGCGAACACGGTTTCGGGTTCGATCCGATTTTTCTGCCCCATGGCGAAACGCAGACCTTCGGGGAGATGGATCCGGCGCGCAAGCATGCCATGAGCCACCGGGCCGTGGCTTTTGCCAAGCTCAAGGCGGACCTGCTTGACCGGGCCTGACTGGCAAGCCGCAGGCTTCGGCCTGTATGTCCACTGGCCGTTCTGCGCCGCCAAGTGCCCCTATTGCGACTTCAACAGCCATGTGACTGCCCATGTGGACCATGCCCGCTGGGCTGCCGCGTACCTCGCAGAATTGCGCCGCAACGCAGACCGCACGCCGGGGCGGGTTCTGAACACGGTGTTCTTCGGCGGTGGCACGCCAAGCCTGATGGACCCCGCGACGGTCGACGCGATCCTGACGGAGGCACGTCGGCTTTGGCCCACAGCCAACGACGTGGAAGTGACGCTGGAAGCCAACCCGACCTCGGTCGAGGCGGGCAAGTTTCGTGCGTTCCGCGATGCAGGGGTCAACCGGGTGTCCATGGGGGTGCAAGCCCTGAACGACGACGACCTGCGCAGGCTGGGGCGGCGGCATGACACGGCCGAAGCGATGGCCGCGTTCGAGATTGCGCGCGGGGCGTTCGACCGGGTGAGCTTCGATCTGATCTATGCGCGCCAGGGCCAAACCGTCGATGACTGGCGGGCTGAATTGCGGCGCGCGCTGGACATGGCGGTCGATCACCTGTCGCTCTACCAGTTGACCATCGAACCCGGCACGGCCTTCGGCGACCGGCACGCGCGCGGCGGTCTGCGCGGACTGCCGGACGATGACATGGCGGCGGACATGTATGACGCAACACAGGAGATTTGCGCCGCGCATGGTCTTCCGGCCTATGAGGTGTCGAACCACGCGGCACCGGGGGCGGAAAGCCGTCACAACCTGATCTACTGGCGATCTGGCGACTATGTCGGCATCGGGCCGGGGGCACATGGCCGCATTACCGGGGATGAAGGCCGCATGGCGACCGAAACCCATCGCGCGCCCGATCAGTGGTTGGACGGTGTCGAAACACGGGGGAGCGGCGACAGTGTCCATGATCCGCTGTCCCTGCCCGATCAGACCGCCGAATACCTGATGATGAGCTTGCGCCTGTCCGAAGGAACGGATCTCAATCGGCTGGCCCGGCTCGGGCTGGTGCCGGACCCATCGACGCTGGATCACCTTGGGGAACTGGGGCTGATCGTTGTGGAGGACACGCGCCTGCGCGCGACACAGGCTGGGCGATGCGTTCTCAACGCGGTGCTGCGCGACCTCCTCGCGCCGTGACCATGCGGATTTTCTGGATCATCGCGGGCATGGTTTCCGTCGCGATTGGCGCGGTCGGAATCTTCGTTCCACTGTTGCCGACCGTGCCGCTGATGATTCTTGCGGCGTTCTGTTTCGGAAAGTCATCGCCACGGCTGCATCGGTGGCTGGTGGACCATCCGATCCACGGACCCCATATCCGCGACTGGGCGGACCGCGGAGCGATCCGCCCCACGGCGAAGCGCCTTGCGACCCTGTCCATCGGCGTGGCCTTTGGCCTGTCGGTCCTGCTGGGGGTCCGGCCCGCGATCCTTGGAGTTCAGGCGGTTGTGCTTCTGGCGGTCCTGCTGTTCATATGGACGCGCCCGCCGGGCTGAGGCTGAGCATCCGACAAAGCTCGTCAAGCTGGTCGAGATTCTTGTAGGCTATTGAAATAGTTCCGCTTTCTTTCGTCGCGTCATGCAACACCGATACTTTCATGCCCAGATTCGCGCTCAGATCCTGCTCCAGCGCACGGGTGTCCGCATCCTTTTCGTCGGACTGCGGACCCTTCCCGGAAGATGATCTTGTCTTGGCCCCACCGTCCTTGGCAAGACGTTCCGTATCGCGAACCGATAGCCCCTTGTCCACAACGATCCGCGCCAGCTTCAACGGATCGTCTGTCGTGATCAGAGCGCGGGCATGTCCGGCGCTAAGCCGCCCATCCGCAAGATACGCCTGCACCTCGGCCGGCAAGGACAGAAGACGCAGCAGATTGGCGATGTGGCTGCGGCTTTTGCCAAGCGCCTCGGCCAGTCTTTCCTGCGTATGGCCAAAGCGATCCATCAACTGACGATATCCTGCAGCCTCCTCGACCGGGTTCAGATCTGCGCGCTGGATGTTCTCGATGATCGCGATTTCCAGAACCTCGGTATCGTCGAGGTCCCGTACGATCACCGGAAGATCATGCTTCTGCGCCATCTGGGCTGCGCGCCAACGACGCTCGCCGGCGACAATCTGAAACCGTTCAGGTTGACCATCCGGCGCGGGGCGCACGATGAGTGGCTGGATCACGCCCTTTTCCCGGATCGAGTTGGCGAGATCGGCAAG
>DAIPIS010000001.1:28886-74408 GCA_036770665.1 Meridianimarinicoccus sp.
CGATGAGTGGCTGGATCACGCCCTTTTCCCGGATCGAGTTGGCGAGATCGGCAAGATCGGCATCGTTGAAATGACGCCGTGGCTGGTCCGGGTTGGGGTCGATCTGCTCGATCGGAATCCGCCGCTCCGCCGTGGCGCGACTGCCTTGGGCCGGTTCCGCAACAGCCACATCCGCCATCAGCGCTGACAATCCACGCCCGAGGCCACGCCGCTCCTTGTTCATGTCTCCCCCCACTCTTTCATGCCATGGCGGGCGCATTGCGCGCCAGGATTTCCGCCGCAAGTTCGGTATAAGCCACGCTCCCTTTGGAAGTCGGATCGTAATCGATCACCGGGATCGCATAGGACGGCGCTTCGCTCACCCGCACGTTGCGGGGAACGATCGTCTTGAAGACAAGATCGCCGAGCGTGTCCCGGGCGTCAGCTTCGACCTGCTGCGCCAGCCGGTTGCGATGATCATGCATGGTCAGGAGCACGCCTTCGATCCGGAGATCTGCGTTCGCCGTCTGCCGGATTTCGCGAATGGTCAGCATGAGCTGCGACAAGCCTTCCAGCGCGAAGAACTCGCTTTGCAGGGGGATCAGGATGGAATCCGCAGCCACCATCGCATTTACCGTCAAGAGGTTGAGCGAAGGCGGGCAATCGATCAGGACATAGTCGACATTCAGCGCAACGAGATCCGGGCCACGCAGGATGTCGCGCAGCAGAAAGCTGCGCCGTTCGTTCGACACAAGCTCGATGTCCGCCGAGCTCAGATCCGTTGTCGCCGGTGCGATCACGATGCCCGGCACCTTGGTCGGCCGGACGACCTCGGACAGCGGCATCTGGTCGATCAGCAGATCGTAAGTCGTGTTGATCCGATCTTCGATCATCACGCCGATACCGGTCGATGCGTTGCCCTGGGGATCAAGATCCACGATCAGGCAACGCAACCCCCGCTTTTCGAGCGCCGCAGCGAGGTTGATCGTGGTCGTCGTCTTGCCGACACCGCCCTTCTGGTTGGCGACTGCAATGATTCGCGTGGACCGTTCAGACACGTTGCGGCGCTCCGATCTTGAAGATGACTGCGGCGGGGTCTGTACAACTGGTAACCGTCTCACAGTCGAACCGCCAGTTCTTTTCCGCCTCTGCGCGCTCTTTTTCATGCCGCGCGCCCTTCGGGAACAGCGCGACCCCATCTTCTGCCAGATGGAGGGCGGAAAAGGCCATCAAGGCATCAAGCGGCGCCAGTGCGCGCGCACTGAGAACATCTGCGCCAAGCGGTTCCAGCGACTCCACCCGTTCCGCCATGACGCGAAACGGCACGCCTGTTTCACGTGAAACAACGCCCAGGAACACCGCCTTGCGCTGATCGCTTTCGACGCACACGATGCTCAATTCCGGCGCGCGCTCTGCCGCCATGATGGCAATCACCGCGCCCGGCAGGCCACCGCCCGACCCGAGATCGACCCAGAGCCCCCTGTCCCGACCTGCGACTTCGAAGATCTGGGCCGAATCGGCGATATGGCGCTGCCACACATGCGCAATCGACGCAGGTGAGATCAGATTTATCTTGCGCGTCCACTTCTCAAGAAGGCCGACGAAGACATCGAGCCGTGCACGTGTTTCACGTGAAACATCAAGCTCCGGTTCCTCAGGCATGTTTCCGCCGCGGGCGCAGATGCGAGAGAAGGAGAACCAGCGCCGCCGGTGTCATTCCCTCGATCCGGCCTGCCTGAAAAAGGTTACCCGGGCGGCTGGCCGCGAGTTTCTGCTGCAGCTCATTGGACAGGCCGGGGATTGCACGATACTCGAAATCGACAGGGATCTCTGTGTCCTCCTCACGCCGCAACATCGCCACATCGCGCGCCTGACGTTCAAGATACTTGGAATAGAGCGCGTCGCACCGGAGCTGGTGTTGCAGTGGAGGCGGAATCGCACCGTGCGCCGGATTCAGCGCAATCAGGCTCTCGAATGTGACGTTCGGAAACGACAGCAGATCAAGACTGGATCGCCGCCCACCATCCGACGCGATCGGAATACCGACGCGCGCAATCTCGCCCGGCAGCCAGGACTCCGACGCCAGAACGGCCTGGTGACGACGCAGGTTCGCCATCTTTGTTTTGAATACTGCAGCTCTACCGGCACCGACACACCCAAGACCGATCGCCATTGGCGTGAGGCGCTGATCGGCGTTGTCGGCCCGCAAAGCAAGCCGGAACTCGGCTCGCGAGGTGAACATCCGGTATGGTTCGGCGACGCCGCGTGACGTCAAATCATCGATCATGACCCCGATATAACTGTCGCTGCGGCTGAAGTGAACCGGCGCCAGCCCCCGAGCCAAGTGAACCGCGTTTATCCCGGCCACGAGTCCCTGCGCGGCAGCCTCCTCATAGCCCGTCGTTCCGTTGATCTGCCCGGCAAGAAACAGCCCCGGACAGCACTTTACCTGAAGCCCGAGTGTCAGCGCGCGCGGATCGACATAGTCATATTCGATCGCGTAGCCCGGCTGCATGATCTCAGCGTTCTCAAGGCCTCGAATCGTCCGAACGTAGGCCACCTGAATATCGGCTGGCAGCGATGTCGAGATCCCGTTCGGGTAGACCGTGTGGTCATCCAATCCTTCCGGCTCAAGGAAGACCTGATGGCTGTCCTTGTCGGAAAAGCGAACGACCTTGTCCTCGATCGATGGGCAATACCGCGGCCCGACACCTTCGATGTGACCACCGTACATGGCTGATTGGCCAAGGTTTTCCCGAATGATCCGATGTGTTTCCGCGTTCGTGTGCGTGATGCCGCACGTCACCTGAGGCACCGCAACCTGGGTCGACAGGAACGAAAAGAACGTCGGCTCGGAATCTCCGGGCTGTTGTTCGAGAGCAGACCAGTCGATGGTGCGGCCATCCAATCGGGGTGGCGTCCCAGTCTTGAGCCGTCCCATCGGCAGCTTGAGACCACGCAGGCGAACCGACAAGGCATTCGCGGGCTCCTCCCCCATGCGCCCTGCCCCGTACCTCTCTGACCCCATGTGGATGACACCGCCAAGAAACGTGCCCGTGGTGATCACGACAGCGGATGCAATCAGCCGCCGTCCATCCGCCAGAAGGACGCCTGTAATCCGTGTGCCATCCAGCTCCAGATCGGCAACCTCACCGGCGACGAGAGCGAGGTTGGGCAGCGCGGCAAGCTCCGCTTGCATCGTGTCCCGATAAATCCTGCGGTCGCTCTGGGCGCGCGGACCCTGAACAGCGGGACCCTTTCGCTGGTTGAGTAGCCGAAACTGGATACCGGCACGATCCGCGACACGACCCATAACACCATCAAAGGCGTCGATCTCTCGGACGAGATGGCCCTTGCCGAGCCCGCCGATTGCAGGATTGCACGACATCACGCCGATCTTCGCGATATCAAGCGTCACCAACGCAGCACTGGCACCCATACGCGCGGCGACATGCGCAGCCTCACACCCCGCATGGCCGCCGCCGATGATGATGATATCATAGGTATCATGTTTCACGTGAAACACTCCTTACTTGCCGAGGCAGAAGTTTCGAAAGATCGAATCGAGGAGATCTTCCACGTCGACCTTACCCACCAGTGTATCAAGTTCCGTCACCGCCGCGCGCAATTCTTCCGAGATAATCTCCGGCATCGGCGTTCCAACAGCGATCTGGCTTCTCGCCGACCGGAGATGGCCCGCTGCGTGCTCCAGGCTTGCACGATGTCGTTCCTGCGTCGCAAGGCCTGCCAGTGCCGCGCGCTGCGACAGCGTCGTCGTGATCCGACCCAGAAGATCGGCGACCCCCAAACCCGTTTTTCCCGATACGCCCTTGCCAGACAAATCCGCCTTTCCATGGACGACGATATCTTCCGGAAGCGGGTCGATCAACGGCGGGCAATCGCCTTCCACAAGGATAATCCTGAGATCTGCATCGGCGGCACGGCGGCGCGCACGATCGATGCCAAGCGCTTCGACCTTGTCGTCCGTTTCGCGCAAACCCGCCGTGTCGAGAAACGTGACCGGCAAGCCGTCAAGGTCCATGCGGACCTCGATGACGTCACGCGTTGTTCCCGCCACATCCGATGTGATGGCAGCTTCGCGCCTGGCGAGCGTGTTCAGAAGTGTTGATTTGCCGATGTTCGGCGGCCCGACAATGGCCACCTCAAACCCGTCTCGGATGCGCACGGCAGCGGACAAGCCCGTCAGTTCGGCATGCAGACCCTGCAACAGGCGATCAAGGATCACGGCAACCTCGGCGGTGAGATCATCCGGAACGTCTTCGTCGGAAAAGTCGATCGTGACGGCCAGCAACGACAGTGCCGTCACAAGATCATCACGCCAATCGCTGACCTTTCGTCCGAGTTCACCGTCGAACACACGCAATGCAAGCTTGCGCTGCGCATCGGTTTCCGCCTCGATAAGGTCCGCCAGACCTTCAACCTCGGTCAGGTTGAGCCGCCCGTTTTCGAGCGCCCTCCGGGTGAACTCCCCGGGATTGGCTTGGCGCAGCGATGGTTGTTCCGACAGTGCACGCAGGACCGCAGCGATAACGGCACGGCTACCGTGGAGATGGAACTCGGCCACCGCTTCACCCGTAAAGCTGGCACCATGTTCGAAAATCAGCACGAGCGCCTTGTCGAGCACCGCGCCAGAGTTGCTGTCCCGGAGGGTCCGTAACCCGGCCTGGCGAACGGACGGCACCGAGCCGCACAAGACCCGCACCGCGTCGTGCGCCTTCGGCCCCGAGACACGCACAATCGCGACGCCGGCCTTTCCTTGCGCCGTTGCTAGGGCGTATATGGTATCCATGACATGATATCCGACAATATCATGTGTTCATCGAGTCGAAGAATTCCGCGTTCGTCTTCGTCTGCTTCAGCTTCGACAGCAGGAATTCGACGGCGTCGGTCGTTCCCATCGGGTTGAGAATCCGGCGAAGAATAAAAGTCTTCTGCAGGTTGACGCGATCGATCAGCAGGTCTTCCTTGCGGGTGCCGGACTTCATGATGTCGATGGCCGGGAACACGCGCTTGTCGGCGATCTTGCGATCCAGAACCAGTTCCGAGTTCCCCGTACCCTTGAATTCTTCAAAGATCACTTCGTCCATGCGGCTACCGGTTTCGATCAGGGCTGTCGCGATGATCGTCAGCGACCCGCCCTCTTCGATGTTCCGGGCGGCCCCGAAAAACCGCTTGGGCCGCTGGAGGGCGTTCGCATCCACACCCCCGGTCAGGACCTTGCCCGAGGACGGGACAACCGTGTTGTAGGCCCGCCCAAGCCGCGTGATGCTGTCCAGCAGGATCACCACGTCGCGCTTGTGTTCGACCAGCCGCTTGGCTTTCTCGATCACCATCTCGGCCACGGCGACGTGGCGCGATGCCGGTTCGTCGAATGTGGACGATATCACTTCGCCCTTCACCGACCGCTGCATGTCGGTCACTTCCTCAGGCCGCTCGTCGATCAGCAGGACGATCAGGTAGCATTCCGGGTGATTGCGTTCGATGGATGCCGCCACGTTCTGCAGGATCACCGTCTTGCCGGTGCGCGGCGGAGCCACGATCAGCGACCGTTGGCCCTTGCCGATCGGGGCCACAAGGTCGATGACCCGCGCCGTCTTGTCCTTGATCGTCGGATCCTCGATTTCCAGGTTAAGCCGTTCGTCCGGGTAGAGCGGCGTCAGGTTGTCGAAGTTGATCTTGTGCCGCGCGCGTTCCGGGTCTTCGAAGTTGATCTTCGAAACCTTGGTCAGGGCAAAATACCGTTCGTTGTCGCGCGGTGCCTGGATCACGCCTTCGATCGTGTCACCCGTGCGCAGCGAATACTGCCGGATCATGTCGGGCGAGACATAGATGTCATCGGGACCAGGCAGATAGTTCGCTTCCGGTGACCGCAGGAAGCCAAAACCGTCCTGCAACACCTCCAGCACGCCATCGCCCGAGATTTCCCAGCCCTCGTCTGCGCGTTCGCGCAGAATCTGGAACATCATTTCGCCCTTGCGCATCGTCGATGCGTTCTCGATCTCCAACTCCTCGGCCATGCCGAGAAGGTCCTTGGGGCTCTTGACCTTGAGATCGGACAAATTCAGACGCTCTTGGGCGACGGCGATGTTCATGGAAAAACCTCGGGAGCCCTTCGAACGGGGCAACTTGGCATAAGGAAGGGGAAAGCGCGGACGGACGCCCACCGGCGCTCAGTAGACTTGTCATCCCGCAAAGTCAATCGCCTGCCTTTGGCAACGGCGTTACGGCTTCACGATCACCGAAAGCACGATGACCACCATCAAGAGCGTCGGGACCTCGTTCATGATGCGATAGTCACGGCCTTTGCGCATGTTGGTCCCTGCCACGAAATCCTTGCGCCGCAGTCCGCACCAGTGGTGGAACCACGTCATCCCCGCAATCCCTGCAAGTTTCGTATACGGCCAGACGGACCCCCAATCGACGATCCCTGGCGTCAGAAGAAGTGCGATACCAAATACATAGGTCGAAATCATCGACGGATTCATGATGAGGCGATACAGTTTCTGCTCCATCACCTGGAACAGATCGTCCGTATCACTCCCGCCTACGACCCGTTCGGTGTGATAGACGAACAACCGCGGCAAATAGAACAATCCCGCCATCCACGCGATGACGGACATCACGTGGAACGACAAGACCCATGGGTAGAACGCTGACAAAAAACCCAGCATCAGTGCCTCCGAACGGTTCCCGCTTCTAACTATAGAACTCAAGAGAAGAAAAGTTGATGTAGACAGTAGGTCGCTGAACAGTGTGAATTATGGATCCAACAACAGGGTTACGCCGTGTGGATTGTTTGAATCCAACTGCCAAGCCTGTTCGCATCCTAGGATAAAAACAAATCGCTACAATGGCTTAAAAGATGAACTTTAGATATGACCTGTGGATAAGACTGGGGACCACGTCAAGACGATCAGGTTGTCCACAGATGGTCTGAAAAGTTCATGCACTGTGGACGGATCGCCGCGGCACGTGCCCGATACGACCGAACCTGCCGATATGGTGATCGCCGCCCATTTGATGCACACCTGAAACTGCTGTTGTCAGCCGAGTCGCACACAGGGTTTTCCCATGCCGATCGCTCTCGTTCTCGCATCGTCCTCCGCCATCAGGCGGAAGCTTCTGGAGAATGCGGGGGTTGAAGTGGTCGTGTCTCCGCCACGGATCGATGAGGATGCATTGCAGTCCGCCTTGGTCGCGGAGGAAGCAAAGCCCCGTGACATCGCCGATACCCTGGCCGAGGCAAAGGCGCGCAAGATCAGCTCGCGCCATCCGGCGCAGCTGGTGCTTGGCTGCGATCAGGTTCTGGAGCATGACGGCGGCATCTTGTCGAAGCCGGAAACGCCCGATGAGGCGCGCGCGCAACTCGCAGCCCTGCGTGGCGGAACGCACCGGCTTTTGTCCGCCGCGGTGATTTACAGCGATGGCAAGCCGCTCTGGCGGCATGTCGGCATCGCGCGTCTGACCATGCGGGCTTTCAGCGATGCGTATCTGGACGATTATGTCGCCCGCAACTGGGACAGCATTCGCCACAGCGTGGGGGCCTACAAGCTGGAGGAAGAAGGCGTGCGGCTGTTCACCCGGATCGATGGAGACTATTTCACCGTGCTCGGCTTGCCCCTTCTGGAGCTTCTTGCCTATCTCACCCTGCGCGGGGACATCGACGGATGACAGCTGCAATTCCCCTTGCCGGTGTCGTCGGCCATCCTGTCAGGCATAGCCTGTCACCGCGGTTGCATGGGTTCTGGCTCTCCCGAATGGGATTGCCGGGCCATTATGTGCCGCTTGATGTTGCGCCTGCCGATCTGGCCACGGTGCTGGCCGCCCTGCCACTCACCGGATTTCGGGGTGTCAACATCACGATCCCGCACAAGGAAGCGGCTCTGGCGCTGGCGGCTTCCGCGACGCCCCGCGCCAGGCGGATCGGTGCCGCGAACACGCTGACCTTCCGCAACGACGGCGGTTTTGATGCAGATTGCACCGACGGCGAAGGGTTCATCTCCAACCTGCGGCAATCGCGCCCGGACTGGCGCGCCGATGCGGGCCCGGTCGCCGTTTATGGTGCCGGCGGCGCGGCGCGAGCCGTGGTCGATGCGCTGCTGGCGGCGGGTGCCACCGAAATCCGGCTGTGCAATCGCACCCGCGACCGGGCCGACGCTCTCGCCGATGCCTTTGGCGCGGCGGTCCAGGTGCGCGACTGGGCCAAGGCTGCGACGCTGGCCGATGGGGCTGCAACACTGGTCAACACCACGTCGCTGGGCATGGCGGGACAGCCGCCATTCGATCTGGCGCTGTCCGGCATGGCCCCGGGTGCGCTTGCGACCGACATCGTCTACACGCCGCTCGACACGCCGTTTCTCAAGGCTGCACGGGCCGCAGGGGCCGATACGGTCGACGGGCTGGGGATGCTCCTGCACCAGGCGGCACCGGGCTTCGCCGCGTGGTTCGGCCATACCCCTGTTGTCGATGCCGAAACCCGTCACAGGGTGCTGGCAGCATGATCCATCCCTTCCGCCTTGGCCTGACCGGATCCATCGGCATGGGGAAGTCCACCACGGCCCGCCTGTTCGCCGATCGCGGTTGCGCGATCTGGGATGCGGATGCGGCAGTTCACCGGCTTTATACGTCCGGCGGCGCGGCGGTCGACCCGGTCGCCGCCCTTTGTCCCGCCGCACGAGGGCCAAATGGCATCGACCGACCTGCGCTCAAGGCATGGATTGCGCGCGACCCGCACGCCTTGTCTCGCCTGGAAGCGGTCGTGCATCCGCTGGTGGCACAGGACCGGGCCGCGTGGACCGCACGTCAGACCAACAATATCGCGGTCTTCGACATTCCGCTCCTGTTCGAAACCGGTGCGGACCGCGACATGGACGCGGCCGCCGTGGTCAGCGCCCCGGCCCATCTGCAACGCGCGCGCGTTCTTGCCCGTCCGGGGATGACGGCGGCGCACCTCGACCATATCCTGTCCCGGCAGATGTCCGATGCGGAAAAGCGCGCCCGCGCGACCTTCGTGATCGATACCACGAGCCCCGAAACCGCGCGCGCGGATGTGGATCGCGTGCTCAGACAGATCAGGTCAGACCATGCGTGAACTTGTTCTCGATACGGAAACCACCGGGCTCGACCCGTTCGATGGGCACCGCATCGTCGAAATCGGGGCTGTCGAACTGGTCAATCACATGCCCACAGGACGGACGTATCACCAGTACATCAATCCGCAGCGCGACATGCCGCAAGGCGCGTTCGAGGTGCACGGGATCAGCAGCGAATTCCTGTCCGACAAGCCTGTGTTCCGGGATATCGCCGCGGATTTCGTCGCGTTCTGCGGCGATGCGCGGCTTGTCATCCATAACGCCGCCTTCGACATGAAGTTCCTGAACGCCGAGCTTGGTTGGGCAGGCCTGCCGCTGCTGCCTGCCGCCCGTGCGCTCGATACGCTGACCATCGCGCGGCAACGCTTCCCCGGATCGCCTGCATCGCTGGATGCGCTGTGCCGCCGGTTCAACATCGACAATTCGTCCCGCACACGACACGGCGCACTTCTGGACAGCGAAATCCTGGCCGAAGTCTACTTGGAACTGATCGGGGGACGGCAGCCGGGGCTTGTGCTGCACGCCGCGCAACAGCGCGTCAGTGTTGCCGGCACCATGGGGACGGACTGGCGGCCCCGCCCACGGCCAGTTTCTTTGCCGCCGCGCATCACGGATGCGGAAAAGGCCGCACATGCGGCCTTTGTCGACGATCTTGGCTCTGGCGCGGTGTGGCGGCGGTTCGACCGGCCCGCCTGACGCGGCATTGTCAGGCGTTGGTCGCCTGGGTTCCCGCTGCCTCGCGCTGGCGCCGCTCGATCTCGTTGCGGTAGATCGCCATGAAATCGACGGTATCGAGGTTCAGCGCCGGGAAACCGCCATCACGGGTCAGGTCCGACACGATCCGACGCACGAATGGAAACAGCATCCGCGGGCATTCGATCATAAGGAACGGATGCAGTTGTTGTTCCGGGATGCCCTCGATCAGGAAAACACCGCCGTAATCGACTTCCATCGCGAACAGGACGTCGCCGGTGTCCTTGTTCTTCGACGTGATGGTGAACTTTGTCAGCACTTCGTACTGGTTTTCGATGCTGCGCTTCTTCGCATCCAGTCCGACCTGAACCTGAACGTCAGGCTTCACTTCGCCGCCGGTACCCTTCTGGGCGAGGATGTTTTCAAAGGACAGGTCGCGGATATACTGCGCCAGAACCTGCATCTTGACCTGGGGTTGCTGCGGGTGTGCTGCACCGTTCGGGGTGTCGGCCATGGGTCGCTCCATCAATCTGCGTTGCCGCGTGCTAGCAGATCGAGCCCCTGCTCACAAGTTGCCCCAAGACTGTCGCGGATCAGTCTCGCGACCAGCCCGAAGGCGCATCGCCGCGCCGTGGCGGGATGCTGTCCGGATCGATTTCCTGGAACTCGCCATCGATGATGCCGGGTCTGCCGGGTCTCCCCGGTCGCGTGTTTGCGCCGGGCGTCGCCGTGCCGGTGTGGACGGCGTGCACCGTGATCCGTTTGCGCAAGACCGCGATCACACGGTCGCGGACGGCGGGAACCAGCAGCGCAAAACCGATCGCGTCCGTGAAGAAGCCGGGCGTCAGCAACAGCACGCCGGACACGAGAATCAGCGCGCCATGCGCCAGCGGAGCGCCCGGATTGTCGAAACGATCCAGCGAGCGCTGAATATTTCCAAGCGCCGCCATGCCCTGCGACCGCACAAGTGCCGTCCCCGCCATGGCCGTCAACACCACGATCAGGAGTGTGGGCCAAAGCCCAAGAAGTCCGCCCACTTGAATGAAAAGGGCGATTTCGATCAGAGGAACCCCGATGAACGCCGCCAGAAGCCACATGTTGCCCCACACTCCATTCGCTGCGATCAGGCCTGTTCGCGCCTGTCCGGTGGACTTGACCGATCACGTCTCCTACATAAGAGCAACGTACGATGATCGCCACCCCAACCCCCGAGAGGCCGATATGAGCTCTGCAGTGATCCAGCTACTCGTGCTCGCCGGTGTCGCCATATTTCTGATCTTGCGGCTCAAGAGCGTTCTGGGCACCCGCGAAGGGTTCGAGAAGCCGCCGGTGCCGCTGTCGGAAAAATCAGATTTGCGCGAACTGAACCGCCCCGAGTTCGAAGTGATCGAAGGCGGGCCCGATCACGACATCATCGACAATGTTCCCCAGAACAGCGATGCCGCCAAGGCCCTCGCCGACATGAAGCGTGTCGACAACGACTTCAGCGTGACCCAGTTCCTGCAAGGCGCGCGAGGTGCCTACGAAATGATCCTGATGGCGTTCAAGGCGGGCGACCTTTCCGACGTCGAAGGCTTCATTGCACCCGATGTTCTGGACAGCCTGAACGAGGCCATCGCGGAACGCGAGCGGCAGGCGCTGCGGATCGAAGCGAAATTCGTCGGGATCCGCGAACTGAAACTGATCGAAGCGACCTATGACGACGGGTCCGGGGACGCCGAGCTGACTGTCCGGTTCACGGCCGAACTCACCTCCGTGGTGAAGAACCCCGCTGGCGAAGTCGTCGAAGGCAGCCCGACCGAAATCGTGCGCCAGCGCGACACATGGACCTTTGCACGCGACATGCGTGCCGACGATCCGAACTGGCAACTGGTCGCGACGGGCGATTGATCGCGCGCGCCCCGATGCCATGTCGCGCCGCCGCAAGACCCCGCCGGGGCAAACCGCCGATGATCGCGCGCTCTGGGCGCGGGTAGTCGAAACGGTCAAACCGCTGCGACCCTCCGACGTTTCGGAGGCGGCGTTGATGTCGGGCGATGGCGGAGCGGAACATCACGAACCCGCGCCTGCTGCGCGGCCGGTCCAGATCCACGCGCCCCGCATGCCGCAGTTCCGCATCGGCAGCCGCGCCCCTGCGCCGCCACCGGTGGTGGACCGCGCGCCCGATCCGGCCCGCGCCCTTGATGCGGCGACGCCCCGGGTGGATGGGCGCACCCATGCGCGCCTGCGTCGTGGAAAACTGCGCCCGGAAGCCCGGATAGACCTGCACGGCATGACATTGGCTCAGGCACACCCGGCGCTGGCACGGTTCCTGCTGACGGCTCACGCCGATGGCAAGCGGCTGGTTCTGGTCATCACCGGCAAGGGCAAGGATCGCGATGACGGTGGCATCATGCCGGTGCGCCGCGGCATTCTGCGCCACCAGGTGCCCGACTGGGTACGGACGGCACCGCTTGACGCGATCGTGCTTCAACTCACGCCCGCCCACTTCCGCCACGGCGGCGACGGCGCGTACTACGTATACCTCAAGCGCGCGCGCTGAGCGGCGCTTGCATCCGGCCGGCGCGTGTTTAGGTTCCCGGTACCCAAGAAGGACAGCGTTCCCATGACCACCCTCACCCCGCGCGAAATCGTGTCGGAACTGGACCGTTTCATCATCGGGCAGGCCGACGCCAAGCGCGCCGTGGCAGTGGCCCTGCGCAACCGCTGGCGCCGCAGCCAGTTGCCCGACGACCTGCGCGACGAAGTGTATCCGAAGAACATCCTGATGATCGGTCCGACCGGCGTCGGCAAGACCGAAATCAGCCGCCGTCTTGCACGGCTGGCGCGCGCGCCTTTCGTCAAGGTCGAGGCCACCAAGTTCACCGAGGTCGGCTATGTCGGGCGCGACGTGGAACAGATCGTCCGGGATCTCGTGGACGTGGCGATTGCCGACACCCGCGCACAGATGCGTGAGGATGTGAAGACCCGCGCCAAGGCGAATGCCGAGGACCGTGTGATCACCGCCATCGCCGGAACGGACGCACGTGAAGGCACGCGCGACCGGTTCCGTGAAAAGCTGCGCGCTGGCGAACTTGATGGCCACGAGATCGACATCGAACTGCAGGACACGTCGAACCCCTTGCCGATGATGGACATTCCCGGCCAGCCGGGCGGGGCGGGCATGCTCAACATCGGCGATCTGTTCGGCAAGGCGTTCGGCGGGCGCAAGGTCAAGCGGCGGATGACCGTGGCCGACAGCTATCACGTGCTGATCGACGAAGAAGCGGACAAGCTGCTGGACGACGAAACCGTGACCCGGACCGCGCTGGAGGCCGCACAGGAAAACGGGATCGTGTTCATCGACGAGATCGACAAGGTCTGCGCCCGATCCGACGCGCGCGGTGCCGATGTCAGCCGCGAAGGCGTGCAGCGCGACCTGCTGCCCCTGATCGAAGGCACGACCGTCAGCACGAAACATGGATCGGTCAAGACGGACCATATCCTGTTCATCGCATCCGGGGCCTTTCACCTCGCGAAGCCGTCGGACCTGCTGCCGGAACTGCAGGGACGTCTGCCGATCCGGGTCGAACTGCGCGCCCTGACCGAAGACGATTTCGTGCGCATCCTCACGGAAACCGACAACGCCTTGACGCGTCAGTACACCGCCCTGATGGCGACCGAAGGCGTGACTGTCGACTTCACCGAAGACGGCATTCGCGCGCTTGCGGAAATCGCGGCGGAGGTGAACCGCAGCATCGAGAACATCGGCGCGCGGCGACTCTACACTGTGCTGGAACGGGTGTTCGAGGAGTTGAGCTTCACGGCACCGGACAGGTCGGGCGACACGGTCACGCTTGACCGTGCCTTCGTGGAAAGCCACCTTGGGGCTTTGGCGAAATCCGCCGATATCAGCCGTTACGTGCTCTAGCCCGAAAGGTCCGCGGCGCCGTTGGCCCGCGCCGCGGACGCCTGCCGGGATCAGTCCTTGCCGGGCTTGCCCGGATAGCCGGTGACGAAAGCATAAATCGCCCCGCCCGTCATGATAATCAGCATAAACAGTGCTGCGCCTGCCATCATGTCCATTACCCTGTCTCCATCGTGATGCCGCGGTCCGAGAATGCCGCCGCGGCAAAACTAGTGCATCTTGTGCGCAAGTGGGAACCAAGTTTTGCAGATCGCGGACATGCTTGGCCAAGCGCACAGGTCATGCTTGCGTTCGTGCATCACCACGCCACGTCTGACGTGTCGAGGCGCTCAGACGGTTCCGGAAAGCGCAGACAGACCGCCGCGTCAGCCGTCGATGATTTCGACCGTCAGGTTCCCGTTGGTGTACACGCAGATGTCGGCGGCGATGCCCATTGCCTTGCGGGCCACATCCTCGGCACCAAGCGACGTATCCGACATGAGCCCCCGGGCGGCCGCGAGCGCGAAGTTGCCGCCAGACCCGATGGCCGCCACGTCGTATTCCGGTTCAAGAACGTCACCGCCACCGGTGATGACGAACATGTCCCGGCCATCGGTGACGATCAGCATCGCTTCGAGCTTCTGAAGATACCTGTCGGTGCGCCAGTCCTTCGCCAGTTCCACGCTGGCGCGGGCAAGCTGCCCCGGCGCGCCTTCCAGCTTGGCCTCAAGCCGCTCCAGCAGCGTGAAGGCATCGGCGGTCGATCCGGCAAAGCCCGCCACCACGTCGAAGCCGCCGGGGCTGAGCCTGCGCACCTTGCGGGCACTGCCCTTGATGACCGTTTGTCCAAGGCTCACCTGTCCGTCGCCCGCCACCACCACGCGCCCGCCACGGCGTACGCCGATGATCGTCGTGCCGTGCCAGCCGGGAAAACTGCTCTCTGCCATGACGCCTCCGTTTCACCTGCCCGCTGTATGACCGCTGAAACGGCGCGGCTCAAGCGGGCGGTCGGTCAGAAGATGCCCGCCTCCTTGGCGATCATCGCGGCATGGGTGCGGTTCTTCGCTTCCAGCTTGGTGCACAACGTCTTGACGTGGAGCTTGATGGTCACTTCCTGCAGGTCCAGCTCCCGCGCGATCTCCTTGTTGGCAAGACCGCGACACAGCCCGCTCAGGACCTGCATTTCGCGGTTGGACAGTTTGCTGGCGAGGGGGTTGGATTCCACGACGTCTTCGGTCGTCATGAACTTGACCGGCGCATAGACTTCGCCTGCGGCCATGAAGCGGATCGCGTTTACCAGCGATTTCGCGGGCAGTGTCTTTGGCAGGAACCCGATCGCCCCTGCGTCCAATGCGTCCTGCGCGATGGCACGCGGCGCAGTGCCGGACATGATTGCGACCGGTTTCCCACCGTTCGCGGCCATGGCGCGGGTCAAACCGTCAAGCCCGTTCATGCCCGGCATCGTGTAGTCGAGCAACACAAGATCATAGGCCCCGTTCCGGTCGACCGCCGCAAGCGCCTGATCGAGGTTTTCGACCGTTTCCACCATTATGCCGCCTTCGGCTTCGAGAAACGCCGCAAGCGTGTCACGAACAAGATCATGGTCGTCGGCAATGAGGATCTTCAAATCGGCGGCTCCGGATAGTCTGCCCTGGCACCTTACAGTAGTGCGCCGGAAGGCACGGCGACAACCTGTATCTCGGATGCAGGTGTCGCCCTTCGCCGTCCGCCGCGTGACATGTCAGGATGTTCCTTTTCCGGCAACCGCCACCAGCAGCGTGCGCGTGTCCCCCCATATGCGGTGCAGTTCGGCCAACCGGTCGGGCACGTCGGCAGCGCGTCCGGTCTTGCCCATCTCGTCGAATTCCCGCAGCCGTTCGTAAAGTCGGGTCGTCCCGAACATCGCGGCGGACCCGGCAAGCTTGTGGATTTCGGACAGCGTGGCGTCGATTCCGTCTGGCCCGCGTCGCGACAGGTCGGCGATGACCGCGTCCGCTTCGATGATGAACCGGGCCAGAAGCGCATCAGCCCGCGCACGCCCGATTTCGGTGCGAAGCGTGTCCAGTTGCGCGCGATCCAGCGCCGCGGTGTGTTTCGCTGGCTTCGCCACCGGTGCGGGCGGCGCGACAGGCTTCGCGTCTTGGGCTGCATCCACGGGCAGCCGCCGATCCCGCGCCAGCACAAGCGCGCGGTCCAGGGTCCGCCGCGAGATCGGCTTGGTGATCGTTTCGTTCATCCCGGCGTCCCGGAAGATCGACACCTCGTGGAGCAGCGCGTTGGCGGTCAGGGCGATGATCGGCGTGTCGCTGCACGGACCGCCACCAGACCGGATGCGCCGCGTCGCTTCGACCCCATCCATCTCGGGCATGCTGATATCCATCAGGATCAGGTCGAACCGACGCGCGGCGGCCTGTT
This sequence comes from Meridianimarinicoccus sp., assembly GCA_036770665.1. Lineage (GTDB taxonomy): Bacteria > Pseudomonadota > Alphaproteobacteria > Rhodobacterales > Rhodobacteraceae > Meridianimarinicoccus. The sequence goes on from DAIPIS010000001.1 coordinate 44,973, forward strand.
CGACGCCTTCACCACCATCCAGTGCCTCGGTCACGACATGACCCGCGGCCTCGAGCATCTCGCGCACGACGATCCGGTTGATCTCGTTGTCCTCGACCACGAGAACGTCCAGCGGGCGACCGTTGGTGTCGATCGCGTTGATCGTCTCGCCGCGCTCCATCGCGGGCGATGACAACGGGGGCAACGGCACGCGCACCCAGAACAGGCTGCCTTCGCCCGGTTCGCTTTCCAGCCCGATGTCGCCGCCCATCTGCCGCACAAGCCGCTGCACGACCCCAAGGCCAAGCCCGGTGCCGGCCTGGGCCCGATCATAGGATGCATCCAGCGTATAGAAGTCGTCGAAAATCCGGTCGTGGTCCTGCGGATCGATCCCGATGCCGGTATCCGCGATGCAGAATTCCACCACGTCCCCCGACCCCAAACGGTCCGCCGACATGTCGATCACGCCATCCGACGTGAACTTCGCGGAGTTGCCCACAAGGTTCATCAGCACGCGCCGCAGCGCGATGGGATCGCCGGTGACACGCGTCTGGTCCGGTAGCGTGACGGTGATCCTGGAGTTGTTACGCGCCGCAAGCGGCGCCATTTCGGCGGCGACGTCGTGCATGATCGCGCCAAAATCGATCGGACGCCCTTCGCCCACGGCGCTGCCCGACTCCATCTTCGAGATGTCGAGCACGTCATCCACATGGTGCAGCAGGAGCGCGCCTGAATCCTCGATCATCGCGAGGTATTTGGCCTGCTTTTCGGTCAACTGCGTGGCCTGGAGCAGTTCGAGCGTCGCAAGAATTCCGTTCAGCGGCGTGCGCATCTCATGGCTCATCACCGTCAGCAGGCGCTGCTTTGCGCGCTCTCCGGCAAGTGCCGCATCGCGGGCGGCCCGCAGGTCGCGGTCCGCGTTCGCGCGATGGGTGATGTCCCGCAGGAAAAAGACCGTAAGCGCCGCGCCGTCGGGATCGCGCGTTGTCGTGACCGACACCTCCAGCGGAAAGACCTCCCCCGACAGCCGCGTCGCGGTTCGTGTGGCAAAGGTTCCGCCATCGGCGCGGGGACCGACGGGTGGCGTCGGTTCGCGCGACATGCCGTCGCGGATCGCCTCCGCACGCGGCAGCGGCATTTGGTCCGCGAAAATGATCGTGTCCCGGACATGGCGCCCCACCACCGCATCCCGGCTGCAGCCAAGGATGATTTCCGCGGCGCGGTTGAAATCGCGGACCGTGCCCGAGATGTCGGTGATGACAACACCGTCGAGCGCGGTTTCGACGACGGCGGCCATGCGGGCGGCGCTGCGTTCCGCCGCGACGGAACTTTCCCGCGCCGTGCGGTAAAGCCGCCACGTGTTCGCCAGCAGCGCCAGCATCAATCCAAGCAGCGAGATGGTGAGAAAGCCAAGACGTTGCAGCGTGCCCGCGGCACTGATGCGGCTGCCGTCCGCTCTGCCGGCGATATGGGCGATACCGACCTCGGTGACCTGTCTGACCTCGTCTCTGGCATCCGCGTACGTGTGCGTGAGGTCGGGCAGGGCGGAAAGCAGGGCGTCATCCGGGCCGTCGATCACGGGAATGGCTGCGTCGATGGCCTGTGCCAGCGCGGACAATGGTTCGGCAAAGTCGGGATCCGCCCGCAGCTCTCCGAACACACGACCAACGCGCAGCGGTGCCAGACGGCTTTCGAATGCGTCGAACGCGGCGCGCAGGTCGGCCAGTGCGGGGTCCGACTGCGTGGTTTCCATGGTGCGCAGCAGAACGAGGTAGTCGATCTCGACCTGCGCCACCTGCCATTGCAGGTCGTCCGATGCCGCCGCGCCGAGCGAGTCCAGCTTGCGGGAGATATCGGTGACGATGATCGCGATGAACCCGAAAACCATACCGACGACCACGAGGGCCAGAACCGGCTGAAGCAGTGACCACCGGGTCTTGCGCGTCGCGGTGCCCATCGTCAGCCGTCCGCCTGGCCCACATGCGGGCACCTGCGGCGCTTGCCGCGTACCTGCGCCATGCGGCGCGCGAAAAGTGGTGCCGTGGCGGCGGCAACGCGTCGGGTCATGGCAGGAACAATCCACGGATCGGGCAGCGGTGTGTCGTGACCCTAACCCGCAAACCGAAACAGCCCAAGCCCGGTGTCGCGGATCGCAACAGGGAAAAGGATACCGGAACTATACTTTAGGACAGTCACGCAAGCGGCGACCCCGTGCCGGGGTCGCCGCGCGACGCGGACGCAGGATCAGATCGCGCCTTCGATCCAGCTTTGCAACGCAGCCTTGGGGGCGGCACCGGTCTTGTTCGATACCACGGCACCGTTCTTGTAGATGAACAGCGCCGGGATGCCGCGGATGTGCAGCGCCTGCGCGGTCTTCATGTTCTCGTCGACGTTGATCTTCACGATCTTCACGCGGCCTTTCATCTCGGTTGCAATTTCCTCCAGGGCAGGACCGATCTGGCGGCAGGGACCGCACCACTCCGCCCAGAAATCCACGACCACCGGGATGGGGGACTGTTTCACTTCGGCGTCGAACGTGTCGTCGGTGACGGATTGCGTAGCCATGGTATCCTCCTTGGCGCATGCGGACAGTCCCAAGGTATGAACCGGGTCAGGTGGCGTCAAGCAGCCCCCGGTCCGCCCCGCGCCCTGTGCAGGGCCGCCATGACCAGATCGGGGGCGAGTGTCATCAGGCGCGGCGCGCGTGTCCACAGCAGCGCCACGTCGACGGCGCGGTCTGGATAGATCACCTCCAGCGCCGCCGCATAGGCCCCCATCTGCCGCAGGATGCCCTCGGGCACCATGTCAGGCGACTCCGGGATGGTGGCGTTCGACTTGAAGTCCACGGCAAGGACCCGATCCTGCGTCAGCACGAGCCGGTCGATCGTCCCGCTCAGCCGGTCGTGCGGGGCGGGCAGCAACCCCGGCAGCGGACAGGACAGCGGCACTTCGGCCATGCTCCCGGGGCCGAAGATCGGACGCAGCGCCGGATCGGTCAGCACGCCGATCGCCTCGTCCACCAGATCGGGGATCGTGGCGGGATCGGGCGGTTCTTCGGCCATGCGCAGCAGGTCCGGAGCCACCGATATCCATGCCGCTTCTGGCCAGGCGGGCAGATGTTCGAGCAGCAGGTGCAGATGACTGCCCCGCGTCATCGCCGTCTCCTCGTCCAGTCCTGCATCCCCTGGCAGCGCCTTGGCCCCGCCGAGGCCCGTGGCCGTGATCGGGCCGGGCAGCGGCGCGGCGGCGGCAGGCGCATGGCTGACCCACGCGGGCAGGGCTGCCGCTGGCGCGACGGTCGGCGATACCGGGTGCAATGGCGGTGCGTGCCAGTCGCCATGGGTCAGCCGCAGTCCGGGCCCGACCGGCGTGTCCAGCGCCGCGGCCCCCAGCGTCGCCAGCCCATCGGCGACCCGGTCGTGCCAGCCCGGTCCCATGGGCGCTTTCTGCCCCAGCGCCGCGCAGACCCACAGCCAGCTTTCCGCCCGCGTCATCGCCACGTAGAGCAGGCGCAACGCCTCATCCGCCTGCCGTGCCTCGGCAGTGGTCCGGGCCGGCACCAGCAGGTCGGGCATGTCCGGCGCGGCCGGTGTCCAGATCGCGCGCCCCGCATCGTCGATCAGGATCTTGGGTGCCTGCAGGCGCTGCACCGGTGGCGCGCAATCCGGCAGGATCACCAGCGGCGCTTCCAGCCCCTTCGCGCCGTGCACCGTCATCACCCGGACCTGCCGCCCGGCACTGTCGACCTGCCGCTTGATCTCAAGGCTGTCGTTCCGCATCCATTCCAGAAACCCGGTCAGGCTGGGAATATTGCCCTGCTCGAAGGCCAGCGCTTCGGCCAGCAGGGCATCCACGGCTTCCTCGCACTCCGTGCCAAGGCGCGCGACCAGCCGTTCCCGCCCGCGATGGCGGATCAGGACGCGTTCCAGCAGATCGTAGGGGCGCAGGAAATCCGCCTGTTCCAGCAGGTCGGTCAGCATCCCGTGCGCGGGGCTGCCCCGATGCCCGTTGCGCAGAGCTTCCCAAAGCGTGCCTTTGCGCGGCTGCGCCAGCCGATAGAGCGCGTCCTCGGACCAGCCGAACAGCGGCGACCGCAGCGATGCCGCGAGCGACAGGTCGTCTTCGGGAAGCGCAAGGAACGCCAGCAGCGCCATCAGGTCCTGCACGCCCAGATCGCGGCTGATGCGCAGCCGGTCGGCCCCGGCGATGTCCAGCTTCGCCGCCTTGCACGCCCGGATCAGCGCCCGGTAAAGCGCCCCGCGCGTCCGCACGAGGATCAGGACATGCCCTTCGTGCAGCGCCACGCGCCCGCCCTTGCCGTCCGGCACGGTTTCCCCCGCGTCGATCAGGCGGCGCAACTCGCCCGCGATGGCGTCGGCCAGCTTCGCCGCCGGAGCTTGCGGGCTGAGAACGTCGACAGGGTCCGACCACGGCCGGTCGTCCTTGTCCTCGGGTTCGGGTGCCACGGGCGGCCACAGGTCCACGCGGCCCGGCAGGTCGGTCTTGAACGCGCGGTGCACGCCCGCGCCACCCACGGCGGCCGCCAGTTCGGGCGGCGCCAGCGTCGCGTCCACCGCCTGCAGGATCGCGGGCGAGGACCGGAACGAATGTTCCAGCGCCGTGGTCTGCAATCCCGGCCCCAGCGCCGCGAGCGCCGTGTCGAACCTGTCGCGCAACCGGTCGAAGCTGGCCGGATCCGCACCCTGGAACGAATAGATCGACTGCTTCTTGTCGCCGACGACAAAAATCGTGCGGTCGACCCCGTCGCGCGCGCCCGCACCGGCGGTCAGTTCCTGCGCCAGATGGGCGATCACGTCCCATTGCGGCGGTGACGTATCCTGCGCCTCGTCCACAAGGATGTGGTCGATCCGCCCGTCGAGCTTGAATAGCACCCAATCGGCGGCGGCCTTGGCCGTCAGCAGGTCGCGCGCCCGCAGGATCAGGTCGTCGAAATCCAGCACCCCGCGCGCGGTTTTCTGTGCCGCAACGGCAGGAAGCAGCAGCGCCGCGAACCGGTGCAGCGCCGCCGTGCGCCGGGCCGATGCCAGCGCCAGCCGCGTCTGCCGCGCATCCGCCACCCGCTGCATCAGATCGTCCAGCGGATCGGTGATCGTCGGTCCAAGGGATGCGCGGGTGGGCTTGGTCGGGAACGCGCCGATCTTGGGGCCGAAGGGCATCGCCGCGCCGGACCCGAACAACAGCACGTCCTCCAGCACCCGCAACCCGTCCAGCGTTTCGATGCGCCCGACGACCGGCTGCAGTCTGATCGCCGCCTTCGTGTCGTTCCCGCCCTTGGACAGCAACGCGGGCAGCATCGCCGTGATCAGCGCATCCTCGCCCCCGGCAAAGACCTCGCCCAGAAGTGCCGCGTCGTCGAAACCGGGCGGCCGGTCATGGGCGGCAAGGCAGGCATTCATGTCCATTGGCGGTCCGAACGCCGCGCGCCGGGACAGGATCGCGCGCGCCAAATCCGCCAGCCGGTCGTCGGACAGGTGGCGCGCCACATCGTCGATCACCGCCGCTCCCGGCCCGTCCGCCAGCAGGTCCAGAACCGCATCGGCGAGGGCCTGCCCGCTCCGGTCGTCCAGTTCGGCAAACCCGGGCGACACCCCGGCCTCCAGCGGGAACTGGCGCAGGAGTGCGGCACAGAACGCGTGGATCGTCTGGATCTTCAGGCCGCCCGGCGTCTCGATGGCCTGCGCGAACAGCCGCCGCGCGCCATTCAGCGCTGCATCGTCCAGTGCGCCGGTCACGCCCAGATCGGCGAGTGCCGCGCGCAGGTCGGCGTCGCCGGTCATCGCCCAGCCGCCCAGCCGCCGGAACAGGCGGTTCTGCATCTCGGATGCGGCGGCCTTGGTATAGGTCAGGCACAGGACGTTCTGTGGCGGTGTGCCCGCCAGCAACAGCCGCGCCACCCGGTCCGTCAGCACGCGGGTCTTGCCCGACCCCGCATTGGCCGCAAGCCACGTGGACCGGCCCGGATCGGCTGCCGTGATCTGGCGCAGGGTCGCGTCATCGCGTGCCGGACCCTTGGCCGGACCCTTGGCCGGGTCGTCCCGGTCGGGGCACAGGGTGTCGTCCCGCAAGGTCATTGCCCGACATCCTCGGGCACGGGCGGGCTGCCGAGGTCCCATTCCCCGGCGCGGGCCAGATGCGCGTAATCGCCGCCGGCGTCCTGAAATAGCGGCGCGGTTTGCGCAGCATATCCCCGGGACGGGTCGTCGTAGTGGGCGATCAGCCGCGCCAGCCGCGCGCGAGCTTCGGCGGGTGGGATCTCCGCCAGCGGTGCATCGACCGTGGCGGACGTGTTGCCCAGCCCAAGATACGCCGCGCGTCGCACAGGTGCCGCCGGAACGGCCTCGAACCCGGTCGTCTCGGCGATCAGGGCCAGCAAGAGAAGCTGCGCGTTGAACTGCTTCTGCTGCTTGGCACTGGGCGGCGTACCTGTCTTGTAGTCATAGATCACAAGATCACCGTCGTCGGTCACGTCCACCCGGTCGGCGCGGCCCGTCACGGTGAAATCCACCTCCGGCAGCAAAAGCGCGCCCTTCTGTTCATAGGCGCAGGGCACCGCCAGCGTATGGCGATCCTCCTCCTCGGCCATGAAGGTGTCCGCCACCCGCGCCAGTCGGCCCTGCCACAGCCGCCGCGCCACGGGCCACGGCACCTTCGCGGCAAGCACGGCGCGCGCGGTGTCCAGAAGACGCGGGACGCGGTCTTCCGGGGGCAGGCTGGCGAAATCGGGAATGAAGCGCTCCATCACTTCGTGCAGGACGCTGCCCCGGTCGCGCGGGTCGGGGTCGCGGTGCAGCGGATCAAGAGGACGCAGCCGCAGGATGCGCTTGGCATAGATGTCATAGGGGTCGCGGATCAGCCGTTCGATATCCGTTACCGGCAACGTGCGCGGGCGGGCGGCCACGGGCGGGCGCGGCGCGGGCCGGGGTGCGGCGGGCGCGGGCGTGGCGGGCCGGTCCATCGCGGCGGCCATCGCCGTCCACGCGGCACCCCGGTCGCGCATCTCCGTGACCGCGTCCGCGCCGTTCTGGCCGGGCAACCCCGACATGAGGTTCACGAGCCGGTTCAGCCAGCGCGACGGCACGGTTTCCGCGTCGGCATTGCGGCGCGCGCGCGACAGCACGACCCGGGGTGCCGCGATGGCCTGCTGGAAATCATGCGCCGCGAGCCCGATCCGGCGCTCCGGCAACAGCAGCCCCGCCGCCGCGCGCATCCTGCGGTTGAGCCAGGGGTCCGGCGCGGGCAGTTCCGGCCATGTCCCATCGTTCAGCCCGCCAAGGATCACAAGTTCTGCCCCCTGCACGCGCGCCTCCAGCGTGCCCCAGATCATCACCCGCGCATCGGGGACGACGGCGTTGCGCAACTCCTCCCCCAGCACGCTGTCGAGAACGGCGCGGAACGCGGGCGGGGCCATGTGGGCGGCGTGGGGGGCTTCGGCCAGAAGAGCATCGAGCGCCGCGCGCGCCTTGCGCCCGTCCGGATCGGTCCAGACCCGCTGTGCGCTGTGGCAGCCTTCGGCCCCAAGCCCAAGCTGCGACACCCGGTCCAGAAGCGTCTCCAGCCGGTCGGCCAGCGGGCGGGCGGTGTCGTCTTCGAGCCCGGTCAGGCACGCTGCGACCCACTCGGCCCAAGGTCGGGGGTCGCGCGCATCGGGGCGCTGCGCGTGACGCTGCCCGGCCCAGCCCGCCAGAGACGCCGCGTCGGGGAAAGGTGGGCCGAACCGGCGCAGCGCGACCTCAAGCGCGCGCACCCACAACAGGTGCTGGTTCCGCCCCCCCGCGCTGTGCACCAACGGATGCTTGAGGATCGTCACCAGTGCTTCCGCTGTCAGGCGTTCGCCCATCAGGGCGGCCACATGGCGGATCAGCCGCCCCGCGGCGGTCTGGCGCAGCGGTTCGCCCGCGCTGTCATCGGGCACGATCCCCCAGCGGTCCAGTTCGGCCGCGACCCGGCGGGTCAGCATGCGGTCGGGCGTGATCAGCGCGGCGGTTCGGCCCCGCTCCAGCGCATCTCGCAGGCAGAGCGCGATCGCGCGCGCCTCGGCGCGCGGATCGGGGGCTTCGATCAGGCTGATACCCTCGGTCGCAGCGCGCAGGCATCCCAGCGCAGGCCCGTCGCGCCGCCAGCCATCGGTGACCGGCGCGGGCCGCAGCGCCAGCGACACCAGCGCGTTGCGCTTAGGGCTTGGCGGTCGGGCGTCAACCCAGTCGGGGATCGAGGCGGGGTCGGTGCCCATGGACCTTGCAAGCGCCGCGAAGCGGTACTGCGGGTGGTCCTCCTGCTGGCGGGGATCGGTCAGGCCGGCCCAGATGGTACCAGGCATGTCGCGATCCACGCCCGGCAGCACGACAGCAGCACAGGGCAACCCCGCCACCGCCTGCATGAGCCGCGCCGTCGTACCCCGCGATCCGGTAGACCCGGCGACGATCACCGGATCCGCTGGCGGGGTTTCCGCCCAGCGGTCGACCAGCAAGTCCACCATGCGGCGCTGGCGGGCCTCGGGATCGGTGGGGGCCGTTGGATCGGCGTCGAGAAACGCGCCCACCAGAGCGAGGAACTTCTGGCTGCGCGCCCAGTGGCCCGACAGGTCGGTCACGTCCAGCCCCGCGATGGCATCGATGCCCACGCCTTCGCCCTGCATTTCGTCCATCAGCGTCGCCAGCGACGTGGCCAGATCGAACGCGGCATCGCGCGGCGCAAGGTCGGGTTCGGCACGGATCAACGCCTCCACCAGCCGGGCCAGTTCCAGCCGTCGCCGCAGCGCGGGCACGGCGGGCGGCAGGTCGGCAGCCCCGGCACGACCGATGTCCGTGACCAGCCGCAACCGTGGCAGCAGCACGCCCGGTCCATCCGCGAACAGGTCCGCGATCCGCCGGGCCATGCGGCGGGTGTTGACATAGACCGTGGTGCGCGCCAGCGCTTCCGGCGGATGGTTCGCGAAGCGCACGCGCAGCCCCGCGACCAGCGCCGCCGGAAAATCGACGCCGGGCGCGACGGCATAAAGCCCGCGCATCTGTGGCGCGGGTTGCGTCATGGCAGCAGCGCGGGCGGGTTGACCAGCATCGCCTCGGCTTCCGCGATGCCGTCGGGATGTCCCACATCGCACCAGCCGCCCTTGTGGATCAGCCCGAACAACCGCCCATCCGCCGCGATGCGGTCCCACAGCCGGTTGAGCGAAAACGCGGTCTGCCGGATGCTTCCCAGCCCGGTCGGATCGACAATCTGCGCGCCGGTATAGACAAGGTCGCCGCCCCGCGCGATCCGTCCGTTCGCCGTCAGGGTGAAATCCCCCGCGCCGCCATGACCGCGGGCCCGGTTCGCGGGCAGCAGCAGCAGCAGCGCGTCCATGCGCGCGGGATCCCACGCCTTTTGCAGGGCGATCAGCGGGTTCGGTCCGGTCCAGACCGCGTCGGTATTCAACGTGAACACCGGACCCGGCCCCAGCAGCGGCAATGCAGCGCGCAAGCCGCCCCCGGTTTCGAGGATGTCCGGCTCTTCCAGCGACAGCGCGGCGTTGGTTCCGGCCAGATGCGCCGCGATCTGGTCGGCCATGTAATGGGCGTTCACGACGCGGGTCGTGACCCCCGCCGCATCCACCAGCCCCAGCGCGTGATCCAAGAGCGCGCGACCGCCCACGCGGATCAGCGGCTTGGGCCGATCATGGGTCAGCGCGCCCATGCGGGTACCGAACCCCGCGGCGAACAGCATCACGGCATCGGGTCTGCGCGTGGTGTCATCGGGCATCGCGGGCAAGCTCCTTCAGCAGGGTGGGGTCGGGGGGCGGCAGGGCATGGGTCACGATCCGGCGCAGGTCCGCAAGGGCCGGATGCGCAAGATCGCCCATCAGGTGCCCCCAGACCCGCGGCAGGAGCGACAGATAGCGCGGCTTGCCGTCGGCGCGGGCCAGCCGCACGAAAACGCCAAGGATGCGCAGGTTGCGTTGGGCCCCAAGGATCGCGAGTGTCCGGTCAAGCGTCGCCGGGTCGGTTCCGGTGGCTGCGGCATGGCGGGCGGTCAACCTGGCGCGCAGGCCGGGGGCAAGGTCGCGGCGCGCGTCTTCCAGCAGCGACACGAGATCATAGGCCGCGTGACCCGCAAAGGCATCCTGAAAATCCAGTACCCCGACCCGCCCGGTGCCGGTGCCCAGCGGCAGCCAGATCAGGTTCTCGGCATGGAAATCCCGGTGTGCCAGAACGCGCGGGCTGTCATCCAGACTGGACAGCACCGGTGTCAGCGTCTGCGACAGCGCGGCGGCCAACGCGGGCTGTGGCGTGCCGTGCCCGACGTACCAGTCGGCGGCGGGCGCGGTCATGGCGGCGAGCGCGGCGGCATCCGGGGCAGGCAGGTCGGCGGGCGCGGGATGGCGCTGCAGGGCGGCCAGGAGGTCGACCGCTGCCTCGTAGAGCGTCGGTTCGGCCGCCGGATCGGCGTCGATCACGCGGGCGAAGACCGCGTCGCCCAGATCTTCGAGCAGGGCAAGACCGGCATCGGGGCGCGCCGCCAGAATGGCGGGCACGCGGACGCCCCTTTCGTCCAGCGCCCGGGCCACGGCGACGAAGCGCGCCGTGCTGTCGTCGGGCGCGGGTGGCGCGGTCATCAGGACCGCGCGGCGGCCATCGTCCTGGCGCAAGCGGAAGTATCGCCGTGCGGAAGCGTCGCCCGCCAGTGCCGCAGCTGCAGCCGTTCCCCAGCCTGCATCTGACAGGAAGTCATCACAGGTGGTGTCATGCATGACTGACGGTCATCCGGTCGAGCATCGGCTCCAGTCGCCCTGTCCAGTCGCCGCCGGTGGCGTGCAGCCGCACGATCCGGTCGTCCGGCCCCGCGCCGGGATCGAGGTGCAGGTGCAGCGCGTGGGCGGGCAGGTCGGGCCCCAGCCGATCCGGCCATTCGATCAGGCACAGGGCCCGACCGAACGCGTCGTCCAGCCCGAGTTCAAGCACCTCGTCGGGATGGCTAAGGCGGTAGAGGTCGCTGTGCCAGATTTCCAGATCGCCCGCGTCGTAGCACTGTACCAGAGTGAAGGTGGGCGATGGGATATCTTCGGACCGGCCGAGCGGTGCCAGCCGCGCGGTGATCAGGGCGCGGGCGAAGTGGCTCTTGCCGGCACCGATCCCGCCCCAGAGCGCGATCGTGTCGCCGCCACTGCACAGGGGCGCAAGCGCCGTTGCCAGCGCGGCGGTCGCATCAGGGCCATGCAGGGGAAGGGTTCGGTCGAACGGCGTACACATGGCTTGACTATGCTGCGTCGCCGAACGCGGGGCAAGCCATGCGCGCCCGGTGGCCGGTCGCGTGGGGCGTCATGGCGCGACGGCGCGCGCCATGACAGGGTCGGGTCAGTTGCGGACCGAAAAGACCGACAAGCCGTTGAGGATGTCGATGGCGTAGGCCAGCTGGTAGTCTTCTTCGCGCAGTTCTGCGGTTGCACGGGCGCGGGCCTCTTCTTCTTCGAGCATCTTCCTTTCCTCGTCCGACACATCCGTGTTGGTCAGGCTGCCGCGCAGGTCGGCTTCGGTCCGGTCGAGGGTCTCCTCATCGTTTTCCGCGCCTGCTTCCGCTTCCGTTTCGGGGTCGCGGCGGGGCTGCGCGACGATGATGTCAGGCGCCACGCCAAGCGCCTGGATCGACCGACCTGACGGAGTGTAGTATCGCGCCGTCGTCAGACGCATCGCGCCGTCCCCCCGCAGCGGCATCACGGTCTGCACCGAACCCTTGCCGAAGCTCTTCGTGCCGACGACGATGGCGCGACGGTGATCCTGCAGCGCACCCGCGACGATTTCCGATGCCGATGCCGATCCGCCGTTGATGAGCACGACGATGGGCTTGCCTTCGGCAAGGTCGCCTTCGCTGGCGTTGTAGCGTTCGCTGTCGGCCAGGTCGCGCCCACGGGTCGAGACGATCTCACCCGCGTCGAGAAACGCATCCGACACCCGGATCGCCTGTGTCAGCAGCCCGCCGGGGTTGTTGCGCAGGTCCAGCACGAAACCGCTGACGTTCTCGATGCCGCCCAGTTCCGCCACGGCTTCGTTCAATCCACTTTCGAGGTTTTCGAAGGTCTGGTCGTTGAAGGTCGTGACCCGCAGGATCACGGTATTCCCCTCGGTGCGGGTGCGCACGGCGGTCAGCTTGATCGTGTCGCGCACGATGGTGATGTCGAACGGGTTTTCCAGCCCTTCGCGGACCACCGTTATGACGATTTCCGACCCCACCGGACCGCGCATCAGATCGACGGCTTCGTCCAGCGCCATGCCAAGTACCGGTTCGCCGTCCACGTGCGTGATGAAATCACCGGCTTCGATCCCGGCCTCTTCGGCGGGCGTGCCGTCGATGGGCGACACGACCTTCACGAACCCGTTTTCCTGCGTGACCTCTATTCCGAGACCGCCGAATTCGCCACGCGTCTGCACGCGCATGTCGCTGGCGTCGTCGGGCGACAGGTAACTGGAATGGGGGTCGAGCGACGTGAGCATGCCGTTGATCGCCGCCTCGATCAGATCGGCGGCATCCACTTCCTCGACATACTGCGCGCGGATGCGTTCGAAGATGTCGCCGAACAGGTCAAGCTGTTCATACACCGAACTCTTGTTTTCGGCTTCCTGCGCCACAAGCGGCCCGGCCAGTTGCGTGCTCAGGAGTGCGCCCGCAAGTGCGCCCCCCACCGTCGCCCACATGAGTGATTTCATATCCGTTTCGTCCTTTCGCCCGCGTGACCCTGTGCGGCGTCCTGCCACCCTAACCGCGTCGCCGATGCGGATGCCAGACCTGTCCCGCACCGGTGGCGTCAATGTGACCGCCACCTGCTTGCCATGCAAGCTAGCAGGCGGGGGAACAGGGTCCAGCGCCGCTCAGTGCCGCAGCAGGCTCTGGCCCGTCATCTCGGCTGGGGTGTCCAGTCCCATGAGCGCCAGAAGCGTCGGTGCGATGTCGGCCAGCCGCCCATCGGCCAGCGAGACGCCTGCGGGCCCGCCCACCAGCGCCACCGGCACGGGGTTGAGCGTGTGGGCTGTGTGGGGGCCGCCGGTATCGGGGTCCACCATGGTTTCGCAGTTCCCGTGATCCGCGGTCAGGATCATCGTGCCGCCCGCTTCGGCCAGCGCGGCCGTGACGGCGGCAAGGCCACGGTCCACGGCTTCGCAGGCCTTGATGGCGGCTTCCAGATCGCCGGTGTGGCCCACCATGTCGGGGTTGGCGTAATTGGTCACGATCAGGTCATAACCGTCGCGGATGGCCTGCACGAAGGCATCGGTCACCTCGACAGATGCCATTTCGGGGGCAAGGTCGTAGGTCGCGACCTTGGGAGACTGGGGCATGCACCGGTCTTCGCCCACCTCTGGCGTTTCTTTGCCGCCATTCAGAAAGAATGTGACATGGGGGTATTTTTCCGTCTCGGCGAGCCGGAACTGGCGCAGGCCGTGGCGGGCCACCCATGCGCCGAGCGTGTTCACGACCGGGGTCTTGGGGAAGGCTGCGGTCATCCATGCATCGTGGTCGGTGGAATAGTCCACCATTCCAAGGATTGCGGCCCACAGCGGCGGCGTGCCCCGGTCGAAGGCGTCGAAATCCGGCTGGGCGATGGCGCGCAGTATCTCGCGCGCCCGGTCGGCGCGGAAGTTCAGGCAGAAGAACCCGTCGCCGTCGCGTGCGCCCGCGAAGTCGCCGATCACCGTGGCGGGGATGAATTCGTCGGTCTTTCCCGTGGCGTGCGCCCGCATGACGGCAGCGGCGGCGCTGTCGGCGGCCGCCCCCTGCCCTTGGACCATGGCGGCATAGGCGGTCTGCACCCGGTCCCAGCGGTTGTCGCGGTCCATTGCGAAATACCGCCCCGTGACCGTGACGATGTGCGTGCCGTCCGGCAGATCGGCCTGCAGGCGGTCGATGAAGCCGGGGGCTGAGGACGGGGCCACGTCGCGCCCGTCAGTCACGGCATGGAGTGCCACGGGCACGCCCGCGCCCGCGATCACCCGGCAGGCGGCGAGGATATGGGTGATATGGCCATGCACCCCGCCATCGGACGCAACGCCCATCAGGTGCGCGGTGCCGCCGGTGGATTTGAGCCGGTCGATGAAGGCGCGGATGGCGTCGTTCCGGTCGAAGCTGCCGTCCTCGATGGCAAGGTCGATGGCCCCGAGATCCATCGCCACCACGCGGCCCGCGCCGATGTTGGTGTGGCCGACCTCGGAATTGCCCATCTGGCCGGTGGGTAGGCCCACGTCCGGGCCGTGGGTCGTCAGGGTCGCATGGGGGCATGTCGCCATGATGCGGTCGAAGGTCGGGGTATGGGCCAGCGCGGGTGCGTTGGCGGTGGCGTCGCTGCGTGCGCCCCAGCCGTCGAGGATGCACAGGACAACGGGTTTCGGTGCGGTCATGGGGGCCTCCGGGACGTGACGCTGCGCGTGCTATAGCCCATGGGGCGCGGCGGTGCGAGAGGCCGCACCCGCTCCGCCGCGCCTTGAGGGGCAAGGCCGAAGGATGCATCGCCGTGCGGGCAGCGAGGCGGAAAGCCCTTGCGGGCGTGCATGATGCCGACCCGCGCGGGGCTGATGCAGGATCAGGGATGCCCCTCGGCCGCGCCCGGTCGGACGTCGGTGTCGGCACGGCCCAGGTGGCGTTCGCCGCGAGCGCTGGCGAGCGCGATCTGGCGTTGGCGTTGGCGGAATCGGGTCTTGTCGGCGTCGGAGGTTTCGCGGGCGCAGTGGTGACAGGACACGCCCTGTTCATACTCCGGCCGGTCGCGATCTTCGGGCAGGATCGGGCGGCGGCAGGCGTGGCAGAGGATGTGCGTCCCTTCGCGAAGTCCGTGGCCCACGGACACGCGCCCGTCGAACACGAAGCAGTCGCCGCGCCAGAGGCTCGTTTCGGCGGGCACCTCTTCAAGGTATTTCAGGATGCCGCCCTTCAGGTGAAAGACGTTTTCCACGCCCTGACCAAGCAGATAGTTTGTGGATTTCTCGCAGCGGATGCCGCCGGTGCAGAACATCGCGATCCGCTTGTTGTGAAAGCGTGCCTTGTTGGCCTCCCACCATGCGGGAAAGTCGCGGAAGCTGGCGGTTTTCGGATCTACTGCCCCCGCGAAGGTGCCGATGGCGACCTCGTAATCGTTGCGGGTGTCGATGACGGCGACGTCGGGTGCGCTGATCAGCGCGTTCCAGTCGGCGGGTTCGACGTAATGGCCGGTGCGCGCACGGGGGTCCACGTCAGGCTGGCCCATCGTCACGATCTCGCGCTTGAGCCGGACCTTGAGCCGCCCGAAGGGCTGGGCTTCGGCGGTGCTTTCCTTCCACGCCAGGTCGGCGCAGCCCGGCAGGGCGCGGATATGATCGAGCGCGGCATCGATGGCGCCGCGTGACCCGGCGATGGTGCCGTTGATGCCTTCGGGTGCCAGCAGCAGCGAACCGGTGACGCCCCGATTGCAGCACAGGCGCGCCAGCGGTCCACGGATGGCCGCCGGGTCGGGAAAGGGCGTGAAGTGATAGAGCGCGGCGATGGTGAACATGGCGGGTGGCCTATGCCAGACCGCCTGCGCGCTTCAAGGGGGTCTGGCGTCGCGGTTGACCTTGGCCGGGGGGTTGGCGTAGCGATTGGCGGGTCACGCAGCGAAAAGGAGTGACCCATGACGCGCGAGGCCCTGCTGGTCATCGACATGCAGAACGATTTCTGCGCGGGTGGCGCGCTGGCAGTGCCCGGCGGTGCGGCGCTTGTCGCGCCGATCAATGCCGCGATGGCGACAGCGGCCACCGTGATCCTGTCACAGGACTGGCACCCTGCGGACCATGCATCGTTTGCATCGCAGCATCCGGACCGCGCGCCGATGGATATGATCGACATGCCCTATGGCCCACAGGTCCTGTGGCCCGACCATTGCGTTCAGGGCAGCACCGGGGCCGCGTTTCATCCGGGGCTGGAGGTGGACCGCGCCCACCTGATCCTGCGCAAGGGGTTCCGGCGAGACATCGACAGCTATTCGGCTTTCTTCGAGAACGATCGCTCCACGCCCACGGGTCTGGAAGGGTATCTGCGGACATGCGGGATCGACCGGCTGGTCATGGTCGGGCTCGCACTGGATTTCTGCGTGCACTTTTCCGCGTTGGACGCGGTCAGGCTCGGGTTCACGGTCGAGGTGCGGCAGGACCTGTGCCGGGCCATCGACCTGAATGGGTCGGGGGATTCCGCCCGCGCCGCCATGGCAGGGGCCGGCGTCCACCTCACCGGCTGACCCGCGACAGGCCCGCAACTGGGGAGGCGGCGATGGACATCGCGCAACGCGTCTACAATCACAAATGGAAGATCGATCCGATCGTGCGGTCGCTGATCGACACCGATTTCTACAAGCTCCTGATGTGCCAGTCGGTGCACCGCAACCGTCCCGACACGCATGTGGAGTTTTCGCTCATCAACCGGTCACGTTCGGTCCGGCTGGCCGAATTGATCGACGAGGGCGAAATCCGCGAACAGCTTGATCATATCCGGTCGCTGCGCCTGAGCCGGGGCGAATCGACGTTCCTGCGCGGAAACACGTTCTACGGAAAACGGCAGATGTTCCGGCCCGATTTCATGGCGTGGTTCGAGGCGTTCCAGCTTCCACCCTATCATCTCGAAAAGCGCGATGGTCAGTACGAACTGACGTTCGAAGGAAGCTGGCCCGAGGTCATGCTTTGGGAAATTCCCGCGCTTGCGGTGCTGATGGAATTGCGTGGGCGCGCCGTTCTGAAACACATGGGCCGGTTCGAGTTGCAGGTGCTTTATGCGCGCGCGATGACCAAGCTGTGGGAAAAGGTGGAACGGCTTCGCGGCGTGCCTGATCTGCGGATTGCCGATTTCGGCACGCGACGGCGGCATTCGTTTCTCTGGCAGGACTGGTGCGTGCAGGCGATGCAGGAAGGGCTGGACGGGAATTTCATCGGGACGTCCAACTGCCTGATCGCCATGCGCCGCGAGGTCGAGGCGATCGGCACCAACGCCCACGAACTGCCGATGGTCTATTCCGCGTTGGCCGATACCGACGACGCGTTGCGCAGCGCGCCCTACAAGGTGCTCGAGGACTGGCAGGAGGAGCATGACGGAAATCTACGCATCATCCTGCCGGACACCTATGGCACCCAAGGGTTTCTGGCGCGTGCGCCGGACTGGCTCGCGGGGTGGACGGGCATCCGCATCGACAGCGGCGATCCGGCGCAAGGCGCGGAAACGGCCATCGCGTGGTGGCGCAGCAGGGGCGAGGATCCCCGCCAGAAGCTGGTGATCTTCTCGGACGGACTTGACGTGGACAAGATGCTGGAACTGCAGGCCCGTTTCCGGGGGCGTGTGCGACTGTCGTTCGGCTGGGGCACGCTGTTGACCAATGATTTCCGCGGATTGGTTTCAGATGACGCGCTCGCGCCGTTTTCTCTGGTGTGCAAGGCGGTCAGTGCGAACGGGCGGCCGACGGTGAAGATCAGCGACAATCCCAACAAGGCGATGGGCCCTGCGGTCGAGGTCGAACGCTACAAGCGTGTGTTCGACGTCGGTCCGCAGGAACCCCAGCGCGTGGTGGTATGAGCGGGGCTTGATCGGGCCCGGTTTGGCCCGGATTGGTCCAGTCAGGCCGTGATCAGCATGTCGTCCGGATCCGCCCCGCCGTCGACGGCATCCTTGTACCATTGCGGCTGTCGGCCGCGCCCGGTCCAGGTCAGTTCGGGATTCTCGGGATGACGGTATTTCGCCGGGCGCGGCGGTGTTCCGCCCTTCTTTCCGGTGTCGAAGAGTTCCGAAATGGAGAAGCCGTATTCGCGCGCCTTTGCATCGGCTGCGGCCAGCGCCTCTTTCTTGCGCCGCTCGTCGAAACTGTCGATGGCGCGGTTTACCTTCGTGCGAAGAGACTTCAGTTCATCGAGGCTCATGCTGGAAATATCGATGTCGGTCATTCGCCACCCTTTCTCTTTTGTCGGGCTATTGGGACGTGACGTTTGATTTACGCCAATTTCTTATCCATCACAATTGCTTTCTTTCATGCCGGGATATGGACATCCGTGCCATTCCGCGTCGTGGGATGATCGTTCCGGAATGTGCGTGTCGGGATGCGGCACGGTCGGTCCGGTTGCCGTGCGGAACGGTCGTCGAATGCGCAAACCCTGTCTTTTCGCATGACAGCCACGCGACGGGGCGATACTCAAAGGCAAGGCATCAAGGTTCAGAGCGGTCAGGTTCGTGTCGCACAGTGAAATCGAGTCTCTGATCGCGCGTGTCGCGCTGGGTGATCGTGCCGCCTTCTCACGGCTGTACGACGCGGTGGCCCCGAAACTTCTCGGCGTTGCGCTGCGTGTTCTGGATGACCGCGCGAGCGCCGAGGATGCGATGCAGGAGGCTTTTGTGAAGATCTGGCGCAACGCCGACCGCTATGCCGTGACCGGACACAGCCCGATGACGTGGCTGATCACGATCGCGCGGAACACGGCGATCGATCGGCTGCGCCGTCGCCGTCCGGCCGAAGATGTGGATGCGCTGGCTGATGTATTGCCCGATGCAGGCCCCTGTGGAGAAGCCGCGGCGATGGCCCGGTCCGACGCGGCGCGGATCACGCTGTGCCTCGACGAGCTTGATCCGGTCCGGCGTGACGCGGTGCGGGGCGCCTATCTTGACGGGCGCAGCTATGCCGACCTGTCGGCGGCCCATGGCGTGCCGCTGAACACCATGCGGACCTGGTTGCGGCGCAGCCTTCTGCGCCTGAGAGAGTGCATGAGCCGATGACCGATAGCGTGCCTTCCGGCGGCAGCCGCCGCCCGCCCGTTGGCGAACCGCCGCTGTCGTCCGAGGACAGGGCGCTGGCGGCGGAGTATGTCTTGCGGCTTCTGGGTCCGGTCGCCCGCGCGGACTTCGAGGCGCGGCTGACCTATTCGCGGGCACTTCGGGACGAGGTCGCGGCGTGGGAGGCACAGTTTTCCGCCATGGCGGAGGCTGAGCTTCAGCCGGTCTCCCCGCGCCCGATGGCCAAGGCGACGCTCATGCGGGATCTCTTCGGAGACGTGCCGGCCAGCCGGCCACGGTGGTGGCGGCGCGTCTGGGTCTGGCAAGGCGCAACCGTGGCGATGATTGTCGTGTCGGTGGGGCTCGGGGTGATGGTGTTGCGGTCGCCGGACGCGCCTGCGCCGCTGCTGGTCGGGGAAATCGCGGGCGCGGACGATGCGCTGCGGTTGCTGGTGCTCTATGACGGCGCGGACGGATCGTTGCGGCTGACCCGCACGGATGGGGTGGCACCGGCTGGCCGGGTGCTGGAGCTCTGGGCGCTGACAGGCCCCGATGCGCCGGCGGTGTCGCTTGGGCTTCTGGAGGAGACGGCGGAGGGCGTCGTGACCCTGCCGCCGGATCTGCGCGCACAAGCAGGCGATCTGACACTTGCCATCAGCGAAGAACCGCCGGGCGGGTCGCCGACCGGGCAACCGACGGGATCGGTTCTTGCATTGGGAACGCTCGCCGACCTCGGGCCTTGATCGGGGCCTGCATCGGCAGCCGGACCGCTTCGGTTCAATCGTCCAAGTGAAAGACGCCCCGCCATTGGCGGGGCGCTTCAAGGGGATGACGCAGGTCCGGTCGGTCCGGTGCGGATGCCTTATTCGAGGCTGGCGATGTACGCGTAAAGATCGACGGCTTCTTCCGGCTTGCGCACCTTGTAGGACATGGAGCCCCGCGCGCCGCTGTCGTTCAGGTAGGTCTGCAGGAACCCGGTCGGGTCTTGCACATAGGCGGCAAAGGTTTCTTCGTCCCACACCAGCCCGGCTTCACCGGCAGCGACCATGGCATCGGAATAGCGGAAGTCCTCCGCGCTGCCGGCGGTACGCCCGGACACCTTGTAGAGATTGGGTCCGGTCTTGGCGTTGCGCCCGGCAAGCGTGTCGCCCGCGTCGTTCACGACCACGTGGCAGGCCTGGCACCCGCGAAATGCCTTTTCGCCCGCGGCCGCATCGCCGGATTGGGCCGATGCCACCAGCGGCATTGCGGTCAGTGCAGTCGCTGCAAGCACTGCAAAAATCTTCGTCATGGGTCTCTCCCTGTTCACTCGACGCTGTGCCGGGAGATTAGCCCGCTCACCGGCACTGGCAAAGACGTCGTTGCGCAGATCCGTTCCTGATGCAAGCTTTCATGCCGTCCTTGCGATGTGTTGCATCGTGCTTTCCGCATGTTTCCAGGGGTCTGTTTGCCCGACCGGGGCGAGGTGTCCCTGTGGCACGATGTCGGCGTGCAAGCGCGGCGGCCGCGGGATTAAGCTGGAATCCATGGTACCGGCGGGGTGCTGTGGTGTGTTGATTGCTTGATACCCGTCGCCGACGAGGCTGCATGATGACCGAATTGATTCCCGCGTGGGTGGATGGCGAGCTGGCGCCGGTCGACAAGCTTGTCGTGCATCGGCGTGGCCTGCGGCATCTTGCCGTGTCTGTCTTTATCGTGGATGGACAGAACGTCCTGATCCAGCGGCGGGCCATGTCGAAATACCACACGCCCGGTCTTTGGGCGAACACATGCTGCACCCACCCGGAGTGGGGGGAAGCACCGTCCGATTGCGCCGTGCGCAGGCTGGAGCAGGAACTGGGCATCACGGGCGTCTACCCCGCAAAGCGCGACACGGTCGAATACCAGGCCGACGTGGGCAATGGCATGGTGGAGCACGAGGTGGTGGACATCTTTCTCGCCACCGCGCCCAAGAGCCTGAAAGTCACGCCGAACCCGTCAGAGGTGATGCAGGTGGAATGGGTCGGGCTTTACGATCTCGCCGCCGAAGTTGCCCGCCGTCCCGGCCGGTTCACGCCGTGGCTGCGCATCTATCTGCAGGACCACAAGGACATGATCTTCGGAAGTCTCGTGCGGGTCTGACCGACGCGCCTGGCGGACGCGCGCTGAAGTTCCGGAGCGCCATCCGTTGTCTTTCCGGTGCGAAATGCCGCGCTGGAAAGTGGTGCCCAGGAGAGGACTCGAACCTCCACACCCTTACGAGTACTAGCACCTGAAGCTAGCGCGTCTACCAATTCCGCCACCTGGGCCGGTGTCGTGAGAGCGGCGTCTATCGGCCCGGTGCGGGGGTGTCAACACGGTATCCGCGCTATTTTTCCCGCGACGTGATGCGCCTTGTTCGGTGCCTGCCGGGGCGGTATCAGCGGGTCAGGCAGAACGGAGGCGATGATGTCGAAGCTGGTAACCATCTTTGGCGGGTCCGGGTTTGTCGGGCGTTACATCGCCCGGCGCATGGCGCTGGAAGGCTGGCGCGTGCGCGTCGCCGTGCGTCGCCCGAACGAGGCCGGGTTCGTGCGTCCGTACGGTGTCGTGGGGCAGGTGGAGCCGGTCTTCTGCAACATCCGGGACGACGCCTCCGTGCGCGCTGTGCTGGGCGGCGCCGATGCGGTGGTGAACTGCGTGGGCGTCCTGAACGAAGTCGGCCGGAACACGTTCGCGGCGCTGCAGGCCGATGGTGCGGGCCGGATCGCGCGGCTCGCCGCCGAGGCGGGCATCGGGACCATGGTGCATGTCTCTGCGATCGGCGCGGCTGCGGACAGCGACAGCGCCTATGCGCGGACCAAGGCCGCTGGCGAGGCGGCAGTGCTGGAACACCAGCCTGATGCCGTGATCCTGCGCCCGTCCATCGTGTTCGGGCCGGAGGACCAGTTCTTCAACCGTTTCGCGGCCATGTCGCGGCTGGGCCCGGTCCTGCCGGTGGTCGGTGCGGAGACGCGTTTCCAGCCTGTCTACGTCGATGACGTGGCGGCTGCTGCCGTGAAGGGTGTTCTGGGTCAGGCTGCGCCGGGTTTCTATGAACTGGGCGGGCCGGACGTGATGACATTCCGCGCGCTCATGCAGGTGATGCTGCAGGTGATCCGCCGTCGACGTCTGGTTCTCAACATGCCGTTCGGCGTGGCGACGCTGATGGGTTTCGGCTTCGACATGCTCCAGAAGGCATCGTTCGGGCTGATCGAGAACAAGATGATCACGCGCGATCAGGTGGCGAACCTGCGTCAGGACAACGTTGTGGCGGACGATGCGCGCGGTCTGGCCGCGCTGGGGATTTCGCCCACGGCAATGGCTGCTGTCCTGCCGGATTACCTGTGGCGGTTCCGGCCGGGCGGTCAGTATTCCGAACTGAAGGACGCCGCGCAGAACCTGCGCGGCTGATCCGGCTCAGGTATAGGCGATCACCAGCAGGATGATGCCGAGCACGATCCGGTAGATCACGTAGGGCGTGAAGCTGACCGACCGCAGCAGCCGCATCATCAGGAACAGTGCCAGCAGGGCCGAGAAGAAGGCCAGCACGGCGGCGATGGCCCCGTCGCGCGCGACAGCCATGTCGGCATTGCCGATCACGTCGAGCGCCAGCAGCAGCCCGGCCATGGCGATGGTCGGGATCGACATGAGCATCGACAGCCGTGCCGCACCTTCGCGCCCGTATCCCAGCAACCGCGCGCCGGTGATCGTGATGCCCGACCGCGACGTGCCGGGGATCAGCGCCAGAACCTGCCACAATCCCATGATGACGGCGTGACGGATCGTCCATGTTTCGGCGGTGCGGGTTTCCGGGCCTTTCTGGTCCGCCCAGTAAAGCACGATGCCGAACACCAGCATCGTCCAGCCGATCACGGCGGTGGAGCGCATCAGTTCGTCAAGGCCTGACAGCTTGATCGCAAGGCCCGCGATGACGACCGGTCCGGTGGCGATGACAAGGCACAGCGCGAGGAACGCACCCGGCGTATCGACCTTGCCGCGCATCAGCCGAAGGCTGCCCACGGCAGCGGCACGCACATCGGACCAGAAATACAGGATGACCGCGAACAGGGTGCCGACGTGGACGGCGACGTCGATCGCCAGCCCCTGATCGGTGGAACCGGTCAGTTGCGGCAGCAGGATCAGGTGGCCCGACGACGAGATCGGCAGAAACTCGGTGATTCCCTGAATCACCGCAACGAGGAACAGATGGAACAGTGTCATGACTCTCGGACCAGGTAAGGGTTCAGAAACCTGCAGTTAGCCGAAGCGCGCCGCATTTGGGTCAGTATTGTTGACCATAAATCAGACCATCATGGCGGTGAAGGTGCAGAAAATCGACGAGATGGAGCGTTATAGGTCATCGATTATGACTTTTCTTTTTCGTCGACCGGTTTTACAACGTGCGGACCCAGATTTGGAGGCAGCAGATGGCAAAGCAGAAGATGCTTCAGTTCGTGTCTGTAGCACGGGACATGCCGGAGAAGCGTGCGCCCAATCTACGCAACACGGATTTCGCCGAGATTTATGCCGAGTACGCAGCCGAAAAGGCGGCCGAGCAGGCCGGGCGCTGCAGCCAGTGCGGCGTGCCCTATTGCCAGTCGCACTGCCCGTTGCACAACAACATTCCCGACTGGCTGAACATGACCGCCACGGGCCGCTTGCGCGAAGCGTATGAGCTCAGCCAGGAAACGAACACGTTCCCCGAGATCTGCGGCCGCATCTGCCCGCAGGACCGCCTGTGCGAAGGCAATTGCGTCATCGAACAGTCCGGCCATGGCACGGTGACGATCGGCGCGGTGGAGAAATACATCACCGACACCGCGTGGGAAGAAGGCTGGGTGCAGCCGATCCGCCCCGCGATGGAGCGCGAGGAAAGCGTCGGCATCATCGGTGCCGGCCCCGGCGGTCTGGCGGCGGCGGACATGCTGCGCCGCGCGGGCGTGCAGGTGACGGTCTATGACCGCTACGACCGTGGCGGCGGGCTGATGACCTACGGCATCCCCGGCTTCAAGCTGGAGAAGGAAGTGGTGATGAAGCGGATGGACCAGCTTGAACAGGGCGGGATCCAGTTCCGGCTCAACTGCACCGTGGGCGAGGATATCAGCTTTGCCGCCATCCGGGGCGCACATGATGCGGTGTTGGTCGCCACGGGCGTCTACAAGACCCGCGAACTGGGCGGGCCGGGCAGCGGTGCTGCGGGCATCGTGCGGGCCATCGATTACCTGACCGCGTCCAACCGCGTGGGCTTTGGGGACACGGTACCGGAGTTCGAGAGCGGGGAGTTGAACGCGGCGGGCAAGCGCGTGGTCGTCATCGGCGGTGGCGACACGGCCATGGACTGCGTGCGGACGGCGGTGCGGCAAGGGGCGGAGAGCGTCAAGTGCCTCTATCGCCGGGATCGCGCCAACATGCCCGGAAGCCAGCGCGAGGTCGCCAATGCCGAGGAAGAAGGCGTCGAATTCGTCTGGTTGTCCGCGCCGCAGGGCTTTGCGGGCAACCCGGTCGAGGGCGTGATGGTGCAGAAGATGCGCCTTGGCCAGCCCGACGCGACGGGCCGCCAGATGCCCGAACTGATCGAGGGCGCCGATTACGTGGAGCCTGCCGATCTGGTCATCAAGGCGTTGGGGTTCGAGCCAGAAGACCTGCCTGCGCTGTGGGGCGAGCCGGAGCTGGAAGTGACCCGCTGGGGCACGATCAAGGCCGATTTCCGCACCCACGAGACCAGCATGGACGGGGTGTACGCGGCGGGGGACATCGTGCGCGGGGCATCGCTGGTGGTCTGGGCGATCCGCGACGGGCGCGAGGCGGCGCAGGCGATGCTGGCGAAATTCGCGGCCCGTTCGGCCAGCGTGGCGGCGGAATGACGGCATATGAATTCCATATGACTCGCGTATGACTCCTGTATGACTCCCAAAGGCCACGTGGCGGCTGTTCGACAGTGGAAAGGTCAGCCGGGCTGACGCGGTTTACGGTTCCTGGCAGAAAGGTGACGGCGATGCGGATACATCTTCGTGCGACATGGGTTGCCCTGATCCTTGGTGCCGCGCCCGTCTGGGCGGCGGACGCGCCCTATGCCGGGATGGAAGGCCGGGCCATCGCCACCCTGTCCGATCAGGATATCGCCGCGCTGGAGGCGGGCGAGGGCTGGGGTCTTGCGCTGCCGGCAGAGCTGAACGGCTGGCCCGGGCCGCGCCACGTGCTCGACATGGACGACGTGCTTGGGCTGACCCCTGCGCAGCGTGGTCAGGTGGAGCGCATGTTCGGGCTGATGCAGGCCGAAGCCCGGCGGATCGGTGGCAACTATATCGCGGCTGAACGGGCGCTGGACGCGGCGTTCGACGATCCCGCGCTTGATCCGGTGGTTCTGGCGGGTCTGGTGGTGGCGGCGACCAACGCGCTGGGGGAACTGCGGATGATCCATCTGGTCGCGCATATCGAGACGCGGCAGATCCTGACCGATGCACAGATCGAGACGTACAACACGCAGCGCGGCTACGGCGCGGGTGCCCATGGCGGGCACGACGGGCATGGCGCCCACGGGCACCACGGCGCGCAATGAACGTAGCGCCCTTGCCGGCGCGCAATTGAACACCGCGCGCAGAATGGCGCGCACTGGAACGTAGCGCCCGATGTGGCGCGCAATCGAAAAGGGAGCCGGGAACATGACCACGTTCGATCAGGCCTGGGTGGCCAAGCAGGAAGCACAGCGCGCCTATCTGGCGGAGCACGGGATGTACAACCCCGAGGACGAACATTCGTCCTGCGGCGTGGGATTGGTCGTGTCCATCGACGGCAAGCCCGCGCGCGCGGTGGTGGAGGCGGGGATCACCGCGCTCAAGGCGATCTGGCACCGGGGGGCCGTGGACGCGGATGGCAAGACCGGCGACGGCGCGGGCATCCACGTGCAGATCCCGGTCACGTTCTTCTACGACCAGGTGCGCCGCACCGGGCATGAGCCGAAGATGGACCAGTTGATGGCGGTGGGGCAGGTGTTCCTGCCGCGCACGGATTTCGGCGCGCAGGAAAAGTGCCGGACCATCGTCGAGGCCGAAGTGCTGCGCATGGGGTACTACATCTATGGCTGGCGGCACGTGCCGGTGGACATTTCCTGCCTTGGCGAAAAGGCCAACGCGACGCGCCCCGAGATCGAACAGATCATCATCGCCAACAACAAGGGCGTGGACGAGGAGACGTTCGAGCGGGAGCTTTACGTCATCCGCCGCCGGATCGAAAAGGCGGCGGCGCAGGCCCATGTGAACGGGCTATATATCTGCTCGCTGTCCTGCCGGTCGATCATCTACAAGGGGATGATGCTGGCCGAACAGGTGGCGGAATTCTATCCCGACCTGATGGACGAACGTTTTGAGTCAGCGTTCGCGATCTATCACCAGCGGTATTCCACGAACACCTTTCCGCAGTGGTGGCTGGCACAGCCGTTCCGCATGCTGGCCCACAACGGCGAGATCAACACGCTCAAGGGCAACATCAACTGGATGAAGTCGCACGAGATCCGGATGGCCCATTCGGCGTTCGGGGATCTGGCGGACGACATCAAGCCGATCGTGCCCGGCGGATCGTCGGACAGTGCCGCACTGGACGCGGTGTTCGAAGTGCTGGTGCGGGCGGGGCGGTCGGCCCCCATGGCCAAGACCATGCTGGTGCCGGAAAGCTGGTCCAAGCAGGCGTTGGAACTGCCGCCCGCGTGGCGGGACATGTATTCCTATTGCAACAGCGTGATGGAGCCGTGGGACGGCCCCGCAGCACTGGCGATGACGGACGGGCGCTGGGTCTGTGCGGGGCTTGACCGCAACGGGCTGCGGCCGATGCGGTATGTGGTGACCGGCGACGGATTGCTGATCGCCGGGTCCGAGGCCGGGATGGTGCCGGTGGACGAAGCGCGCATCGTGGAGAAGGGCGCGTTGGGGCCGGGTCAGATGATCGCGGTGGACATGCGGACGGGCAAGTTGTTCCACGACACCGAGATCAAGGACAAGCTGGCATCGGCCCAGCCGTTCGGCGACTGGGTCGGCAAGATCAACGACCTGTCCGAGGAACTGGAACAGGCCGAGGAGGTCGCGGGGTTCTCCGGGGCCGAACTGCGCCGCCGCCAGATCGCAGCGGGCTACACCATGGAGGATCTGGAAACGATCCTGGCGCCCATGGCCGAGGACGGCAAGGAAGCCATCACCTCCATGGGTGACGACACGCCCGCTGCGGTCCTGTCGGAAAAGTACCGCCCGCTGTCGCATTTCTTCCGGCAGAATTTCAGCCAGGTGACCAACCCGCCCATCGACAGCTTGCGCGAATTCCGGGTGATGAGCCTGAAGACGCGGTTCGGGAACCTCAAGAACGTGCTGGACGAGGACAGCAGCCAGACCGAGATCCTCGTGCTGGACAGCCCCTTCGTGGGCAATGCGCAGTTCGAGGCGCTCAAGCGGCATTTCAACGCGCCGTCGGTGGAGATCGACTGCACGTTCGGCGTGGGTGACGGGCCTGACGCGTTGAGCCGCGGGCTGCAGCGCATCCGCGACGAGGCGGAAGATGCGGTGCGTTCCGGTGCCGGGCATCTGATCCTGTCCGACATGGGGCAGGGCCCGGCGCGCGTGGCCATGCCGATGATCCTGGCGACGAGTGCTGTGCACAGCTGGCTGACGCGCAAGGGGCTGCGGACCTTCACGTCGCTCAGCGTGCGGTCGGCGGAATGCATCGACCCGCATTATTTTGCGGTGCTGATCGGGGCGGGGGCGACGGTGGTCAACGCCTATCTGGCCGAGGACAGTCTGGCGGACCGGATCGACCGGGGGCTTCTGGATTGCACCCTGTCCGAGGCGGTGGCGCGGTATCGCGCGGCCATCGACCAGGGTCTGTTGAAGATCATGGCGAAGATGGGGATTTCGGTCGTGTCGTCCTATCGCGGCGGGCTGAACTTCGAAGCCGTGGGTCTGAGCCGGGCGATGGTGGCGGAGTATTTCCCCGGCATGCCCAGCCGGATCAGCGGCATCGGCGTGACCGGCATCCAGCGCAAGCTGGAACAGGTCCATGCGCAGGGCTTCGGCGGCGGGCGTGACGTGCTGCCCATCGGCGGGTTCTACAAGGCGCGCCGGTCGGGCGAAACGCATGCCTGGGAAGCGCAGGCGATGCACATGCTGCAGGCCGCCTGCGACCGGGCCTCGTTCGAGATGTGGAAGCAGTATTCGGCCAAGATGCGGTCGGCCCCGCCGATCCACCTGCGCGACCTTCTCGACATCAAGCCCATGGGCAAGGCGATCCCGCTGGAGGAGGTGGAATCGATCACCTCCATCCGCAAGCGGTTCGTGACACCGGGCATGTCGCTGGGGGCCTTGTCGCCCGAGGCGCACAAGACCCTGAACGTCGCCATGAACCGCATCGGGGCCAAGTCCGACAGCGGCGAGGGCGGCGAGGATCCGGCGCATTTCGTGCCTGAACCCAACGGCGACAACCCCAGCGCCAAGATCAAGCAGGTGGCGTCGGGCCGGTTCGGCGTGACGGCGGAGTACCTCAACCAGTGCGAGGAGCTTGAGATCAAGGTCGCGCAGGGG
The DNA here is from genome assembly GCA_036770665.1 of Meridianimarinicoccus sp. Taxonomy (GTDB): domain Bacteria; phylum Pseudomonadota; class Alphaproteobacteria; order Rhodobacterales; family Rhodobacteraceae; genus Meridianimarinicoccus. The sequence continues at coordinate 73,247 of DAIPIS010000001.1, forward strand.
GCCAAGCCCGGCGAAGGCGGGCAACTGCCCGGCATGAAGGTGACGGAACTGATCGCGCGGCTGCGCCATTCGACGCCGGGGGTGATGCTGATTTCACCGCCGCCGCACCACGACATCTATTCGATCGAGGATCTGGCGCAGCTCATCTATGATCTCAAGCAGATCAACCCGCGCGCCAAGGTCACGGTGAAGCTGGTGGCGCAGTCGGGCGTGGGCACCATCGCGGCGGGCGTGGCCAAGGCCAAGGCCGACATCATCCTGATTTCGGGCCACAACGGCGGCACGGGCGCAAGCCCCGCCACCAGCATCAAATACGCCGGGTTGCCGTGGGAGATGGGCCTGACCGAGGCGCATCAGGTCCTGTCGATGAACAACCTGCGCGACCGGGTCACGCTGCGCACCGACGGGGGCCTGCGGACCGGGCGCGACATCGTCATCGCCGCCATGATGGGAGCCGAGGAATACGGCATCGGCACCGCAGCCCTGATCGCGATGGGCTGCATCATGGTGCGCCAGTGCCAGTCGAACACCTGCCCGGTGGGCGTGTGCACGCAGGACGAAAAGCTGCGCGACAAGTTCACCGGCACGGCGGACAAGGTGGTGAACCTGATCACCTTCTACGCGCAGGAGGTGCGGGAGATCATGGCGGGCATGGGCGTGCGCAACCTTGATGAAATCATCGGGCGCGCGGACCTGTTGAGCCAGGTCAGCCGGGGGTCGGCGCATCTGGACGATCTGGATCTCAACCCGCTCCTGATCACGGTGGATGGCGCGAAGAACGCGCGCTACGACCGCGGCAAGCCGCGCAACCCGGTGCCCGACACGCTGGATGCCGAAATCGTCAAGGATGCCGCGCGGTTCCTCAAGGACGGGGAAAAGATGCAGCTGTCCTACGCGGTGCAGAACACCCTGCGCAGCATCGGCACCCGCACGTCGAGCCACGTGGTCAAGGCGTTCGGGATGCGCAACAGCCTGCAGCCGGACCATCTGACGGTGAAGCTGACCGGCAGCGCCGGGCAGTCACTGGGCGCGTTCCTGGCGCCGGGCCTGAAGCTGGAAGTGTCGGGCGACGCCAACGACTATGTCGGCAAGGGCCTGTCGGGCGGCACCATCGTGGTGCGGCCCAAGCAGATCAGCCCGCTGAAGGCCTGCGAGAACACCA
>DAIPIS010000164.1:0-5074 GCA_036770665.1 Meridianimarinicoccus sp.
AACGACGACGTGCTCGCCGCCGTGATCAACGCAGGGACACCATCGGTCTGCCTCGTGGGCAAGACCCACGATTTCCACGTCACCACGGCACTCGGCATCGGCCTCGACGACAACCTGACCAACATCCGCGCCTCCGTCGCGCACCTGACCAAACTGGGCCGCGAAGCGATCTTCGACGCCGAACACCTGTTCGACGGCTACCGCGCCAACCCGGACTACGCGCTCGCTTGCCTGCACGCCGCCCATGACGCCGGCGCGCGCTGGATCGTTCTGTGCGACACCAACGGCGGCACGCTCCCGGACGAGATCGCGTCCACAGTCCGCGCCGTCATCGCGTCGGGCATCCCCGGCGACCGGCTGGGCATCCACACCCACGACGACACCGGCACCGCCGTCGCGGGCAGCCTCGCCGCCATCGACGCGGGCGTGCGGCAGGTGCAGGGCACGCTCAATGGCTTGGGCGAACGCTGCGGCAACGCCAACCTCACCACCCTGATCCCGACGCTGCTGCTCAAACCCGCCTATGCCGACCGGTTCGCGACCGGCATCACCCGCGACGCGCTCACGGGGCTGACCAAGGCATCCCGCCTGCTCGACGACATCCTCAACCGCGTGCCCCTGCGCAGCGCGCCTTACGTCGGCGCGTCGGCCTTCGCCCACAAGGCCGGGCTGCACGCCAGCGCGATCCTCAAGGATCCCGCGACCTACGAACACGTCGCCCCCGACACCGTGGGCAACGCGCGCATCATCCCCATGTCGAACCAGGCGGGCCAGTCCAACCTGCGCCGCCGCTTGTCCGAGGCCGGGCTGGACGTGGCCCCCGGCGATCCCGCGCTCGCCCGCATCCTCGACCGGATCAAGGACGCCGAAGCCATCGGCTATTCCTTCGACACCGCACAGGCGAGCTTCGAGCTGATCGCCCGCGACGAACTGGGCTGCCTGCCCCAATTCTTCGAAGTGAAACGCTACCGCGTCACGGTGGAGCGGCGGAAGAACAAGTACAACAAGATGGTCAGCCTGTCCGAGGCCGTGGTGGTGCTCAAGATCGGCGGCGAAAAGAAGCTGTCGGTCTCCGAGTCGCTCGATGCCACCGGGTCGGATCGCGGCCCGCTCAACGCACTCGCCAAGGCGCTCGCCAAGGACCTCGGCCCCTATCAATGCGTGATCGACGACATGAAGCTCGTGGATTTCAAGGTGCGCATCACCAATGGCGGCACCGAAGCCGTCACCCGCGTCATCATCGACAGCGAAGACGGGCAGGGGCGGCGCTGGTCCACCGTCGGCGTGTCCGCCAACATCGTGGACGCGAGCTTCGCCGCGCTGCTGGATGCCGTCCGTTGGAAACTGATCCGCGACGGCGCGGTCCCGGTCGAAGGCCAGCCCGCCTCGGTGGCACAGGCCGCGCCGTGACCGTGCCCCGCCCCGTGACAGGCCGCGCCGTCGCCGCGCGTCGCGACGCATCTGCGACCCCGCCCGCGATGCGCGTCGCCGCAGCCGGGCGCATCTCCGGCACCGCACCATGACCCTCGATGCCTGCGCCGCCCTCGTGGAACGGGGCGATCCGGACCGCTTCCGGACGCTGCTCGCCACCCCGCTGGAGGCGCGCCGCCGCCTCCTGCCGCTCTATGCCTTCAACCTTGAAGTCGCCCGCGCGCCGTGGCTCACCACGGAACCGATGATCGCCGAAATGCGCCTGCAATGGTGGCGCGACGTGCTCGATGAAATCGCGTCCGGCGGCCCCGTCCGGCGGCACGAGGTCGCGACGCCGCTCGCCGACGTGCTCACCCCCGACGACGCCCGCGCGCTCGACCCGCTGGTGGCCGCGCACCGCTGGGCCGCCTACAGCGATCCGTTCGACGACACCGCCGCCTTCACCGCCCATATCGACGCCACGGGCGGCACGCTCATGGCCGTCGCCGCCCGCATCCTCGGCGCGACCGACACCACCCCCGCGCAGGACGCGGGCTTTGCCGCGGGGCTCGCCAACTGGTTCCTCGCCGTCCCCGATCTGGAATCCCGCAACCGCCTGCCGCTGCCCGATGGCCGCCCCGCCGCCGTCGCCACCCTTGCGCGCGATGGCCTCGCCCGCCTCGCCCGCGCCCGCGCCGCGCAATCCCGCCTGCCACGATCCGCCCGCGCAGCCCTCGCGCCCGCATGGCGGGCCGGTGCGCTCCTGTCCCGCGCCGCCGCCCAACCGGCGCGCGTCGCGGACGGCACCCTGCCCGAATCCGAAGCCCGCAAGCGCTGGGCCCTGCTTGTCACCGGCCTTACGGGCCGGATCTAGTCCTGCGGCCGCAGCGCCAGCCAGATCAGCGCGCCGCCCGCCAGCGTCAGGAACGGCACCATGGCGATGTTGACCGCCGACCAGCCCGCCGCCGGATTGCCGCCGGTGCAGTTCATCAACCCGCCCGACGCCAGCGACGCCACGGTCACGCAGCCGAACACCAGCATGTCGTTCAACCCCTGCACCCGGCCCCGTTCCTCGGGCGCATGGGCCTGCGACAGCATCGTCGTCGCCCCGATGAAGCCGAAATTCCAGCCGACGCCCAGAAGCACGAGGGCCGCGAAGAAATTCTCCACCTCCACCCCCTGCAACGCGACCACGCCCGACGCCCCGAGGATCACAAGACCCACCGCCACGATCCGCGCAGCCCCGAACCGCGCGATCAGGTGCCCGGTCACGAAGGACGGCGCGAACATCGCCAGCACATGGGCGGTGACCACATCCGCCGCAAGCCCTTCGCTGAACCCGCAGCCCACCACCGCCAGCGGGGTCGATGTCATCACAAGGTTCATGAGCGCGTAACTGACCATCCCGCAGATGATCGCCACGCCGATCACCGGGTCGCGCAGCAACTGCAACCGGGTGCGCGCGGGCAGCGCGCCCGCGTCGGGCGGCGGCGGCTTGGGCACGTCCAACAACAGGAACAACCCCATCCCCAGCAGGTTGATCGCGATCACCGTGGCATAGGTCCCCAGGAACGGCACGCCGGTCAGATCCACCGTGACCTTCACAAGCTGCGGGCCGACGATGGCGGACACCAGCCCCCCCGCCATCACATAGGAAATCGCCTTGGGCTTGAACGCGGCACTCGCCGTGTCGGCGGCGGCGAAGCGATAGAACCCCTGCGCCGACATGTAGACCCCGGTCAGGTACGATCCCCCCAGGAACATCAGGAACGACCCCTGCGACAGCGCCAGCACGCAGACCGCCGACCCGATGGCGCCCCCTGCCGCGCCCAACTGGAACCCCGCGCGCCGCCCGTGCATCTGCATGAAGGCGCTCAGCCATTGCGCGCTCGTCATCGCGCCGAAGACGATCATGGCGATCGGCAGCGTGGCAAGGCACGCGTTCGGTGCCAGCATCTGCCCCGCCAGCCCCCCGATCACGAAGATCATGGGCATCTGCGCGCCCACCAGCGCCTGCGCCGCCACCAGAACGGCCACGTTGCGCCGCGCGCGCCGGTCGTCCAGCAAAGGCGCGGGGGCGGCGGTCGTCGTGTCGGGCGGGGCGATGGGGATGTCGGTGCTCATGCAGGCGGCATACATCGCGCGCGCTGCACGGGAAAGGCGTCAGCAGCGCACAGCCTGCCCGCCGCCACCGCGCATGCCGGGGGAAATGCCCCGCCCTCCCCGTGTCTACCCGTGTCTCCCCGTGTCCCTTGGTGCCCGCTCGTTTCCGCATTGGTCCGCATGGGTCCGCATGAGTCCGCGTCAGGCCCGGGCGGCCCGCAGCGGTCCTGCGTCCGGCCGCGTCGCCTGTGGCGGCGCAGCCTCCTTGATCCACGCACCTCACCGACCGGTCAGTCGCCCGCCCGGTCGATCAGATGCGCGAAGGACCCCGCCACCGGCCCGGCCCGCAACCCCATGGGGGCCAGCGCAGAACCTTCCGCGTCGGTCGCCACGAACAACGGGTCGCCGTGCTCGGCAAGTGTGGTCGCATAGTGGAACTCGTGCGCCCACCAGCCGCCCGCCAGCGGTCCGGCCGCCGCCAGCACCCGGCGATACCCCAGATGCAACCGACGCGCGGCGAAACTCGTCTCCAGCCGCAGCAGGCCCGCCATCCCGTGCCGCGCGCCCGCCGCATCGACCAGCCCGTCGCCCAGCACCATGTAGCCGCCGCATTCGCCATGGACCGGCACGCCCGCTGCCGCCGCCGCGCGCAGGCTGGCCATGAAGCGCCCCGCCGCCGCCAGCCGTCCCGCGTGCAACTCGGGGTAGCCGCCGGGCAGGAACACGAACCCCGCCCCATCGGGCACCGGGTCATCGGCCAGCGGCGAGAACGGCATCACCTCCGCCCCTCCCGCGCGCCAGTCCGCCAGCATGTGCGGATAGGAAAATCCGAACGCCACGTCCTGCGCCACCGCGATCCGCTGCGCAGGCGGCGCCAGCCGCGCCGTATCGCCCGCCGGGGGCAGGGGGGCCGCCAGCGCCACCAGCGCGGGCAAGTCCACCGCCGCGGCCATGGCCGCCCCCGCCCGGTCGAGGAAATCCTCCAGATCCCCACGCTCCTCTGCCTGCACGAGCCCCAGATGCCGCGACGGCGTCGCCAGCCCCGCGTCGCGCGGCACCGTGCCCAGCACCGGCAGTTCCAGCGGCGCCAGCGCCGCGCGCAGCATCGCACCGTGCCGGTCGCTGCCCACCCGATTGAGGATCACGCCCGCGACACGGGTCGCCGGGTCATGCCCGGCGAAGCCCGCCACCAGCGGGGCCACCGACTGCGCCATCCGCGCTGCATCCACCACCAGCACCACCGGCAGCCCCAGCGCGCGCGCGATATCCGCGCTCGATCCGCGCCCATCGGGGGGTGCCCCGTCGAACAGCCCCATCGCCCCTTCGACGATCAGCAACCCCGGCCCGCCCGCCAGCGCCCGCAGCCGCGCCCCGGTCATCGCCAGCGCATCAAGGTTGACGCAGTCCGCCCCGCTCGCCGCCGCGTGAAAGCGCGGGTCGATGTAATCCGGCCCGGACTTCGCCCCGCGCACCGCGTGCCCCGCCCGCCGCAAGGCCCGCAACAGCCCCAGCGTCACGGTCGTCTTGCCGCTGCCCGACGCCGGCGCCGCGATCAGCAACC
>DAIPIS010000165.1:0-5064 GCA_036770665.1 Meridianimarinicoccus sp.
AGATCGCAGACCACTGGGCCGCGACGCATCCACCCACGCACGGACTGCGCCCGTCTCGGATGGACCGCGACAGCTTCGTCGCGGCCTTTGGCGGCGTCTTCGAACACAGCCCATGGGTGGCCGAACGCGCGTTCGAGATGGAGCTTGGCCCCCACAACGACCGCGCGGCGGGACTGCACGCGGCGTTGGCGCGAATGTTCCGCGCCGCCAGCCCGCAGGAGCGCCTGAGTGTGCTGACCGCGCATCCGGATCTCGCGGGCAAGCTCGCGGCGGCGAAGCGGCTGACGGCGGAGTCGACCGCGGAGCAGGCGAGCGCGGGGCTGGATGCCCTGACCGATGCCGAGCGGGCGGAGTTCACCGCGCTGAACGACGCCTACACGGCGAAGTTCGGCTTCCCCTTCATCATCGCCGTGCGCGACAACACCAAGGCGTCGATCATGGCGGCCTTCCGGGCGCGGATCGACAACGACCGCGCGACGGAACTGGCCACCGCCTGCGCACAGGTCGAACGCATCGCCGCCCTGCGCCTGATCGAGAAGCTGGGCGGATGAGCGGGACGATCCGCATCGCTCCCCTGACGGCGGACGCCTTCGCGCCCTTCGGTGACGTCCTGGACGCAACGGGCACGCCCGACAAGATCATCAACGCGGGGCTCTGCGACCGCCACCATGACCGGGCAAGGCTGGATTTCGGTGACGGGCGCGCCGGGATCAGCGTGTTCGACGCGGTGCCCCGCAGCCTGCCCTATACCCTCGACATGGTGGAACGGCACCCGGAGGGCAGCCAGGCATTCCTGCCCATGACGGCATGCCCGTTCCTCGTGATCGTGGCACCGGACGAAAACGGCACCCCGGGCACGCCGCGCGCGTTCCGCTCGGCACCGGGGCAGGGGTTCAACCTGCTGCGCGGGACGTGGCACGGGGTGCTGACCCCGCTGGGCGCACCCGGCATCTGCGCCGTGATCGACCGCATCGGACCGGGCGCGAACCTGGAGGAACACCGGTTCCCCGCGCCCTGGACCGTCACGGAATGACAACCGCACCGGAGGAGGAACCGGGGCACCAAAAGGAAGGAAACCCACCATGGCCGACACATCCATCGGAACAGCGGACCAGCTTCGCGATCCGGACTACACCCCGCCGCTCATCAAGGCGGTGCCGCTGGGCATCCAGCATGTCATGGCGATGTTCGTGTCGAACGTGACACCTGCGATCATCGTCTGCGGGGCTGCGGGCTTCGGCTTCGGGTCGAACTCGCCCGATTTCCCGCAGATGATCTACATGATCCAGATGTCGATGTTCTTCGCGGGCGTCGCCACGCTGTTCCAGACCATCGGCTTCGGCCCTGTGGGCGCCCGCCTGCCCATCGTGCAGGGCACGTCCTTTGCCTTCATCCCGATCATGATCCCGCTGGTGGCGGGCAAGGGCGTGGATGCCATCGCGGTCCTGATGGGCGGCATCTTCGTGGGCGGGCTGTTCCATGCCTGTCTCGGGCTTTTCATCGGGCGGTTGCGCTTCGCCTTGCCGCCGCTGGTGACGGGGCTGGTGGTGACGATGATCGGGCTCGCGCTCGTGCAGGTGGGCATCCAGTACGCGGCGGGCGGGGTTCCGGCCATCGGGACCGAGGCTTACGGATCGGCGGTCAACTGGCTCATGGCGGGCACCGTGATTGTGGTCACGCTGGGGCTGAAGTTCTTCGCGCGCGGCATGCTGTCGGTGTCCGCCGTGCTGGTGGGGTTGCTTGCTGGCTATGGGCTGGCGTTCCTGCTGGGCGAGGTCAGTCTTGCCAACGTGGGGCGTGCTGCACCCTTCGCGCTGCCCAACCCGCTGCATTTCGGCATGGAATTCTCGGTCGCGGCGATCGTGGGCTTCTGCCTCATGTCCTTCGTGTCGGCGGTGGAAACCGTGGGCGACGTGTCCGGCATCACCAAGGGCGGCGCGGGCCGGGAGGCGACGGACGACGAAATCCGCGGTGCCACCTTTGCCGACGGGTTCGGAACGGCCGTGTCGGGCCTGTTCGGCGCGCTGCCCAACACGTCCTTTTCGCAGAACGTGGGCCTGATCGCCATGACCGGCGTCATGAGCCGCCATGTGGTCACCATCGGCGCGGTGTTCCTGATCGTCTGCGGGCTGGTGCCCAAGATCGGCGCCGTGATCTCGTCCGTGCCGATCGAGGTGCTGGGCGGCGGCGTGATCGTGATGTTCGGCATGGTGGTCGCGGCAGGCATTTCCATGCTGTCGGACGTGCACTGGAACCGGCGCAACATGGTGATCTTCGCCATTTCACTGTCGCTGGGATTGGGCCTGCAACTGGAACCGGGCGCGCTGCAGCATCTTCCCGCTACGGTGAAGGTTCTGGCGACGTCCGGCATCCTGCCCGCTGCGATGATCGCCATTGTCCTCAACCTCGTGCTGCCGGCCGAACTGGCGGCAGAAGCGACCGAGGAAGTGTCGGGCGGCCTGTCCGGGCACGGCGCGGGGTCGCTGGGCGAAAACCGCCCGCACTGACCAGGCCCGCACTGACCAGGCCCGCGCATCAGGCGCGGCGGCACCCGGGTCCGGGTGCCGCCCGAGACGCCACAGGTGTAACGCCCGACGACAGCGCACCGTGCGATGGCACCCTCGGTGACACCGGATCGACGCACCCGACATGCGAACAGGGCCGCCCCGATCCCGGAGCGGCCCTTTTCTTCCGGCGACCCGGTGTCCTTGCGGCGGATCAGCGGGCGCGGTGAGGGGCGGGCAGGGGCATGTGGCGGTTCACGTCCTTGTAGAGCAGGTAGCGGAACCGCCCCGGCCCACCGGCATAGCACGCCTGCGGACAGAAGGCGCGCAGCCACATGAAATCCCCCGCCTCCACCTCCACCCAGTCGGTGTTGAGCCGGTAGGCGGCCTTGCCTTCCAGAACGTAAAGCCCGTGTTCCATCACATGGGTTTCAAGGAACGGGATCACCGCGCCGGGTTCGAACGTGACGACCGTCACGTGCATGTCGTGGCGCATGTCCGCCGGATCGACGAAGCGCGTCGTCGCCCATTTGCCATCGGTGCCGGGCATCGGCGTGGGCGCGATATCCTGTTCGTTCAGCACCAGCACCTCTGGCGCGTCGAGCCCGGGTGCGGCTTCATACGCCTTGCGGATCCAGTGGAACCGCAGCGGCGCATCCCCGCGATTGACCAGCCGCCAGTCGCAGGACGGCGGCAGGTAGGCATAGCCGCCCGGCGTCAGGTGGTGGGTCGTGCCCGCCGCGGTCAACTCGGCCGTACCCTCGACCACGAACAGCACGCCCTGTGCTGCGGCGTCGGTTTCGGGGTGGTCCGACCCGCCGCCGGGGGCCACCTCCATGATGTATTGCGAGAACGTCTCGGCGAAGCCCGACAGGGGGCGTGCGAGCACCCACAGCCGCGTGCCGGTCCAGCCGGGCAGGAAGCTGGTGACGATGTCGCGCATCGTGCCGCGCGGGATCACCGCATAGGCATCCGTGAACACGGCGCGGTCGGTCAGAAGCTGGTCCTGACCGGGATGACCACCCTGCGGGGCGTAATAGGTTGCGGACATCGGGATTCCTGCCTTGGTGTGAACCGTCGCCGCAGCATCGCCCATGGCGCATGCGCGCGAAAGCGTTGATGATGCGACAGGACATGTCGGCTTTTTTTGCAAATCTCGGCCGTGTCGCCCAGTTCGACCGATGGCGGCGCGACCTGCCGTCGCCCGCGATCCGCGCATTGCGTCTATGTTCCGCGATCCCGGCGTGTTACGCCCATGACATGCGGTGCGCGGGGCCATCGGCCTGCGCCATCCGCGATGCCTTGCAACCGGAGGCCCCGCCGCCATGAGCGTCTTTCGCGCGATCTATTCTTCGCGGCCCTTCGGGTTCGATGCGGCCGTCCTGAACAACATCCTGATGGATGCGCGCCGGGCAAACGAACGCGACGGCATCACCGGCGCGTTGATCTGCCGGAACGACATCTACCTGCAATGGCTCGAAGGCCCCGAGGACAAGGTCCGCGCCGCGCTGGCACGTATCGAACGGGATGATCGCCATATCGAGGTGATGCTGCACGTCGCCGGGCCGGTGCCGGAGCGGCATTTCGGGGACTGGGCCATGCTGCACGACCCGGCCGCGACATGGATCTGGACGCCCGAGGAAATCGCGGACGGGGCCGCCGAACAGCCCGCACCCGACGTCGTGACCGGCTTTTTCCTGCGCCTGCGCGCACAGGGGCAAACCGCGTCGTCCCACTGATGCACCCGCGGCGCATGGGCCGGGTACCGGGCGTGTGCGGCGGGCCGCGGGCTTGCGGCCGCCGGGGATCATGGCAGGATCATCCGGTGGTTTTCGGCGCAACCCGGCGGCCGGGATCACAGGGACGGGGACACGGGACAGGCTGATGGCGCACGACAGCACCCATGGCAGGCAGGGCCGCCCGTCGCGGCCGCTTGGGCAGGATCCCCATGCGGTGCGGGAGGTGCGGGAGAAGAACCTGGAGGTGGCGATCGGGCGGCAAGTGCGCGCGTTGCGGACCCAGCGGCGCATGACCGGGGCGGATCTGGCGGCGCAGGCCGGGCTGTCGGTCGGCATGCTGTCCAAGATCGAGAACGGTGCGATTTCCCCGTCGCTCAACACCATCTCGACGCTGGCACACGCGCTTCAGGTGCCGCTGGTGCAACTCTTTGCGGGCTATGCCGAAGCGCGCGGCTGCATGCATGTGAAATCCGGCGCGGGCGTGGAGATCGACCGGGCGGGCACGCGGGCGGGGCACCAGTATCACCTGCTTGGCCATATCGGATCGAACAATTCCGGTGTGGTCGTTGAGCCTTACATGATCGTACTCGACAGCGAGAGCGACCGCTTCCCGACCTTCCAGCACGAGGGGATCGAGATGCTCTACATGCTGGAAGGCGCCATGGAATACCGGCACGGCGAACAACTCTACACGATGGAACCGGGCGACACGCTGCTGTTCGATTCCGACGCGCCGCACGGTCCGGAGGGGCTGCTTCGGTTGCCGATCCGCTACCTGTCGATCATCACCTATCCGCAGGCGCGGTGACGGCTGTCGGTTC
>DAIPIS010000166.1:0-5044 GCA_036770665.1 Meridianimarinicoccus sp.
GACCTGGCCAAGAAGTTCGAAGACCAGTTCTGACGCAGCGAACCGACGCCCCGGGCTTGACCCGGGGCCTCGTGGGCGGAAAACCACCGCCGCAAGACCGGGCATTCCGCCCCAAGGAGAGCGGCTGACACGCATCGGCCGTCGGACAAAGCAAAAACGCCCGTAGAGGGCAAACCGGAGAAGACCCATGCGCCACGCTCGCGGCTACCGCCGCCTCAACCGTACCCACGAACACCGCAAGGCCCTGTGGGCCAACATGGCCGGATCGCTGATCGAACACGAACAGATCAAGACGACCCTGCCCAAGGCCAAGGAATTGCGCCCGATCATCGAAAAGATGATCACGCTGGCCAAGCGCGGTGATCTGCACGCGCGCCGTCAGGCGGCGTCGCAGCTCAAGCAGGACGCCTATGTCGCCAAGCTGTTCGACATTCTCGGCCCGCGCTACAAGGCGCGTCAGGGCGGCTATACCCGCGTGCTGAAAGCCGGTTTCCGTTATGGCGACATGGCGCCGATGGCGATCATCGAATTCGTCGACCGGGACGTGTCGGCCAAGGGTGCGGGCGACCGTGCCCGGGTCGAAGCCGAGGCCGACGCCGAGGATTGATCCGCGGGTCACAGCGATTCCGAAGGGCTGGCCACCGCGCCGGCCCTTTTGCTTTTGTCCCGCCCGCCCCAAGTCCTTGATTTCGAATATCCGAGACGCGCAGAACCGGGTCCCACTTTCCAGCGACTTGCTTTAGATTGCACCCATGGCCGATCTGTTCACGACCGCCGATCCCGTGTCCCCCGCGCGCGACGACCGCCAGCGCCCGCTGGCAGACCGGCTGCGCCCCGCGTCGCTGGCCGATGTGATCGGGCAGGATGCCGTGCTTGGCGCGGACGGACCGCTGGGCGCGATGCTGGCGGGCGGGCGGCTGGGGTCGGTGATCCTGTGGGGGCCGCCGGGCGTGGGCAAGACGACCATCGCGCGGCTGCTGGCGGCGGAAACCGACCTGCATTTCGTGCAGATCAGTGCGATCTTCACCGGCGTGGCGGACTTGAAGAAGGTGTTCGAAGGGGCGCGGCTGCGGCGGGGCAACGGGCAGGGGACGCTCTTGTTCGTGGACGAAATCCACCGCTTCAACCGCGCGCAGCAGGACGGGTTCCTGCCGCACATGGAGGACGGGACGATCCTGCTGGTGGGGGCCACCACGGAAAACCCGTCGTTCGCGTTGAATGCCGCCCTTCTGAGCCGCGCGCAGGTCGTCGTGCTGTCCCGGCTCGACCATAGCGCACTGGCGGCACTCGTGGACCGGGCCGAGGCCGCGAGCGGCCCCTTGCCGCTGGACCCTGACGCGCGCGCCGCGCTGCTCGACATGGCCGATGGCGACGGGCGCGCGGTTCTGAACCTTGTGGAAACCGTGCAGGGCTGGGGGCTGACGGCACCGATGGACCGGGTGGGGCTGGCGGCACGGCTGGCACGGCGCGCGACGCAGTATGACAAATCCGGCGATGCCCATTACAACCTGATCTCGGCGCTGCACAAATCGGTGCGCGGGTCCGACCCGGATGCCGCGCTCTACTGGTTCGCCCGGATGCTGGAAGGCGGCGAAGACCCCCGTTACCTTGCCCGTCGCCTGACCCGCATGGCGGTGGAGGATATCGCGCTTGCCGATCCGCAGGCGCAGCGCGTCTGCCTCGATGCGTGGGAAAGCTACGAACGGATGGGCAGTCCGGAAGGCGAACTGGCGTTGGCGCAGGCGGTGATCTATCTGGCACTCGCCCCCAAATCGAACGCAGGCTATGTGGCTTACAAGGCCGCGCGCGCGGCGGCGATGCAGACCGGATCTGCCCCGCCCCCGGCCCATATCCTGAACGCGCCCACGAAACTGATGAAGGACCAGGGCTATGGCGCGGGCTATGCCTATGACCACGACTCCGAGGACGGGTTTTCTGGGCAGGATTACTTTCCGGCAGGAATGGCGCGACCGGCCTTCTACCAGCCCGTGGAACGCGGGTTCGAGCGTGACCTTGCCAAGCGTCTGGCGTATTTCGAACGCCTGCGGGCCAAGCGCGCGCAGGGCGGCAACGACGAAGGGAACGACCCATGACGGTGGTCTGGCCATGACGACGATCTGGACGGTGGCGCAGGTTGCGGCGGGCGGTGCGATCGGCGCATCCGCACGGTATCTGGCGGGTGTCGCGCTGACCCGCGCGCTGGGACCGGAGTTCCCCTGGGGCACGGTCGCCGTGAACGTGATCGGGTCGTTCCTGATGGGCGTGCTGATCGTGGCTCTCGGGCATGTGGGCGGCACGCGGTTCCTGCCCTTCCTTGCGGTGGGCGTGCTGGGCGGCTTCACCACGTTTTCCAGTTTCTCGCTGGACGCGGTCACGCTGTATGAACGTGGGGCGATGGGCGCGGCGGCGGGCTATGTCGTCGGATCGGTCGTGCTGTCGCTGGTGGCGCTCGTGGCCGGGCTGGCGATGGCGCGGGCGGTGACGGCATGAGCGGCGTGCAGACACGGACGGTCGGCCCGGACGAGACCGACCAGCGGCTTGACCGGTGGTTCCGGAGGCACTTCCCCCATGTCAGCCAGGGGCGGCTCGAAAAGCTGTGCCGCAAGGGGGAAATCCGGGTGGATGGCGGGCGGGTCAAGGCCGCGAGCCGCGTGAGCCCCGGCCAGCAGATCCGCATCCCGCCGCTGCCCGACACCGAAGCCCCCGCGCCGATCCGGGGGCCGCGCATATCGGACGATGACGCGGCGATGATGCGCGACGCGGTGCTTTACCGCGACGATCACATCATCGCGCTGAACAAGCCGCCGGGCCTGCCCAGCCAGGGCGGCAGCGGGCAGGGCAGCCGTCACGTGGACGCGCTGGCCGCCGTTCTGCAGGATGATCGGGCCGAAAAGCCACGGCTGGTGCACCGGCTCGACAAGGACACGTCGGGCGTGCTGCTGCTGGCCCGGACCCTGACGGCCGCCAGCGCCCTGACCAAGGCGTTCCGGTCGCGCACCACGCGCAAGATCTACTGGGCGGCCGTGGCGGGCGTGCCGCATCCGCGCATGGGCACGGTGCGCTGGGGACTGGTCAAGGCGCCCGGCCATGGTCGCGGCGGCGAAAACGAACGGATGCGCTGCCTGCATCCCGACGACGTGGACAAGACCGAAGGCGCCAAGCGCGCCGTCACCGACTACGCCGTGCTGTCGGCGCTGGCCAAGCGCTGTGCCTGGGTGGCGCTGGTGCCGGTGACGGGGCGCACGCACCAGTTGCGCGCACATATGGCTGAACTCGGGCACCCGATCATCGGCGACGGCAAGTACGGCGGATCGGGGCAGGAAAATCTTGGCGATGGCTGGGGCGCGCAACTGGGCGGAGAGATTTCGCGCAAGCTGCACCTGCACGCGCGCCAGATCGCGATCACACATCCGGTCACCGGCGCGCGGCTGGTGATCACCGCCCCGCTGCCCGATCACATGGCGCGGACCTGGGCCGGGTTCGACTGGCACACCGGGGATGTGCCCGCCGACCCGTTCGATCCCGACGAAGGATGGCAACCGTGAGCGAATGGAAACAACGCCGGTTCTGGACCGCCGCCGATCCCGTCGAGATCGCCGGCGGCTTCGGCGTCGCGCTGGACGGGCGACCAGTCAGGACGCCGGCGCGACAGGCGCTTGCGGTGCCGTCGCACGCGCTGGCCGAGGCGATCGCGGGCGAATGGTGCGCGCAGGGCGACGTGATCGACCCGAACGCCATGCCGCTGACGCGGATCGCGAATTCCGCCATCGATACGGTGACACCCCAACGGGCCGAGATCGCCGGGATCGTGGCCGCTTATGGCGAAAGTGACCTTCTGTGCTACCGCGCCGAAGGTCCCCCGGATCTGGTGGCACGGCAGGCGGCGGGCTGGAACCCGTTGCTGGACTGGGCGGCAGACCGGTTTGGGGCGCGGTTGATCGTGGGCGCCGGGGTGATGTTCATTCCGCAGCCGGAACCCGCGGTTCGGGCGCTGTCGGCGCATGTACATGCGCTTGATGGGTTCGATCTTGCCCCCCTGCATGACCTTGTCGCGCTGTCGGGGTCGCTGGTGATCGGTCTGGCCGTGTTGGCGGGGCTACGCCCTTTCGGCGACCTGTGGGCGCTGTCACGCATCGACGAAAGCTACCAGGCCGAGACATGGGGCCACGACGAGGACGCCGCCGAGATCGCGGCGCTGCGGGCACAGGCCTTCGCCGAGGCGGCCCGATTTCACGCCCTGCGCCACGCGGGCTGACCGGGGACAGCCCGCTGCTGGTGGATTGTTGCGTTGCCGGTGGGGGCGTCGACCCTCGGGCCGCCATTTTTTGCGCCACTTGGTCAGATGCTCGGCATTCATCGCGCAAAGACATGTGTTTTTGACGGTGGATTGACTTGACGCGCCACTGCGCTTTTGCACAAGTTTGTTGCGGCGCTATACACGTGAAGCACCAACCGACGATAACCGGCACAGCCTCAGGCTGGCCATCCATCGTGGCCGTGCATCCGTGCGGTTACGGACCATCAGGGGAATACTATCTATGAACAATCATGTGTTTCTTGGCGTGATCGCCGCAGCAAGCCTTGCTGGCGGCGTGGCATCCGCCCAGACACTGGCCGCCGTCCAGGACCGCGGTGCCGTGAACTGCGGCATCAGCACCGGTCTGGTCGGCTTCGCATCGCAGGATGCAAGTGGCGAATGGCAGGGTTTCGACGTGGCCGTCTGCCGTGCGCTGGCCGCTGCGGTCTTTGGCGACGCGTCTGCGGTGAACTTCACGCCGACCACCAACCAGGTTCGGTTCGAGGTTCTGAACTCGGGCGAAATCGATCTGCTGGCGCGCAACACGACCTGGACCTATTCGCGGGACGTGGACCTGAAGCTCGAATTCACCGGGATCAACTACTACGATGGTCAGGGTTTCATGGTCCCGACAGCGCTTGGCGTCAGCTCTGCCAAGGAACTGGACGGCGCGACCGTCTGCATTCAGGCTGGCACGACCACGGAACTCAACCTTGCGGACTTCTTCCGGGTCAACAACATGACCTA
>DAIPIS010000167.1:0-5043 GCA_036770665.1 Meridianimarinicoccus sp.
ACGTTCTACGCGTGGAAGGCGAAGTATTCCGGAACGACGGTGTCCGAGGCCAATCGGCTGAAGGCGCTGGAGGACGAGAATAAGAAGCTGAAGAGGCTGCTGGCCGAGCAGATGACCACCGGGCTCCGGTCGCGGCTGGATGAAAGATCAATGGCAGGTCAGCCGGGCCCAGGTGGTTCTGCAGCCGTCTTGCTACCCTTCACTCCCGACTCCACGGCAAGACAACCTGATGACAGACCGTCAGGCCTGGTCGCACGAGGTGGAGCTCGAACCCTGGCGCGATGCCGGTCGGCGTGTGCGGCTTGCCATCCCTCAGCGACAGGTCGAGACCGAAGCCCGCGGCGGTGCAGGTGCTGGCCAGAACCCCCGCCCATTGGGTCTGGATGCCGCGGTGCGTGTGGCCCGCAATCAGCCGCCGGACCCGGCTTCCCGACACTACCCGGGCCAGATCGGATGCGCGCGCGAACCCCTGCGCGTCGATGTGCGACGCCCCGGTCGGGAAGGGCGGATGATGCATGGCGAGGATGACCGGCCCCTCCTCCTTTGCCAATGCGCTTGCCAGCCAGTCCAGCCGGGCGGCATCGACGCCCCCCTTGCCCAGCGGCAGGGTACTGTCCAGCCCGATCACGGTGACCTCGCCCACCGGCTGCGTGAAACTCAGGTGATCGGGGTGGAAGTCCGCCCATCCCGCGAAGGCCGCGCGGAACTCTGCGGCGCGGTCATGGTTGCCGGGCAGCGGCAGCAGCGGCACCGGGGCCTTGCGCAGCAACACCACCGCGTCGGCATACCCGGTCGAGGAACGGTCGATGATGTCGCCGGTCAGGACGATGGCATTCGGTCGAAGATCCGCAGCCGCAAGGCGGTCGAAGGCCCGCAGGACGGCCCCGGTCGGGTCATGGAAGGAATACGCGCCATCGTCGCGCAGGTGCAGGTCGGTGATCTGGGCGATCAGGGTCACAGCAGGTTGCCCCGCCGCCCCAGCAGGCTGAGCACGATCAGGGGCATGGCCGTGGTGATCAGGATCGTCACGAAGGCCATGGCCATGCCAAGGCCGACCGAGCCTTGCTCGAACTGTCGCCAGATGTAGGTCGAGATCGTGGACACCCCGACCGGCGCGATGACGACCGAGGCCACCAGCTCGCGCGTGGCCACCGCGAAGACCAGCAGCATCGCCGCCAGAAGCCCCGGTGCGATCAGCGGCAGAAGGATGCGGCGAAAGGCGGCCAGGGGGGATGCGCCGAACACCCGCGCCGCCGCCTCCAGGTTGTCGCCGATCTGGTGGAACGCCGCCGTCGCATAGCGCACCGGCTGTGGCAGCAGGATGCAGCAATAGGCCAATAGCAGGATCAGTCCGGTGTTGTAGGGCGAGACAGGCAGCCATGGCTGGTTCCAGGCCAGGATCAGCCCGACCGCCACCACGATCCCTGGCAGCGCGTTGGGCAGGATCGTCAGCACGTCCAGCGCGCCGCGCCCGCGCACCCGGGTCTTGACCACCGCATAGGCCGAGACCGCGCCCAGAAGGCCGGTCACAAGCGCCGCCGCCACGCCAAGGCCCAGGCTGGTACCGAGCGCCTTCAGCGCGCCGGCGGAATCGCCAAGGATCGCGCTGAAGTTGCCGAACCCGAGGTTGGACCACGCCAGCCCGCCCGAGATCGTCCGCGACAGCGCGGTTGCGATGATCGCCAGAAGCGGCAGCCCGGTGGCGACGAAGGCAACGACCCCAAAGGTGGCAAGCACCGGGATCCGCCACGGTCCGAGCTCGCGCCGGGCGCTGTCCTGCGGCTTGCCGGTTGTCGCCTCGTAGGACCGCCGGTTCAGGACCCAGCGCTGCAGAAGGAAGGCACCGAATGACAGCACCACCAGCACCAGCGACAGGATCGCCGCCCCCGGCAGGTCGATGGGCCAATCGGACACGCGCAGGTCGATCGCGGTCACGAGGACGGTGAACCCGGCGCGGGTGCCGAGGGCGGCGGGCGTGCCGTACTCCTCGATCGCCATGGCGAAGACCAGTAGCAGGCTGGCGGCGAGGCCCGGGGTCGACAGCGGCAGGGTGATGCGCCAGAACGCCCGCACGGGGCTCGCGCCGAACACGCGCCCGACGTCGGCGTAACGCGAGCCGACGGTCTCGACCGTGCGGAAGACGGCGAAGTAGACCACCGGAAAGGTGTTCAGCGTCATCACGAAGACGATCCCGGGCCAGGAGAACAGGAAGCCCGACAGGTCGAACCCCGCCACTTGCCAGAGATAGCCGCGCGGCTGCAGCGTCATGATCCAGCCCAGCACGGCGATGTAGGGCGGGATCATGAAGGGGATCAGGAACAGGATGTCCCAGACCATCGCCCCCGGCACCCGGAACAGGGCGCGCGCGGTGGCCAGCGGCACCGCGATCACGGCCGACAACACCACGACCGAAAGGCCGAGGAGCAGCGTGTTGCCGATCATGCCGATCAGGGCGGGATCGCCCAGCGCGCCGGCCATGGCGGAGAAGGGCGCGGCGAAGGAGCCACGCCCGAGCTGCGGGAACACCGCCTGCAGCACGATTGCCGCGAAGGGCACGGCCACCACCAGCACCAGGCCCGCCGCCGCGATCGCGAAGGTGGGACTGACACTGTCGCGCGACCGTGCCACGGTCCCGTCCTACTGCGCGAAGACCGCGCCGAAGGCCTCCAGCGTCTCGGACCGTTTGCCATAGACGGACTCGGCATCGATCGGCAGGATGGTGAGGTCGGCAATCAGCGGACGGTCCGCTGCCACGTCGCTGCGTGCGGGCATCAGGTTCTGCGCGGCGACGATGGCCTGTCCGGCATCCGAAAGGATGTAGTCGACGAAGGCCTTGGCGTCGTCCTGGTTCTGCGACCAGTTCAAGATCATCACAGGACGCGGCGCGATGACGGTGCCGCCTGCGGGAAAGATCACCTCGATCGACTCGCCCTTCGCCATGCCGTTCAGCGAGATGTAGTCGACTGCACCGAAGACGGCCGCCTTGGCGCCCTGCAGCACCGGGTTCAGCGCTTCGGCATTGGCACCGGCGACAATCGCGCCGTTCTCGGCCAGGCTTTCGAACAGGCCCATCCCGCCGCTGGCGGACAGCGCCGCGACCAGTTCGAACGCCGATCCCGAGCGCGCCGGGTCAGGCAGGGTCACGAGGTCCTTGTATTCCGGCTTGGCGAGGTCCGCCCATTCGGTGGGCCGCGGCGTGCCCGAGGCCGGGTTCCACGCGATCGCCAGCGCGGCGACGCCCTGGGCCACGGCGGTGTCGGTCTTGAGGAAATCGGGCACCGTCGCCGCGTTTGGGCTGGCATAGGGCACCAGCCAGCCGCGTTCGGCGAAGTCGGTGGCGGTGTCCCACGAAGCCGAGATCAGGACGTCGACCACCGGGTTGGCGGCTTCAGCCTCGATCCGGGCCATGATGTTGCCGGTCGTGGCCTGGAAGACCTCGACCGCGATCCCGGTCTCTTCGGTGAAGCCCGCAGCGAGCTGTTCGATCAGCGACGCGGGGCCGGCGGTGTAGACGGTGACATCGGCAAGGGCGCCGCCTGCGGACAGGAGGGTGGCCGCCGCGACGCCGGCGCGGAGGGTGGTGTGCAGCATGGATTATCCTCGTTCGTTGTGGGGTTCCGCCGGTGCCGCAAACCAGCACAGGCGCTCGGGGATGATGGTCAGCCCGACGCGCTCCCCGATGCGCATCCGGGTATGGCTTGAAATCTGGACGCTCTGCGCGGGCTCCGTGTCCTCGAGGCGCACGGTCACCGCATAGCCGGTGTCGCGGTACTGGACCGCCATCACAGAGCCACTCAACGACGCCCCGGCGGGATCGGTCGGATGCAGCGCGCGCGGCGTCACGAGCACCTCGGCCCGCGCGGCATCGGGGCCGCCGAGTTGCCCCAGCGCGCGGCCGGCAAAGCGCCATCCCTGAACGTCCCGTACGAGTGGCAGGACCGCGCCGAGCCGCAGGAACTCGGCCACCTGCGGGCTGGCGGGGCGTTCCACGAGGTCCTCGGGCGTCGCGAGCTGCGCGATCCGCCCCGCCGCCATCACCGCGACGCGGTCGGCCAGGGTCAGCGCCTCGGACTGGTCGTGCGTGACATAGACCGCGGTCAGGCCCAGCCCCCGGATCAGCCCGCCAAGTTCGGCCACCATCGTCTCGCGCAGTTCGCGGTCGAGGTTCGACAGCGGCTCGTCGAACAGCACGATGCGCGGCTCGCCCACGATGGCGCGGGCGATGGCGACGCGTTGCTGCTGCCCGCCCGACAGCGCCGAAGGGCTGCGCCCGGCCATCGCGGCCAGACCCACCCGGTCAAGCGCTGCGGCCACGCGGGCCTCCCGGTCCGCCCGGCCGACGCCCGCCATCTCCAGCGGGAAGGCCACGTTGCCCGCCACCGTCAGATGCGGCCAGAGGGCGTAGTCCTGGAACACCATCCCCAGACCACGCCGCTCTGGCGGCACAAAATGACCCGGCCCCGCGACCCGTTTCCCGTCGATCGCGATTTCGCCCGAACTGGGCGAGAGCAGCCCGGCCACCAGCCGCAGCAGAGTCGTCTTACCGCAGCCGGACGGCCCGAGCAGCGCCAGAGTCTGCCCACTCGGCAACGCCAGATCGATCCCCTGCAGGATGCGTGTCTGCCCGTAAGACAATGCAAGGCGATGTGTCGAGATGGCGTGAGGCCCCGTGGAGGCCGCAATCTGTTCAAGCTTCACGTGACATCCGCCCATGCTCACGCAGATGGGTTAGTCGCGGCGGGTAACGGTTTCATGACGGTCTGTCCCGACCGTTTCGACGCCCGTATTCCCCTGCATCACCCGCCCGACTGCGCAGTGGCCCCCGCCGCCCGGTGCCGCGCGACGAGGTCGGTCAGGACGAGAAAAGAACTGAACTTGAACTCGCGAGGGTCGGCGAGCCGGGCCCTCAGTTCGGGGAACGGCAGCCGGACGCTCTCCTCGATCTCGCCGTCGTGGCAGACGGCGCGGAAGTCGTCGGGCAGCGCCAGATCGTGAATGACGAGCAACTCCTGGTGGAACCCGCGCGGCGAGACGTATTGCACC
>DAIPIS010000024.1:0-14753 GCA_036770665.1 Meridianimarinicoccus sp.
AATCGCACGAGGTACAGTTTCCTGCGTCCGCAGTCCTCACGCAAACAGAGCGGACGCGCCCTATTGGAGGTCTACATGAAAAAGATCGCACTCGCAGCCGCTCTCTCCGCATTCGCGTCGGCATCCCTGGCAGGCAGCCTGGCCGAACCCGTTGTGGAGCCGGTCATCATCGAAGAAGACACTGCCGGTTCGAACGCAGCGTGGGTCGTCCCCGTTGTCCTGCTCGCACTGATCGCCGTTGCTGCAGCCAGCTGATATCGGTGCCAATCGTTTCGGGAAAGGGCGGCCTTCGGGTCGCCTTTTTTTTCGTGTGCGGTCGACTGCCCCTGTCGCTGACGACATCGGGCGAGCCTGTGACGGATGTGGCCGAACCGGCGCAGGCCCCGTCAGGTTGAGTTTCCCGACATCACGCCGATGACCTCGATTACCCTGCTTGCGGGGCTCGTTCTTCTGCTTGGTGGCGGCGAGGCGCTCGTGCGCGGCAGCATGCGGTCGCGGCACGGCTCGGTGTGTCACGGTTGCTGGTCGGGCACACTCTGGTGGGCTTCGGCACCTCCATGCCGGAACTCATGGCCAGCCTGCAGGCCGCATTGGGACTTCGGAAACCGTCATCGGGCTGACGCTGGTCGCGGTCGGGACATCCTTGCCGGAACTCGTGACCGGCGTGACAGCCGCGCTGCGCCGTCAGGGCGACGTGGCCTTCGGCAACGTGGTCGGATCGAACATCTTCAACATCCTCGGCATCCTCGGCGTGAAGGCGCAGATCGCCCTGCAGGACATCTGGGTGATGCTCGGTGCGACCGCCTTGCTGGTCCTGTGCGCCATGACGGATTGGCGGCTGTCGCGGCGCGAGGGTGCGGTGTTCCCGACCGGATACGTGGTCTACCTCGTGGTTCTGCTGGCCTGAGACCGGGGTCAGGCCAGCGGGTCGTGGTCGCAGGCGTTCAGATCCAACCCCGCAGGTTATCCTGGATCGTTTCGACCAGCGCATCCACATGGGCCGGTTCGTCGTTGAGGCACGGGATGTAGGTGAAATGTTCGCCGCCCGCGTGCTCGAAGCTTTCCTTGATCTCCTCGTTGATCTCTTCGAGCGTTTCGATGCAGTCGGCCGAAAACGCGGGTGCGATCACCGCGATGCGTTTCTTTCCGGTCTCGGCAAGGCGCGCGACTTCTTCCACCGTGTAGGGTTTCAGCCATTCCTCGGGGCCGAATTTCGACTGGAAGGTCGTCACGATCTCGGTGTCGGCCCAGCCCAGACGTTCCTTCAGCAGGCGCGTCGTCTTCTGGCACTGGCAGTGGTACGGGTCGCCTTCCATCAGGTAGCGTTTCGGCACGCCGTGGTAGGAACACACGAGGATCTCCGGCTTCTGTTCGGCGGCGGCATAGGCACGCTCCACCGACTGGGCGAGCGCCTCGATATAGGTGGGGCGGTCGAAATAGGCGGGCACCGTGCGGCTTGCGGGCTGGAATTTCTCGGCCATGAGCGCACGGAAGAACTGGTCGTTCGCCGTGGCGGTCGTCGCACCCGCGTATTGCGGATAAAGCGGGAAGAACAGGATCTTGCGGCAGCCCTTGGCGGTCATGTCCTTCACCTTTGACGTGGTGGAGGGATTGCCGTAGCGCATGCAGAAATCGACCTCCACATCCGTGCCGTAGATGCCCGCGAGCTTTTCCTTGATCGCCGCGGTCTGCTGCTTGGTAATGGTCATGAGCGGGCTTTCGCCTGCGTCCTCGTTCCAGATGGACTTGTAGGCCGCCCCCGATTTGCTGGGCCGGGTGGACAGGATCACCAGTTGCAAGAGAGGTTGCCACAACCACGGGCTGTAGTCGATCACGCGCCGATCCGACAGGAATTCGTTGAGATACCGCCGCATGGACCAGTAGTCGTAGTTGTCCGGTGTGCCGAGATTGGCCAGCAGCACGCCGATCTTCGGTTTCGGCACCGCCGGATGGTCGCTGGGCAGATGTACGGCATGATCGGAGGACATCTTGGCCACTTCGGCGGGTGTCAGGGATTTGCTGTCCAGCATAAGCGGCATCCTATTCTGTGCAATGCATGTATCAATTTTGCGAAATAAGGGGTTTCGCCCCGGCGTCAATCGCCACCGTGACTGCCGCGGTCGTTTTCGCCCGATGCCGCGGGGCGATCCAGCACCGTTGCCGCGGGGCGACCCAGCACGTCGGCAAGACTTGTCGTGGCGCTCCCGGGACGCAGCGGGCGGGGCTGGTCCGGCCCCGGCGACCATCCGGTGAGCGTGATCAGATCGAACCGGGCGGTGACGCGGCCATCGGGTTGCCCGGCAAGCGCCGCGTAATGGGCGCAGGCCGCGGCCAGCACGTCGCGGCGCAGGAAGCGGCGGGACCGGTCGGCAAGGGCGTTGGCTTCGCCCATGGCGCGCAGGTCGTGCATCAGGCGCAGCGGGTCGGCGTAGCTCACGTTTCGGGTGAACAGGTCGGCCACCGGCATGGCGAACCCGGCCCGCTGCAGCAAGCCGCCCAGATCGCGGATTTCCCCCATCGGCAGGATGCGCGGTGACAGCCCGCCGCGCAGGTCCGATTCGGCCTGCGCAAGGGCCGCGCGCAGGTCGGACAGGGTCTGACCGCCCAGCATGAAGCCCAGGAACAGCCCATCGGGTTCGAGCGCACGGCAGCACTGCACGAGTTGTCCCACCGGGTCGGACGCCCAGTGCAGCGCCATCGCGTGGATCACCAGATCATGGGCACCTTCGCGCAGTGACAGCGTGTCCTCATCGGGCACGGTTCTTGCTGCGGGCAGCACGGAGGACCAGAATTCGGGGTGACCGGTCACGATCGCGGCCCGTGTAAAGCGCCTGTTAACGTCGGCCAGTCTTTCCTGAAGCTCGAAGGCCGCGTCTTCGTGCAGGAACAGCGCGCCGCCAACATCGCCGCGTGCCGCGCGCTGGCGACGGGCCCGGCAACGGTGGCGGACCAGCGCGCGACGGTCGGTCAGGCGCGGGCGGGTCGATGGCGACGGGGTGGGGCGGAGAGGATCTGACATGCAGGCGAGAGGTAGCGGCGGCAGGACCGGAGGACAAGCATGGGCCTGATCGCGCGCGTGGCCGAAACGGTCTTTCCGCCGCAATGCCTGTCCTGCGGCGAACCGGTGCAGGGCAATGGCGGGTTGTGCGGCCCGTGCTGGCGCGACACGCCGTTTATCCACGGGCTGTGTTGCGACCTGTGCGGTGCGCCCCTGCCCGGCCCCATGTCAGACATCGCCGTGACCTGCGACGATTGCCGGTCCCGCACGCGCCCGTGGGTGCAGGGGCGCGCGGCGATGCTGTATCGCGGCGGCGGGCGGCGGCTGGTGCTGGGGCTGAAACACGCCGATCGGCTCGATCTCGTCCCGGCGATGGCAGGCTGGATGGCGGCGCGGGCGGCACCGCTGGTGCGCGCCGATACGCTGGTGGCCCCGGTGCCCTCCCACTGGTGGCGGCTGTTCCGGCGGCGGTACAACCAGGCCGCGGTGCTGGCGCTGGCCTTCGCGGCGCGTGTCGACCGGCCCGTCTGTCCCGATCTCATGGTAAGGCGGCGCGCGACGAGGGTTCAGGACGGGATGGGCCCTGACGACCGTTTCGCCAATCTGGCCGATGCGATCACAGTCGCGCCGCGCCACGCGCCGGGGCTGGCAGGGCGACACGTGCTGCTGGTCGATGACGTGATGACATCGGGTGCGACGCTGGATGCCTGCGCGCGGGCCTGCGTGGCGGCAGGGGCCGCGGAAATTTCGGTGATGGTTCTGGCACGGGTGACGCGGGATGGTTAAGTTCTGGCTGAGACACAGGGAAGAACAGGACGCGATGCAACCGGTCGACATCTATACCTCACCGCTCTGCGGATTTTGCCACGCGGCCAAGCGGCTCTTGAGCCAGAAGGGTGTACCCTTCACCGAGATCGATCTTGCCCGCCATCCCGCGCGCCGGTCAGAAATGCTGAAACGCGCCCACGGGCGTCACACGGTGCCGCAGATCTTCGTCGGCGCGACCCATGTGGGCGGCTGCGACGATCTTTTTGCGCTGGAACGGTCGGGCAAGCTCGACCCGCTGCTGAAGGGCTGACATGCGCGCCGGACTGATCCAGATGACGAGCGGCGACATGCCGGACGCCAATCTCGCCACCGCGCGGGCCCTGATCGACCGCGCGGTCGCGGGCGGTGCCGGTTTCGTGCTGACGCCCGAGGTGACCAACTGCCTGTCATCGAGCCGCAGGCACCAGGACGCCGTCCTGCACCCCGAGGGCAGTGACCCCACGCTCGCCGGGCTGCGCGAGACGGCGGCAGCCCACGGGATCTGGCTGCTGATCGGGTCGCTGGCGTTGAAGACCGGGGACGCGGACGGGCGGTTCGCCAACCGGTCGTTCCTGATCGCGCCCGATGGCGGCATCGCGGCGTGGTACGACAAGATCCACATGTTCGACGTGGTGCTGTCCGAAACGGAAACCTACCGCGAATCGGACGGGTTCCGGCCTGGCGACCGGGCCGTTGTGGCGGACATGAAGTCGGACATGGGGTCGGACATGGGCGGCGCGCGGCTGGGCATGACGGTGTGCTACGACCTGCGCTTCGCCTATCTGCACCGCGCGCTGGCGCAGGCGGGCGCGCAAATCCTGTCGGTGCCCGCAGCCTTTGCGGTACCGACCGGGCGGGCCCATTGGGAGGTCCTGCTGCGCGCGCGCGCCATCGAAACCGGCTGTTACGTGCTCGCCCCGGCGCAGACCGGGCGGCACATGGGCAGCGACGGGCGGCACCGGGACACATGGGGTCACGCGCTGGCGGTCGATCCGTGGGGGCAGGTCATCGCCGACGCGGGCACCGAACCCGGTGTGACGGTCGTGGACCTGGACCTGTCCGAAGTCGACAAGGCCCGCGGCAAGGTGCCTGCCCTGCGCCATGACCGGCCATTCGAGGTTGCCGTGAACGGCCGGTGATCCGGCGGCGGCGCGCGATGCGCGCCACGACATGTCCCCACGCCCGCGCGGGACGCGCGGACGCGGGTCCCGCAACGCGCCCGATGCAGGGGTGGGCGGTGTCAGACGGGCTTGACGCTCGTCGTGACGTAATTCACCGACAGGTCGCGGTCCGAGATCGCGAATGACCACCGCACCGGGTCGAACGAGAAGCCCTTGCGGTCAACGGGATCGACTCCCGCCCGGCGCAAGAGGTCGAACAGCTCGTCGGGCGTGATGAACTTGCGCCAGTCATGGGTTCCCCGCGGCAACCAGCGCATGACGTATTCCGCCCCCACGATGCCCATGACGAAGCTTTTCGGATTGCGGTTGAGCGTCGAGGCGATCATCAGGCCGCCGGGCCGCAGAAGCTGCTGGCACGCGGTCAGATACGCCAGCGGATCGGACACGTGTTCGACCACCTCCATGTTCAGAACCACGTCGAACCGTTCGCCCGCCGCGGCCAGCGCCTCGGCCGTGGTGTGGCGGTAATCGATGTCGAGCCCGGATTGCCGGGCGTGGACCTGCGCCACGGGGATGTTGCGCGCGGCGGCATCCGCCCCCACGACCGTCGCCCCAAGGCGCGCCATCGGTTCGCACAAGAGCCCGCCACCGCAGCCGATGTCCAACAGTCGCAGCCCCGCGAAGGGCTGCTCCATCGTCAGGTCGCGACCGAATTCGACCGCGATCTGGCGCGTGATGTAGTCGAGCCGCACCGGGTTGAGCATGTGCAAGGGCTTGAATTTGCCAGCAGGATTCCACCAGTCCGCCGCCATGGCTTCGAACTTGGCGATCTCTGCATCGTCGACGGTGCTGGTCGCGGGAAGGGCGCCGGTGTCCGGTGTCGCGGTGTCGGTCAAGCAAGCCTCCTGTTCGCCGGTGATTTCGCCGCCTTTTTCGCAGGCGACCGTATGGTCGTGGCCCTGTACGCGTTATATAGTCCGGGCATGGAACAATTCGCAGGACAAAAGACCGCTTCACAGGTCCTTTACCCTCCGCTGGACCCGTTTGACCAGCGCATGCTCGACGTGTCGGGCGGGCATCGGATTTATGTGGAACAGTGCGGCAATCCGGACGGCATTCCGGTCGTGGTCGTGCACGGCGGACCCGGCGGCGGCTGCAGCCCCACGATGCGGCGTTACTTCGATCCGGAAGCCTACCGGATCATCCTGTTCGACCAGCGCGGCTGTGGGCGGTCCCGCCCCCATGCCAGCGTCATCGAGAACACCACATGGCATCTCGTCGCCGACATGGAGTCGATCCGCGACACGCTGGGCATTTCCCGCTGGGTCGTGTTCGGGGGTAGCTGGGGTGCCACGCTGTCGCTGGTCTATGCCCAGACCCACGTGAAGCGCGTGGCCTATCTGGTGTTGCGCGGCGTGTTCCTGATGACTCAGGCGGAACTGGACTGGTTCTATGGCGGCGGGGCCGCGCAGTTCTGGCCCGACGTGTGGCAGCGGTTCGTCCAGATGATCCCCGAACACGAACGCGGCGACCTGATCGCGGCTTACAACGCCCGGCTTTTCTCCGACGACCTTGTGCTCGAAACCCGCTTCGCCCGCGCCTGGTCGGCCTGGGAAAACGCGCTGGCGTCGATCCAGAACGACGGGGCCAGCGGCGAAAGTCCTGCGGAATATGCGCGCGCCTTTGCCCGGCTCGAAAACCATTACTTCATCAACAGCGGGTTCCTGTCGCGCGATGACCACATCCTGGCGCACATGCCGCACCTGGCGGACACGCCGGGGAGCATCGTGCAGGGCCGATACGACATGATCTGTCCGCCCGCGTCGGCATGGAAACTGTCGCAGGCTTGGCCGCGCGCGGAGCTGAAGCTCGTGGGTCAAGCCGGTCACGCCCTGTCGGAACCGGGGATCAGTGCCGAACTGGTGCAGGTCATGCGCCGGATCGCGCGCCAGCGGCGTGGTCTGGGTCTCTAGCGGCCCGCATCGCCCCGCATCGCACCGCACCGTGTTCTGGACTTGGTTTGGGTCTTGCGGTCCCCCACAAGGCGGCGTATGAGCACCCATCAGCGGCGCGTCGGCGAAAACCGAAGCCCACCGGGAACGATCAACGGGCCGCGCGCCCGTTTTTTTGTCCGTTCAACTGTCCGGAAAGATCGACCATGAGCGACCTCATCGCCAAGGCTCCCATAGACCAGCGCATGGCCGGGATCCTCAGCCCCGTGATCGAGGGGCTGGGGTATGAACTGGTGCGCGTGCGCCTGATGAGCGGCAAGTCGAAAACCCTGCAGATCATGGCCGACAAACCCGATGGCGGGATCGAGGTCGACGACTGCGCGCGGATCTCCACCGCCGTGTCCGCCGTTCTGGACGTCGAGGACCCGCTGGAAGACGCCTATACGCTCGAGGTGTCCAGTCCCGGCATCGACCGTCCGCTGACCCGCATGAAGGATTTCGATGCCTGGGCCGGGTACGAGGCCAAGATCGAGACGACCGAACTGATCGACGGGCGGCGCCGCTTTCGCGGGCTTCTGGCCGGCACCGAGGGCGACGAGGTGCTGATCGAGATCGAGGAAGGCACCATCGGGTTGAAGTTCGACTGGCTGAGCGATGCGAAACTGGTTCTGACCGACGCCCTGATCGCCGACATGCTGCGCGCCCGCAAGGCGGCCGGCACCTTCGGCGACGGGCAGGTGGACGAATCCCAGTTCGACGACATCGTCATCGACGACGCCCAGATCCCATCCAACAGCGCCGCGGCGCCCGCAACCGCCCCACGGGAAGAGGACCGATAACATGGCCATCACCAGTGCAAACCAGCTGGAACTGCTGCAGACAGCCGAGGCCGTGGCCCGCGAAAAGATGATCGACCCCGGTCTGGTGGTCGAGGCGATGGAAGAAAGCCTCGCGCGGGCGGCCAAGTCCCGCTACGGCAGCGAAATGGACATCCGCGTGAAGATCGACCGCAAGACGGGGGTGGCCAACTTCACCCGCGTGCGCACGGTGGTCGCGGACGACCTGCTCGAAAACTATCAGGCCGAACTCACCGTCGCGCAGGCGAAGGACTATCTGGAGGATCCCAAGATCGGCGACCAGGTGGTCGAACCCGTGCCGCCCGTGGAGCTGGGCCGGATCGCCGCGCAAAGCGCCAAGCAGGTGATCCTGCAAAAGGTGCGCGAGGCCGAACGCGACCGCCAGTACGAGGAATTCAAGGACCGTGCAGGCACGATCATCAACGGCATCGTGCGGCGCGAGGAGTACGGCAACATCATCGTCGATATCGGCCGGGGCGAAGCCGTGCTGCGCCGCAACGAGAAGATCGGCCGCGAAAGCTATCGCCCGAACGACCGGATTCGCGTCTACATCAAGGACGTGCGCCGGGAACCGCGCGGACCGCAGATCTTCCTGTCGCGCACAGATCCGCAATTCATGGCCGAACTGTTCAAGATGGAAGTGCCGGAAATCTATGACGGCATCATCGAGATCAAGGCGGTGGCGCGCGATCCCGGCAGCCGCGCCAAGATCGCGGTGATTTCCTATGACAGCTCGATCGACCCCGTGGGGGCCTGCGTCGGCATGCGCGGCAGCCGCGTGCAGGCGGTGGTGAACGAACTGCAGGGCGAAAAGATCGACATCATCCCGTGGTCCGAGGACATGCCGACGTTCCTTGTGAACGCGCTGCAACCGGCCGAGGTGTCCAAGGTCGTTCTGGACGACGACGCGGAGCGGATCGAGGTCGTGGTGCCCGACGAGCAACTGAGCCTCGCCATCGGGCGGCGCGGGCAGAACGTGCGGCTGGCAAGCCAGCTCACCGGCCTGAACATCGACATCATGACCGAAAGCCAGGAAAGCGAACGCCGCCAGGCGGAATTCGCCGAACGCACGCAACTGTTCATGGATGCGCTCGATCTGGACGAATTCTTCGCGCAGCTTCTGGTGTCCGAAGGCTTCACCAACCTCGAGGAAGTGGCCTTCGTGGAACTGGACGAACTCCTGGTGATCGACGGGGTGGACGAATCCACCGCCGCCGAACTGCAGGCCCGCGCCCGCGACCACATCGACGCCCTGAACCGGAGCGCGCTGGAACGCGCCCGCGATCTGGGCGTCGAGGGGACATTGATGGATTTCGACGGCCTGACGCCGCAGATGCTGGTGGCGCTGGCCGAGGACGGGATCAAGACGCTGGAGGATTTCGCCACCTGTGCCGATTGGGAACTGGCCGGCGGCTGGACCACGGTGGACGGTCAGCGCGTCAAGGATACGGGCCTGCTGGAGAGCTTCGACGTGGGCCTTGAAGAAGCGCAGGCGCTCGTGATGAACGCGCGGGTACAACTGGGTTGGGTCGATCCGGCGCATCTGGTATCTGCCGGCGACGCTGCCGATGGCGATGACGACGAGCACGACGTCGCGCCCGGTGCGAACGACTGACCGGAACCGGGGAGCGGACCGTGACCCGCGGCGGCGCAGACAAGGATCGCGACGATCCGGAACGGCGATGCCTCGTGACCGGCGACCGCGACGGCAAGGCAGCCCTGCTGCGGTTTGTCGTGGGCCCGGGCGACGTTGTGGTTCCCGATGTTCTCGGACGGTTGCCGGGGCGGGGCATGTATCTGCGCCCCGACCGCGCGGTGATCGACACGGCGATGCGCAAGCGGGCGTTTTCCCGCGGTGCGAAGCGCCAGGTGAACGCGCCCGACGATCTGCCAGCGCAGATCGAAACGGCGCTGGTGCGGCGCGTGATCGAACTGCTGTCGCTGGCCCGCAAGTCGGGTGTCGCGATCGCGGGCTACGAAAAGGTCAAGGACTGGCTTGTCGGCGGGACCGCCATGGTGCTGCTGCAGGCCAGCGACGGATCGGAACGGGGCAAAACAAAGCTGCGCCCCCCCGGCGGACCGGACAGCCTGATCGACGTTCTGACCGCGTCGGAACTGGGGATGGCGTTCGGCCGTGAAAAAGTGATACACAGCGCGCTTGCGGGTAGCGGACTCACGGCGCGTGTTGTAGAGGAAGCCGCACGTCTGCAAGGCATGCGCGCACAGATCGGCGGGGACCGCCCCGTCGGAAAGGGTACGACGACCATATGAACGATAGTGACGGCAAGAAAACTCTCGGGGTGCACGGCGGACCGCGTTCGGGCCAGGTGAAGCAAAGCTTCAGCCACGGACGGACGAAGAACGTCGTTGTGGAAACCAAGCGCAAGCGCGTTGTGGTGCCCAAGCCGGGTGCGCCGAAGGGAACAGCCACAGCCGGGGGGGACCCCGCACGCCGTCCGGCCGGTATCAGCGACGTGGAAATGGAGCGCCGGGTCAAGGCGCTGCAAGCCGCGCGCGCGAACGAAGTGCAGGATGCCCGCGACCGCGAGGCGGAGGAACGCCGCCGCGCCGAGGAACGCGAACGCAAGCGCGCCGAAATCGACGCCAAGGAACGCGAAGAGCGGGAGCGCGAGGAAGCGGCCCGCGCCAAGGCCGAGGCCGAGGAGCGCGCCCGTCAGCAAGAGGCGGAGCGCAAGGAGGCCGAGACACGGGCGAAGTCCGCGCCGGCTCCGGTGGCGGCTCCGGTCGAACAGATCGACCCCAGCGTCGGCACCGACCCGGCCGAAAACGGTCGCGCCATCGGCGCGAAGCCCGGTGCACCGGTATCGCGCAAGCAGAAGGACGGCGACCGCGAAGCCGCGCCGGTCAAGAACAAGAGCCTGAACGATGGCCGCCGCGCCGGGAAGCTCACGCTCAACCAGGCGCTTGCGGGCGGCGAAGGCGGACGGCAGCGGTCGCTCGCCTCCATGAAGCGCAAGCAGGAACGCGAACGGCGCAAGGCCATGGGCCGCGAGACGCGCGAAAAGGTCGTGCGCTACGTCCAGTTGCCGGAAACCATCGTCGTGTCCGAACTGGCCAACCGCATGGCGGAACGCACGGCCGACGTGGTCAAGGCGCTGATGCAGAACGGCCTGATGGTCACGCAGAACCAGTCGATCGACGCCGACACAGCCGAACTGATCATCGAGGAATTCGGCCACCGCGTGCAGCGCGTGTCCGATGCCGACGTGGAACAGGTGATCGACAGCGTGTCGGACGATCCGGCGACCATGGTGTCGCGTCCGCCCATCATCACCGTCATGGGTCACGTGGACCACGGCAAGACCTCCATCCTCGATGCGATCCGCAACGCCAAGGTGGTCGCCAGCGAAGCGGGCGGGATCACGCAGCATATCGGCGCGTATCAGGTGCAGGCCGGAAACGGCCAGATGCTCACCTTCCTCGACACGCCGGGCCACGCCGCGTTCACGTCCATGCGGGCCCGCGGGGCGCATGTGACCGACGTGGTCGTACTGGTCGTGGCGGCGGACGATTCCGTGATGCCGCAGACGGTGGAGGCGATCAATCACGCCAAGGCCGCCAGGGTGCCGATCATCGTGGCGATCAACAAGTGCGACAAGCCCGATGCCGATCCCGACAAGGTGCGCACCGGCCTTCTGCAATACGAGGTGATCGTCGAAAAGCTGTCCGGTGACGTGCAGGATGTCGAGGTGTCGGCGCTCACGGGACAGGGGCTGGACGAACTTCTGGACGCCATCGCGCTGCAGGCGGAAATCCTCGAACTCAAGGCGAATCCCGACCGGGTGGCCGAAGGTGCGGTGATCGAAGCCCAGCTCGATGTGGGGCGTGGTCCGGTGGCCACGGTGCTTGTGCAGAAGGGCACGCTGCGCAAGGGCGACATATTCGTGGTCGGTGAACAGTGGGGCAAGGTTCGGGCGCTCATCAACGACAAGGGCGAACGGATCGACGAAGCCGGGCCATCGGTGCCGGTGGAGGTGCTGGGCCTGAACGGCACGCCCGAAGCCGGTGACGTGATCAACGTTGTCGACACCGAAGGCTCCGCGCGGGAAATCGCCGAATACCGCCGTCAGGCCGCCAAGGACAAGCGCGCCGCCGCCGGGGCGTCGACCACGCTGGAACAGCTGCTGGCCAAGGCCAAGGACGACAAGAACGTCGTGGAACTGCCCATCGTCGTCAAAGGCGACGTGCAGGGGTCGACCGAAGCGATCGTGCAGGCGATGGAAAAGATCGGCAACGACGAGGTGCGCGTGCGCATCCTGCATGCCGGGGTCGGGGCCATCACCGAAAGCGACGTGGGTCTGGCCGAGGCATCGGGCGCGCCGGTGATCGGCTTCAACGTCCGCGCCAATGCACCCGCACGCAGCGCGGCGAACCAGAAGGGCGTCGAGATCCGCTATTACTCGGTGATCTACGACCTCGTTGACGATGTGAAGGCGGCGGCTTCGGGCCTTTTGTCCAACGAGATCCGCGAAAAGTTCATCGGGTATGCGAACGTCAAGGAAGTCTTCAAGGTCACGGGGGTCGGCAAGGTCGCGGGCTGTCTTGTCACCGAAGGCGTGGCGCGCCGGTCGGCGGGTGTGCGCCTGCTGCGCGACAACGTCGTGGTCCACGAAGGCACGCTCAAGACGCTCAAGCGCTTCAAGGACGAAGTGCCCGAGGTCCAGTCGGGCCAGGAATGCGGCATGGCGTTCGACAACTACGACGATGTGCGCCAGGGCGACGTGATCGAAATCTTCGAACGCGAAGAAGTCGTGCGCACATTGGCCTGACACGACACGGCCTTGACAGGGACAGGGGCAGCGGGACAAAACCTGCTGCCCCTTTGACCTGCGGGGTCGCCCCGCTGTCGCCATCACGGTCATCGCAAAAAATTGAAGCTGCGAACCCGAAGGTTCGCAGCTTCACGTTTGTCGCCACGGGCGGCGCAGTACGGGAAACACGGTAGGACCCGCCCGAAACGACCGACGTTACTTTGGGAACGCGGTGCGTGTTGTCCGGGCGATCACGACCCGACGGGCGTTCCCTGAAACACGCGGCTGCCGACCTGAACGGCGACCTTGCCGTTTTGCAGAGCCTGAATGAATGTTCCCTGAACGGATATGCAGGTTCCGATCATGACGGTCTTGAGCATCTGGTTTCCCCACCTTGGTGTTTTGGTTCCTCTTCTTATCTGCATTTATAGTTAATCGCCTTTCATACCGCACCAACAAAAACGTCACATGCCCTTCAAAAATGCCAAAAAAGCCATCAAACAGCGAACAAATTTTCGCCAATCTTCTGTCAGCTTCGGGAAACATTGTTGCGCGGGGTGAATTTCGTCGCAAAACGGCCGAACCGTCACAGCAGATCGCGAATCACCGGGATCAGCGGCAGGTCTGCTGCGGGCATCGGATAGTCGCGCAGCAAGTCAGGCTTTACCCACTTTAACGCCTGCCCTTCGCGGGACCGCGGCGTTCCCTGCCACTTTCGGCAAACGAAAACCGGCATCAGCAGATGGAAATCCGCGTACCCGTGGGACGCGAAACTGAGCGGCGCGAGGCAGCTTGCCCAGGTATCGATCCCCAGTTCCTCGTGCAGTTCGCGCATCAGGGCGGCCTCGGGCGTCTCGCCCGGCTCGATCTTGCCGCCGGGAAACTCCCAAAGGCCCGCCATCGCCTTTCCGGGCGGGCGTTGGGCCAGCAGGACCCGGCCGTCCGGGTCCACCAGCACCACCGCCGCCACGAGAACCAGTTTCACGACCGGTAGTCCGCGTTGATCCGGATGTAGTCGTGGGTCAGATCGCAGGTCCAGACCGTCGCCGTCCCGGCACCGATCCCCAGATCGACCCGCAGCACCAGTTCGGCCTGCTGCATGTAGGCTGCGCCCAGGTCCTCACGGTACGCGGGCGACACCCAGCCGTTCTCGGCCACGACATGCGGGCCGAACCAGATCGACAGTCGGTCGCGGTCCGCCGCAGCACCGGACTTGCCCACCGCCATGACGACGCGACCCCAGTTGGGATCCGCGCCCGCCACCGCCGTCTTGACCAGCGGCGAGTTGGCGATCGCGAGACCCGCGCGCCGCGCATCGGCATCGTCGGCGGCCCCGGTCACCTGGACCTCGAGAAACTTGGTCGCCCCTTCGCCGTCGCGCACCACCTGCTTTGCCAGATCGAGCATCACGCCTTCCAGCGCCGCACGGAACGCCGCCTCGTGCGCGCTGCCTGGCACGATCTCCGGTCCTGCCTGCCCGGTCGCCGCCAGCAGGAGCGTGTCAGACGTGGACGTGTCGCTGTCCACCGTGATCGCGTTGAAGCTGCGGTCGGTCAGCCCGCGCAGCATCGCCTGCACCTGCGGCTGGCCGATCCGCGCGTCGGTAAAGATGTACACCAGCATCGTGCCCATGTCGGGCGCGATCATGCCCGACCCCTTGGCGATGCCCGTGATCCGCACCGCAGCACCATCCAGCACGATCTCCGCCCCTGCCCCTTTCGGAAAGGTGTCGGTCGTCATGATCGCCCGTGCCGCCGCATCGAACCGGGCCGGTGCCAGATCTGCCGCCAGAGCGTCGAGCACCGCCACGATCCGCCCATGCGGCAGCGGTTCGCCGATCACCCCGGTCGATGACATGAAGACGCGCGTGTCGGGCACGCCCACGGCCTGCGCCACCGCCGCCGTCACCGCCGCAACGGATGCCTGCCCATTCGCGCCGGTGAACGCGTTGGAGTTGCCCGAATTGACGATGATCGCGGCGCCCGCGCCCGCATCGGCCTGCGCGGCCAGCTTGGCCTCGCAATCCAGCACCGGGGCGGACCGCGTCGCGGACCGCGTCGTGACACCCGCCATCACCGTCCCCGGCACCATCACCGCCAGCATCACGTCGGTCCGCCCGGCATAACGCACGCCCGCCGCACCTGCCGCCAGCCGCACGCCCGCGATGTCCGGCAGCGCCGGGAACCCGCCCGGCGGCGCCAGCGGCGACACCAACGGCGCGGTCTTGACCGGCGACACCGACGGCG
>DAIPIS010000024.1:14853-21434 GCA_036770665.1 Meridianimarinicoccus sp.
GGCGGCGCCAGCGGCGACACCAACGGCGCGGTCTTGACCGGCGACACCGACGGCGCGGTCTTGACCGGCGACACCGACGGCGGGGCCTGAACCGGCGGCTCGACGACGGCGACGTCCCGCCGCACGCGCGCAAGCCTGCGGCGCAGCCGACGCCGCGCGGTCGCATTGCCCGTCATGGCGCGGTCACTCCGCCAGCAGGTCGGGATTGCTCAGGAACCCCGGCGCGATCTCGTCGACGCTGCGCCGGATCACCTCCGCGTCGGCCGTCAGGGCGTCCAGACGCTCCGCCAGCAATGCGGCCTGCAACTCGCTCACGATGTCGTCGCGCACCGCGTCGAGCGGGGGTATGGTGGCCGTGCGCGTTTCGTTCAGCCGGATCACGTGCCAGCCGAACTGGGTTTCGACCGGGTCGGACACGGCACCGGGTTCCAGTGCCACCACCGCGGCTTCGAACGCGGGCACCATCATGCCTGCGCCGAACCAGCCCAGATCGCCGCCGTTTGCGCCCGCCGGGTCGGTCGATCGCTCACGCGCGAGCGCGGCGAAATCGGCCCCGCCGTCCAGTTCCGCCTTGATCTCTGCCGCGGCCTCCTGCGTCTCCACCAGGATATGCGCGGCATTGTACTCGGTGCCCGGCTCCACTGCGGCAAAGCGCGCGTCATACGCCGCCGCGATCGCGGCCTCGGTCAGTTCCGCGTCGAACAGGCGCGTGACCTCGGCGTTGGCGCGCAGGTTGCGATCCTGATTGTCCATCAGAAGCTGCGACGCAAGGTCGAGTTCCGTCGCCTGTGCCGCCAGAAGCTGCTGCTGCACCGCCTGCTCCAGCAGTCCCTCGAACAGCGCCTCGTCGGGCAGCGTCTGGTACTGCTGCGGCAGTTGCGAGCGCATCATCAACAGATGCCCCGCCGTGATGTCGACCCCGTCGACCGTCGCGACAACCGTGTCGGCGGACGCGGTCTCTTGCGCCAGCGTGGCGCCCGACCCGGCGGACAGGGCCAGAACGGCCAGCAAAAGGGGGAAACGCAGTGGCATGGATCGTCCTTCGCATGGGGCCGCGCCATGGCGCGACGTTGACACTCCAACAGCCGCCCCTTACATCGCGACAAGCCCGCGGGGCGGTGTTTCTGGCGTCGTTGTAGGGGCTGCGGTGAAGCGGGGCAACCCGCGCCGAAACCCGCCGCACACGCGGCGGGACGGAAGCGGAGAAGCGATACGTGCTGGGCATCGGAACACTTGCGAAAAAGGTCTTTGGCACTCCCAACGACAGGCTGGTCAAGACCGTGCGGCCGGTCGTGGCCCGGATCAATGCGCTGGAACCCCAGTTCCAGGCGCTCGACGACGCCGGGATCAAGGCGAAGACGGCCGATCTGCAGGCCCGCGCCCGTGCCGGCGAGGCGCTCGACGACCTGCTGCCCGAAGCCTTCGCCAATTGCCGCGAGGCCGCGCGCCGCGCCCTTGGCCTGCGCGCCTTCGACGTGCAGTTGATCGGCGGCATCTTCCTGCACCGCGGCAACATCGCCGAAATGAAGACCGGCGAAGGCAAGACGCTGGTCGCCACCTTCCCCGCCTACCTCAACGCGCTTTCGGGCAAGGGCGTGCATGTGGTCACCGTGAACGATTACCTTGCGCGCCGCGACGCCGAATGGATGTCGAAGGTCTATGGCGCGCTCGGCCTGACCACGGGCGTCGTCGTGCCCCAGCAACCCGAGGACGAAAAGCGCGCGGCCTATGCCGCCGACATCACCTATGCCACGAACAACGAACTGGGCTTCGATTACCTGCGCGACAACATGAAGTCGGACCTCGCGCAGATGTCCCAGCGCGGCCACAACTTCGCCATCGTGGACGAGGTGGACAGCATCCTGATCGACGAGGCGCGCACGCCGCTGATCATCTCGGGGCCCTCGCAGGACCGGTCGGAACTCTACAAGGCCGTGGACCGGTTCATTCCCGAACTTGGCCCCGACATGTTCGCGGTGGACGAAAAGACCCGCAACGTGACCTTCACCGACGACGGAAACGACTTCATCGAAACGCGGCTCGCCGCGGTGGGCCTGCTGCCCGAAGGACAGTCGCTCTATGATCCGGAGTCGACGACGCTGGTGCATCACGTCACGCAGGCCCTGCGCGCGCATACCCTGTTCCAGAAGGACAAGGACTACATCGTCCGCGACGGGCAGATCGTGCTGATCGACGAATTCACCGGGCGCATGATGGCGGGCCGTCGCCTGTCTGACGGCCTGCATCAGGCGATCGAGGCCAAGGAAGGCTGCGCCATCCAGCCGGAAAACGTGACCCTCGCCTCCGTCACCTTCCAGAACTATTTCCGGCTCTATGACGGGCTGTCCGGCATGACCGGCACCGCCGCGACCGAGGCCGAGGAATTCCGCGAAATCTATGGCCTTGGCGTCGTTGCCATTCCCACCAACCGCCCCATCGCCCGCAAGGACGAAGACGACGCCGTGTATCGCACCGCGCGCGAGAAATACGCGGCCATCGTCGATGAAATCCGCACCGCCCACGCCACGGGTCAGCCGGTTCTGGTCGGCACCACGTCGATCGAGAAATCCGAATCCCTGTCCGAGATGCTCAAGGCCGCGGGCATCCCGCACAACGTGCTCAACGCGCGCCAGCACGAACAGGAAGCCCAGATCGTCGCCGACGCGGGCAAGCCGGGGGCCGTCACCATCGCCACCAACATGGCCGGGCGCGGCACCGACATCCAGTTGGGCGGCAACGTGGAACTGAAGGTGCTGCAGGCACTCGCCGCCGATCCCGAAGCCCATCCCGACGCGGTCCGCGCGCGCATCGAAGCCGAACATGCCGCCGACAGGCGAGCGGTGCTCGATGCGGGCGGGCTCTTCGTGCTCGCCACGGAACGCCACGAAAGCCGGCGGATCGACAACCAGTTGCGCGGCCGGTCGGGCCGCCAGGGCGATCCGGGCCGGTCGTCGTTCTTCCTGTCGCTCGAAGACGACCTGATGCGCATCTTCGGGTCTGAACGGCTCGACAAGATGCTGACCCGGCTCGGCATGAAGGAAGGCGAGGCGATCGTGCACCCTTGGGTGAACAAGTCGCTGGAAAAGGCGCAGGCCAAGGTCGAAGGCCGCAACTTCGACATCCGCAAGCAGCTGCTGAAATTCGACGACGTGATGAACGACCAGCGCAAGGTCATCTTCGGCCAGCGCATGGAAATCATGCGCGCGCAGGACGTGGCCGAAATCACCCGCGACATGCGCCACCAGGTGATCGACGATCTGGTGGAAACCTACATCCCGCCGAAAAGCTACGCAGACCAGTGGGATGGCAAGGGGCTCTATGCCGCCGCAATCGAAAAGCTCGGCATCGACGCGCCGGTCAGCAAGTGGATCGCCGAGGAAGGCGTCGACGACGAGGTGATCCGCGAACGCCTGACCAAGGCCGCCGACGAACTGATGGCGAAGAAGGCCACGGACTTCGGGCCCGACCAGATGCGCAGCATCGAAAAGCAGCTCCTGTTGCAGACCATCGACGCCAAGTGGCGCGACCACCTGCTGAAGCTGGAACACCTGCGCTCGGTCGTGGGCTTTCGCGGCTATGCGCAGCGCGACCCGCTGAACGAATACAAGACCGAAAGCTTCCAGTTGTTCGAAGGCCTGCTCGACGGCCTGCGCGAAGACGTGACCCAGAAGCTCGCCATGATCCGGCCGCTGACCGAAGACGAACGCAACGCGATGATCCAGCAGATGATGGCGCAGCAAAAGGCGTTCGAGGCCGCGCAACAGGCGCGTCACCCGGATGCCGCCACCCCCGCGGCCGCCGCGGCCCCCGTGGCGATCGGCGTGGCGGCTCCCGCGCTGGTCATGGCGGATGGCGACGACGCACCGGCGGGCGTCGCGCGGCCCGGCTTCGACGACGCCAACACCGACACATGGGGCAATCCGGGACGCAACGAAGCCTGCCCCTGCGGATCGGGCAAGAAATTCAAGCATTGCCACGGGCGGTTTGCCTGACCTGCGCCACATCCGGTGTCGCGTGCTCGGGGCCGGGCTTCTGGCGCTCGGTCCCGCCTGTGCGGCGGCGCAGGACTGCACGCCGCGCCTGACCGTCACCGAGGCCTCCGGCGGCGTCGCGGCGGTCTACACGGATCCTTGCGCACCCTATGCCGCCGTGACCGTCACCCACGGCCCGCTGGTGTTCGGGGAAGAAACCGGGCGCACCGGCACTTTGCGGCTTGACCTGCCCGCGCTTCCGGGTGGCGGGATCCTCGCCGTCACGCGCGACGGCACCGTGACGCGCGCGGCCCTTCCCGCGCCTGCCGGACCGGTCCCGCCGCTTGCCGCGATATCCTGGCCCGATGCCCCGCCGCCGGACCTGCCGGGCGCGCGGTTGGCCGAGTCGGGCCATGGGACCGCGCCCCGCAGTCTCGGGTTTCCCGGCGCGGGACCGCGGATCGACCTGTTTCCGGGCACGCCCGACCACATCGACCTGCCCCTCACCGCCGCAACCTGCGGACGCGCCGTCGCGGGCGTGGTCATCACGACAGGGTCCGTGCGCGACCTGCGCGTCACCCTGCCCGGGTGCGACGCACCGCCCGGCGCGCTGCGCATCCCGCTCGCGCGCTGATCGTCCGGCTTCGGCCCCGTCCGCACGACACGCGCCTCGATCTGCCCGTGATCCGCCCGGCCCTGCACCCCCGGCCCAGCCGCCTTTGCCCTGCGCCCCCGGCCAAGCCGCGCCGGTCCTGCGCGCCGCGGCGCGCGGCGCATCCGCTGCCATCATCGCCCCCCATGGCCCCTCATGGCCCCTGATGGCCCGATGCCTCCGCAGGCGGGCGCATCGCGCGGGCCGCGGCACGCTCACAGCTTCGGGCCAAGCTCCGCGAACACCGCGTCATAGACCGCGCGCTTGAACGACACGATCGACGCCAGCAGATCGCCCGGCGCCATCCACGCCCATGTGGAAAACTCCGGATGGTCGCGGGCGATATCGATGTCGGCGTCGGTCCCGTGGAACCGCAGCAGGAACCAGCGCTGTTCCTGCCCGCGGAACCTGCCCCCCCAGATCCGGCCCACCAGCGCGGGCGGCAGGTCATAGCGCACCCAACCCTCGGTCGCCGCCTCCACCGTCACCAGTGCCGCGGGCACGCCGGTTTCTTCCGCCAGTTCGCGCAGCGCCGCCGCCTCCGGCGTCTCCCCCGGATCGATCCCGCCCTGGGGCATCTGCCAGGCTCCTGGCGTGTCGATCCGCTGCCCGGCGAAGACCCGGCCATCCGCCCGCGCCAGCAGCACACCCACGCAGGGCCGGTACGGCAGCGCGTCGGTCATGCATCGATCTCGGCGAAGGGCAGCGGATCGACCGGCGGGCGGCGCAGCGTGTCGCCATAGGTGATCTCGGGCTCCAGCACCACGATCTCGCCACCGCCCTGCGCGCCCTCCAGCGTGCGCGCGGCGATGATCTCGGCCGCCTTGCGCCCGATCTCGTGCCGGCAGGCATCCATCGTGGCCAGATGCTTGGGCAGCCCGCGCAACAGGTTCACCCCGTTGAACCCCGCAAGCCCCAGCCGATCGGGGATGTCATACCCTTTTTCCAGGCAGTACAGCAGCCCGCCCGCGCCGATCATGTCGTTGGAGTAATAGAGGAAATCAAGGTCCGGCGTGCGCTCCAGCAGGGCCGCGGTCATCTCCCGCCCCTTCACCAGCGCCGATCCCCCCGCATAGAACTCCCGGTCCGCCATCTCGATGCCCGCACGCGCCAACGCCTGCGTGAGGCCTTCGAACCGTTTGCGCGCCCGGTGATCCAGCGGCATCTTGGTGCCCATGAACCCGACGCGGGTATAGCCCGCCTGCACGATCGCCTCGCCCATGGTCCGCCCCGCACGGCGGTGCGAAATGCCCACCATGGCATCGACCGGCTCGCCGTCCGTATCCATGATCTCGACGATGGGAATCCCCGCGTTGGCCAGCATCGCGCGCGACGCGTCGGTGTGCTCAAGCCCCGCAAGGATCACGCCCGCGGGCCGCCACGACAGCATCTCGTACAGCACCGCTTCCTCGCGCTCGGCGCGGTAATGGGTCAGCCCGACCACCGGCTGCAGCTCGGTATCGTCCAGCACCTCGGAAATCCCCATCATCACCTCGGGGAACACCAGATTGGACATCGACGGGATGATGACCGCCACAAGGTTCACCCTCTGCGACGCCAGCGCCCCCGCGATCTTGTTGGGCACGTATCCCAGCGCCTTGGCGGCATCAAGAACGCGGGTGCGCGTCTTGTCCGACACGTCGCCGCGGTTGCGCAGGACCCGGCTCACGGTCATCTCGCTCACGCCCGACGCCTCGGACACGTCCCTCAGGGTCAACGGACGGCGCGGCGGTATGGGCATTTCGGGATCCTCGCTTGGGTATCAAGACCATAGGAGAAAACCCGAAGTTTCCGCAATCGGCAAGCGCGGCTGCGATGTCGCATCCCGCCCCAACCGGCCACCTGCGCCCTCGGTGCGAAACGCTTGCGCCGGGCGCGGCTTTTGGCCAGAAGACCCATATGGCCCCGTGGCTCAACTGGATAGAGCAGCCCCCTCCTAAGGGGCAGGTTGCAGGTTC
>DAIPIS010000168.1:0-5034 GCA_036770665.1 Meridianimarinicoccus sp.
ATGGACGCGCTGCGCCGCATCCATGACGAGGACGGGCGCATGGTGATCGCGAACCTGCACACGCTCGACACCGCGCGGCGCTATTGCGACCGGGTGATCGGGATGCGGCTGGGGCGCGTGGTGTTCGACGGCACGCCGGACCAGCTGACCACCGGCGTGGCGCGCGACATCTATGGCGCGGACGCGAGCTTTTCCGAAGCCGCGACCTCGACCTCCATCGACGCGCTCGACGCCCCCGCGCTGCGCACGCTGCGCGCGGCCGAAGCCGCGATCTGATCCCTTTACGATCCCTGCGCCCGGCAATGCGCCGGGGCAGACAACCCGGAGAGCATCCATGAAGACCATCCTTGCGGCCGCACTGGCCACCACCGCGCTGATCGCCCCCGCCACCGCGCAGGAGATCACCGAATTCCGCATCGGCCTTCTGGGCGGCGAAAACGCCCAGGACCGTCTGGCCTCGAACGAGTGCTTCCGCGCCTACACCGAGGAACTGCTCGGCGTGCCGACCCGCCTGTTCACCGCAGCCGACTACAACGGCGTCATCCAGGGCCTGATCGGTGGCACGCTGGACATGGCGTGGCTCGGCGCGTCGTCCTATGCAGCCGTGTACGTGGAAGACCCCGAAGCGGTGGAACCGGTGCTGGTCAAGACCAACCTCGACGGGTCGTACACCTATCATTCCATCGGCTTCGTACGCGTCGATTCGGGCATCACGTCGCTGGACGACATGGCCGGCAAGAAATTCGCCTTCGCCGATCCGAACTCCACCTCGGGCTACCTGATCCCGCTCGTGGAACTGCCCGCCCTCGGCTATGCCATGGAACCCGGCACGTTCTTCGGTGACGTGGTGTTCTCGGGCGGCCATGAGCAGTCCATCGTGGGCGTCGCCAACGGCGATTTCGACGCGGCGGTGACCTGGGCCGACGGCCTTGGCGAATGGGAAGACGGCTACAACTCGGGTGCGCTGCGTCGCGCGACCGATGCGGGTCTGGTGGACATGAACGATCTGGTCGAGATCTGGAAGTCCACGCCGATCCCCGAAGGCCCGATCGTCCTGCGCACGGCGCTGCCCGCCGATGTGAAGGCGAAGATGATCGAACTGACGGCATCGCTGCACGAAAAGGACCAAGCCTGCGCCTATGGCGTTGCCGCCGGTGAAACGGCGGGCTTCACGCCCATCGGCCACGAGGCCTATGAGACGATCATCGCGATCCGTCGCCAGCAGATCGGCGGCTGATACCATCATTCGCAGACGGGGCCGGACACTCCGGCCCCGCCTTTTTCAGTCAGGACCGGCAGGACATGGCAGACCTCAGCGCGCAGCGGATCGGCGATACGGCGAGCATCCGCGAGAGCTATCTTGCGCTGACGCGCACCCGTCGGCTGTATTCCGCGATCACGATCCTTGTCTTCGTGCTGCTGATGGTGACGGGGTTCGACATTGTCGATGCGCGCAGCGCGGGCGGGTTCTGGGACGGTATCTACCGGGTCTTCGATTTCCCGGCGGGCGTGGTGAGCGAAGCCTGGGAAAAGCGCGCGCTCCTGCCCGGCCACATGGTGCGGTTCTTTCCGGCGCTGGTCGAGACGGTGAACATCGCCGCGGTGTCCACGCTGCTCGGTGCGTTCTTGGGTCTGGTGCTGTCGCTGGTGTCCACCCGCAGTCTGGCGCCCGCGCCGCGGCTGATCCCGGTGTTCCGTCGCGGCATGGACATCCTGCGCGCCTTTCCGGAAATCGTCATCGCGCTTGTGCTGATCTTCATTCTGGGCGGCGGGCCGGTGCCCGCGATGATCGCCATCGCGTTGCACACGGCGGGCGCGCTTGGGAAGCTCTTTTCCGAAGCTGCCGAAAACGTGGACCTGAAGCCGGTCGAAGGGCTGGCTTCCACCGGTGCGAACTGGTCGCAGCGGATGCTGCTGGGCGTGATCCCGCAGGTTGCCCCCAATTATCTGAGCTATGCGCTGATGCGGTTCGAGATCAACATCCGCGCGTCGGCGATCCTTGGCTTCGTGGGCGCGGGCGGTATCGGCTATGAACTGCGCAACACGATGACGTTCG
Source organism: Meridianimarinicoccus sp. (assembly GCA_036770665.1). Lineage (GTDB taxonomy): Bacteria > Pseudomonadota > Alphaproteobacteria > Rhodobacterales > Rhodobacteraceae > Meridianimarinicoccus. The sequence goes on from DAIPIS010000168.1 coordinate 2,057, forward strand.
GCACCGGCATGTTCGATCAGGCGGCGGCGATCTTCGTGTTGCTGTTCCTGACCATCGTGCTGTTTGACCAGGTGTCGAGCCATTACCGCAACAAGCTTGTCCACGGGAGCGCGGCATGACGATGCTGGCCCATGACGCAGACCTGCGCGGCGCGACCGTCAGGCTGATCCGCCGCAAGAAGATCGCGGCGCTCGCCATACCTGCGGCGGTGCTCGCGTATCTCGCCTATGTTTTCGTGGCGTTCGATGTGGCGGGGCTGGCCGACCGGGCGCGGATGGACAATGCGCGCATCCTTGTGGGCGACAGCTACAGCCACAAGGTCCATGTGACCCGGGACGCGCGCAACCCCGCCGTCGTCTATGCCGTCGAAGGGGAGGCCAAGGGCCGCTACCCGGAAGGCATGCGCCCGTCCTGGGTGGAGGAGACGTCGGACACCGTGATCGTGGATCTGGGCGACGGCCATGAGGTGCGGTTCCTGCCCGACAACGCGCTGAGCTATGACGTGCCCGGGTTCGGCCTGATCGAGATGCAGGTTGTCGATGGTGCGGTCGTGACCAACCTTGGCGATACGCCGCCTGCGTGGATCAATGCGTCGGGCAACCGGGTTGCGATCACCACGGACGCGGGACGCGTCACCGTCACCCGCAACCGGGCCGAGGTGTTCCGTTATTTCTTCGGGTGGGAGCTGTTCTGGTTCACGCTTGACAGCCCCTATCACGGCGTGTCCTTTCCCGCGCTCATGTTCGGCGCGCAGATCGACCCGGATCGCAGCAACCTGCAAGGCGCGTGGCAGGATTTCTGGGGCAACCCCATGTGGCGGCATGCGGATGTGTTCTGGGCCATCGGCGAAACGATCCTGATGGCGTTCCTTGGCACCTTCGGGGCGGCCTTGGTTGCCCTGCCGCTGGCGTTCCTGGCCGCGAAGAACTTCGCGCCGCTGGTCGCGGTGCGGTTCGCCGTGCGGCGGGTGTTCGATTTCGTGCGCGGGGTGGACGGGCTGATCTGGACGATCATCCTGTCGCGCGCCTTTGGCCCCGGCCCGCTGACCGGCGCGCTGGCGATCCTCATCACGGACACCGGCAGCTTCGGCAAGAGCTTTTCCGAGGCGCTGGAAAACGTCGACGCCAAGCAGATCGAAGGCGTGCAATCGACCGGAGCGCGGCCCGTGCAACGGTACCGTTTCGGTGTCATCCCACAGGTCATGCCGGTGCTGCTGAGCCAGATCCTCTATCTGTTCGAATCGAACACCCGGTCGGCCACGGTGATCGGCGCGATCACCGGTGGCGGGATTGGCCTGTTCCTGACCCAGGCGATCCAGACCCAGAAGGACTGGGAGGAGGTCAGCTATTACATCCTTCTGATCGTGATCATGGTCGTTGCGATGGACTCGTTTTCGGGCTGGTTGCGCGGCAAGCTGATCGGGCGCAAGGACTGACGTGCCGCGCCTGAGCGCCGACGCGCCGTTCCTGCACCCGGACTGCGAGATCACCGACACGGTGTTCGGGGCCTATGTGGAAATCGGTCGCGGGTCGCGCGTGGCGCACAGCGAGATCGGGGATTACTCCTATTGCGACCGCTATGCCGACATCGCCAACGCGACCGTGGGCAAGTTCGCCAACATCGCGGCCTTCACCCGGATCGGGGCGACGGATCACCCGATGGACAAGGCGTCGCTGCATCATTTCCACTACCGGTCCAACGATTACTGGGACGACGCCGCGCCGGATGACGCCTGGTTCGCGCATCGGCGGTCGCGTCGCGTGGTGATCGGGCATGACACCTGGATCGGCAACGGCGCGATGGTGATGCCCGAGGTTTCGCTCGGGCATGGCGCGGTGGTGGCGGCTGGCGCGGTCGTCACGCGGGATGTGGATCCCTATACGGTCGTGGCGGGCGTTCCGGCGCGGCCCGTGCGGGCGCGCTACGGCCCCGGCGTGGCGGACCGGATGATCGCGTTGGCCTGGTGGGATTGGGACCACGACCGTTTGCGCGCGGCGCTGGACGATTTCCGCGCGCTGTCGGCGGCGGCGTTCCTGGACCGCTACGCCTGAGCCGCGTCAGTCGTCGCCGACGGTCAGCGTCACCCGGTCGCCCGCGAACCACGTGCGCCCGTATTCGATGGGCTGACCGTCCGGATCGATGTTGATGCCGACGCTGCGCAGGACCGGCGCGCCTTCGGCGATGTTCAGAAGCCGGGCCTGCACCGGTTTCGCGGTCTTGGCGGTCAGGCGGGTGGATTTGCGCGTGTAATCCGCCACCCCGCAGGCGGCCAGTGCCTGGGTGACCGACGTCGTGGATTTCAGGGCGGACGGCAGACCCGGCAGCCGGTCGGCCGGAAACGAACTGCGGAAAATCCCGATGGGCTTGCGGTCGGCCAGAAGCAGACCGTCCACAACATGGACGGCCGCACCGGGCGGTAGATCGAGCGCCGTGGCTTCGTCGCGGTCGGCGGCGCGGGTGTCGATGCCGAGGATGCGTTTTTCGCCGTCGCGCCCGGCGGCGGCGATGCCCTTGTGAAACCGCGTGCGCCGCCCGACCGGGTAATCGGTGGGGCGTTCCGTGACATAGACGCCGGACCCCCGGCGGGGCTGCACCAGCCCGGCTTCGGCCAGTTGTGCCAGCGCATGACGGACCGTGTGCCGGTTCACGCCGAAGCGGGCCGCCAGTTGCGCTTCGGTCGGCAGCTTGTCGCCGGGGCCGTAGCGCGCGTTCGCGAGGTCGGTCATCAGGCTGTCGGCGATCGTCTTCCACAGGGGCGGTCGGGCCATGGCGTCACAAAACTTTCATACTCTTACCGCTTGCTGCGCCGGGTCGGATACGGCATATTTGTCTAGTTGTATATTACTCTGGACAAGAGCGCAAGATGTCTGTTCCCGTGGAAACGCAGCCGGATACCGGGGCACGCAAGGCGTGGCTGGGTCTGCTGGCCCGTGCAGACGCCGCGCGGCTGGCCGGGTTGTGGGCCGACTTTCGGGCCG
>DAIPIS010000169.1:0-5009 GCA_036770665.1 Meridianimarinicoccus sp.
GTGCGCGTGGCGAGATCGTACATCGTCCCGCGGTTTTCGTGGGTCGCGTTGATGTCGAGAAAGCACAACTCGTCCGCGCCCGCCGCGTCATAGGCCTGTGCCGCGGCGACCGGGTCGCCCGCGTCGATCAGGTCCACGAAGTTCACGCCTTTCACGACGCGCCCGTCCTTGACGTCAAGACAGGGAATGATGCGGGTCTTCAGCATGGCGGCGGTTGGTCCGTTGGTATCTATCGGCCGGTGATACGCAAGCGCCCGCGGAAAGGAAAGCGGCGCGCGCCGGACGGCGATGCGGACACCGTCCCACGGGCGCGACCCGCCCGCGCGACCGCCACCCCGGCTTAAGGATTTGGCAACGCTCTTGACCTATCCGGGCAGAGCCGGGACTGTCCCGCGTCACGAGTGATCGGGTGGGCCTGGTCCCCGGCGACCAGGCCCTGCGGGGCCGCGGCGGTGCATCAGCCCGCGTCTAGCCCACCCATGGCGCAGATCACCCGCCACTCCGCGGCAGTGACCGGCTGTACCGACAGCCGCGCATTCCGCAGCAGCGCCATGTCGGTCAGGTCCGGCACGGTCTTGCAGGCGTCGAGCGTGACCGGGGTCGGCAGCGCCACCACCGCACGCACATCGACGCAATCCCAGCGGTCATCGTCGGTCGTGCTGTCCGGGTGCGCCACGGCGCAGATTTCCACCACACCCACGATCGCCTTGTCGGTCTGGGAGTGATAGAAAAACCCCCGGTCCCCCAGCGCCATCTCGCGCATGAAGTTGCGGGCCTGGTAGTTGCGCACGCCGGACCATTCCTCGCCCGCGTCGCCGCGCGCGACCTGGTCGTCCCACGACCATTCCGATGGTTCGGACTTGAACAGCCAGTACCGCATCAGCCGCCGATCACCCGTTTCCAGCCGACGATGTCGACCCGGTCGAACAGGCCCGCCTGGGCGTAGGGGTCGGCTGCGGCCCAGGCCTGCGCCGCCGCGCGGTCGGCCACGTCGAGGATCACGAGCGACCCGATCATCCCGCCCGCGTCATCCAGAAGCGGCCCGGCCTGCGCCACGACACCGGTCGCGTCGATATACGCCAGATGGTCGGCGCGGTTGTCCAACCGCAGCGCCAGCGCGCCGGGCTTGTCGTGGCAGATCAGGGCAAAGAACATCAGGCTCCTCCGGTCCGTGTCGGCGCACGGTCGCCGAAAGCGCGCCGCGCCGCAAGCTTCAGGATTTCGGCCCCTTGCGCCCGGATCCCGTGAGCGCCGGGCTGGTGGCATCCAGCGGCCAGCGCGGGCGCGCGGACAGATCCATGCCGTCGCGGTGCCCGGCGCGGAACAACTCCAACCCCGCGAAGGCGATCATCGCCGCGTTGTCCGTGCACAATCGCAAAGGCGGTGCGACACAGGCCACGCCCGCCGCATCGGCCACCGCCTTCAGCCGGGCGCGCAGCGCGGCGTTCGCCGCGACACCACCCGCCACCGCCAGCGCGTTCAGCCCGTCGTCAGCGCAGGCGGCCAGCGCGCGGCGGGTCTTTTCCGCCAGCACATCCGCCACCGCCGCCTGAAAGCCCGCGCAAAGATCCGCGCGGTCGGTTTCGAACAGCCCGCCCTGCGCGGCCACCAGCCCGTCGCGGGCGCGCAGCACCGCGGTCTTCAGCCCGGAAAACGACAGATCGCACCCCGGTCGGTCCAGCATCGGGCGCGGAAAGGCGAAACGCGCCGGGTCGCCCGCGCGCGCCGCCGCCTCCACCGCCGGGCCGCCGGGCTGCGGCAGGCCCAGAAGCCGCGCGACCTTGTCGAACGCCTCCCCCGGCGCGTCGTCGATGGTGCCGCCCAGCCGGGTGTAGTCGTCGATGCCCCCCACGCGCAGGAACTGGCAATGCCCGCCCGACACCAGAAGCATGAGATAGGGAAAGGCCAACCCATCGGTCAGCCGCGGCGTCAGCGCGTGGCCCGCCAGATGGTTCACGCCCACCAGCGGCAGCCCGGCCCCGGCCGCGATGCCCTTGGCGCACATGACGCCCGACAGCACGCCGCCGATCAGCCCCGGACCCGCCGTCACCGCAACGGCGTCGATCCCGCGCAGGGTCAACCCGGCCTCGGCCAGCGCCTGCTCCACCGCGATGTCGATCTTTTCCGCATGCGCCCGGGCGGCAATTTCCGGCACCACGCCGCCGTAGGCCGCGTGCAGCGCGTCCTGCCCGATCACCACGTTCGACAGGATCTCGGCCCGCGCGCCGGGGGCCTGCCGCACGACCGCGGCCCCGGTGTCGTCGCAACTGCTTTCGAGCCCGAGCAGCGTCAGGGCCTGCACCATCGCTTTTCCTGTCCCGATCTTGCGTCTAGAAGGATCGTCGGGGGATAGCACCCCGCAAAGATCGTCGGGGGCTAGCACCCCGCCGGGACCGCGGCAACAGGGAAGCCCGCCATGACACGCCCCACCGTGCTGCTGACGCGGTCCCGGTTCCAGTCCCGGCGCTTTGCCGATCTCATGCGCGACAGGCTGGGCGCGGACCTGCCGGTGCTGATCGCGCCGGTGCTGGACATCGTGGCGGACCCGCGCGCCGCCGCGGCGGCATTGCAGGGTGCGGGTGGGGTGATCTTCACGTCGGAGAACGGGGTCGCGGCCTGCGCGGGGGCGGATGTGCCGCCCGGCTTGCCCGCGTATTGCGTGGGCGCGCGCACGGCGGACGCGGCCCGCGCCGCAGGCTTCGTGCCGCGCCCCGATCCGCCCGGCGATCTGGACCGGCTGATCGCCCGGATCACCGCCGAGACATGGCCGCGCGACCGCGGTCCGTTGGTGCATCTGCACGGCGCGCACGTGACCGGCGATGCGGCGGCCGCGCTCGCCGCGCAGGGGATCGCGGCACGCGCCGCGGTGGTGTACGACCAGCGCGCGCTGCCCCTGTCAGACGCGGCGCTGCGGCTTCTTGCGGGGCGTGCGCCCGTGGTGGTGCCGGTGTTCTCGCCCCGCTCGGCCCGGCTGGTCGCGCCCGCGCTGGCGGCGGCCACGGCCCCGTTGCGCATTGCGGCAATCAGCCCTCGTGCCGCGGCGGCCCTTGGTGTGCAAGGTGCGCGATGTGTGCAGGTGGCGGACAGCCCGGACGCGGCGGCAATGGTCGACACGGTCGCGGCGCTGCATATGACGTGGGAGCGTCTTGAGCCGTGACAGGGCGCAGGCTAAGCTTGCGCAGAAGATCAGGGAAGGAATGTTGGTGTGAGTTCACAAGACAAGACCGGTGCGCAGGACGGCAGCGAAGACGCCGCAACCGAAGGCCACGCGCAGGACCCCGCCGCAGAGCTTCCCGAAACCAGCCCGGATGGCCCTGAAACGCTGCAGGATGCAGCGGAAACCGGGGACTGGCGCACCGGAGACGGGATCGAGGACGCCGAGCTCGTCGCCGATCCCGTGGCGCCATGGGAGGACGACAGCGTGGACGGCATGGCAGATGCCGTCGGTTCACCGGGCGACTCACCCGCCGCATGGGATGACGCGCTGCCAGCCGCCGACAGCACCGGCGACGGCGCAGTGGCGTGGTCCGACGAACATGACGACAGCGACCGCGACCGCGACACCGAAGACTTCACGACGACCGATGGCGATGGCGATGGCGAAGAAACGTCTCTGGCCGATGCCGATGCCGATGCCGAAGACCACCCGGACCCGGACACCGCCGCTAGCGCGGACGCGGACAGTGCCACGGACGACGCTGGCGATGCGGCAGACCTGACCGTGGCCGCCACGGCGGCGCTGGCAGGTGCTGCAGCAACCATGGGCGCAACCACGGGGGCGGGCGGCAACGATGCCGAACCCGCGAAACCGGCGACCCCCACTTCTGCCCCCACGGCGAACGCGGCCCCGCAGAAATCCCGCGGCGGTTTCGTGCCCGCGCTTCTTGGCGGCGTGGTCGCGGCCGGGATCGGGTTCGGCACCGCGCTCTACATGGGCGGCGACCTGTTGGGCGACGACGACGCGCTTGAACAGGCGTTGGCCGCGCAGGACGACAAACTGTCCGCACTCGATGCCCGGCTGGGCGAGATCGCAGAGGTCATGGCAGCCCCCGCCGACACCGGCACCGCGGACCAGATCGCGGCGCTTGGCGACCAACTTGGCGATCAGTTGGGCGACGTCGGCGCGCGGATCGACACGCTGGCCGGGACGGTCGACACCGTTCAGGGTGGCCTGACGTCACTGGATGCGCGCCTGGACGGGTTGGACGGCGCGCTGGCCGACGCGACCGAGCGCCTTGGCGCGATGGAGCGTCGTCCGCTGACCGAAAGTTCCGAAGCCGCACAGGCCGCATTCACGGCCTATGAGCGGGACCTCGAAGAACTCCGCGCCGAACTGGACGAACAGACAGCGGTCAACGCGGAACTTGCCGCGCAGCTTGAGGACCGCACACAGGCGGCGCAGACCGAAATCGAGGCCGCAGCAGCCCGCGCCGCCGAGTTGCAGGCCCAGGCCGAGGAACAGGCCCGCGTCGCCGCGGCACAGGCCGAGGAACAGGCCCGCATCGCCACCGAAGAGGCGGAGGCGCGCGCCAACGCCGCCGCGATCCGGGAAGCGCTGGCCAGTCTCGACTCGGCGCTGGAAAAGGGCGCGCCGTTTGCGGAAGCGCTGGCCGTGCTCGGCGACCACGTCGAGGTGCCGCAGGCCCTGACCGATGCCGCGGCGGATGGCGTGGACCCCCTGCCCGACCTGCGGGCCACGTTCCCCGATCTTGCCCGCGACGCGCTGGACGCATCGATCCGCGAAACCGTGTCGGATGACGTGCCGGGCCGGGCATATGCGTTCCTGTTGTCCCAGACCGGCCTGCGCAGTCTTGAACCGCGCGAGGGCGACGATCCCGACGCCGTGCTGTCGCGGGCCGAAGCCGCGCTCGATGACAACGATCTTGCCGCCACACTGGCCGAGCTGGACCTGCTCCCGGCTGCCGGTCGGGAGGTGTTGTCCGACTGGATGACACGCGCCGAACAACGTCGTGCCGTAACCGAAGCCGCCGCAACGCTGGCTGACACCC
>DAIPIS010000025.1:0-21113 GCA_036770665.1 Meridianimarinicoccus sp.
GGATCAGGTCGCCGATGTAGACGATGTTGTCGTTCTTCAGGCAGTTCGCCGACCGCACCGACAGCTCCAGCTCGTCGACCTTCTTCAGCAGCAGCGGGTTGAACTCCAGCCCGTCGTCCTGGATGTCACCGCGCGCCTGTTCGGGCTCGTCGAAGTTCACGAAGATCTGCAACTGGTCTTGCAGGATGCGCGCCGCATAGGCCACGGCATCATCCGGCGACACCGATCCGTCGGTTTCCAGCTTCAGCGTGAGCTTGTCGTAATCCAGCACCTGGCCTTCGCGGGTGGGCTGCACGTCATAGCTCACGCGGCGCACCGGCGAATAGATGGCATCGATCGGGATCAGGCCGATGGGCGCGTCTTCGGGCCGGTTCTTGTCCGCCGCCACATAGCCCTTGCCTGTGTTGACCGTCAGTTCCATGAACAGATCCGCACCGTCATCGAGATGGCAGATCATGTGATCCTTGTTCAGGACCTCGATCCCGTTGGTTTCCGAAATGTCGCCCGCCGTGACGATGCCCGGACCCTTGGCCGAGATCGACACCCGCTTGGGGCCTTCGACGTCCATGCGCAGGGCCACGCCCTTGAGGTTCAGGACGATGTCGGTCACGTCCTCGCGCACGCCCGCCACGGACGAAAACTCGTGAAGCACGTTGTCGATCTGGACACTCGTGATGGCCGCGCCCTGCAGCGACGACATCAGGACGCGCCGCAGCGCGTTGCCCATGGTCAGACCGAAGCCGCGCTCCAGCGGTTCGGCGATCACGGTAGCCTGCCGGTGCGGATCGTTGCCCGGCTTGACCACAAGCTGTGTGGGCTTGATGAGTTCTTGCCAATTCTTCTGGATCATGCCTGTCGCCTCCATGCTCGTTCGCGACCCATGTCCCAAGTCGCAAACACCCGAGGATAAATACCCGAAAGGGCCGCGCCGAATGGCACGGCCCGGACTTCCTGCCGGATTGTCAGACGCGGCGACGCTTGGGCGGGCGGCAGCCGTTGTGCGCGATCGGCGTCACGTCGCGGATGGACGTGATGCTGAACCCGACAGCCGCCAGTGCGCGCAACGCACTTTCGCGACCCGAACCGGGACCCTGCACCTCGACCTCCAGCGTCTTGACACCGTGGTCCTGCGCCTTGCGCCCGGCATCCTCGGCGGCGAGCTGGGCCGCGTAGGGTGTCGACTTGCGCGACCCCTTGAAGCCCATCGTCCCGGCCGAGGACCACGCGATCGCGTTGCCTTGCACATCAGAGATCAGGATCTTGGTGTTGTTGAAGGTGGAATTCACATGCGCCACGCCGGCGGCGATGTTCTTGCGTTCTTTTTTCTTGCCGGCTGTGCGGCGGGTATCGCGTGCCATGTCTCTGCCCCCTTATTTCTTCTTGCCGGCAATGGCTTTTGCCGGGCCCTTGCGGGTGCGAGCGTTGGTATGCGTGCGCTGCCCGCGCACCGGAAGGTTGCGGCGGTGGCGCAGGCCGCGATAGCAGCCAAGGTCCATCAGGCGCTTGATGTTCATCTGCACTTCACGGCGCAGGTCGCCCTCGACAGTGAAATTCGCGTCGATATGTTCGCGGATCGCCAGCAGTTCGGCGTCCGAAAGATCGTTCAGGCGACGCGCCGGCGCGATCCCGGTTGCGTCGCAGATGCTCTGCGCTGCGGCCGGACCAATTCCGTGGATGTAGGTGAGCGCGATGGGGACCCGTTTCTGGGTCGGCAGGTTGATACCGGCAATACGTGCCAAGTCGTCCGTCCTTTCGTTGCGGTTCCGTGGTTCCAGAACCTTTTTTCACAACCGCGGTCGGCGATCCGACCGATGCAGTCCCTGCGCGACGGCACAGCCGACGGCGCGATTCTTTGCGGGAGTTGTGGCGATAGTGGCAATCTGAAACGGGGTCAAGGCCGATAAACGCCACCGGTCCGGTGCCGCTTCAGTCCTTTGCGCGCATGACGACACGCCCCGATGGTGCACCCTTACCCCACACGCGGTGGGGTGTCACGCGCATCCTTGAGCCGGGAACGGGCCGGGGTGAACCGCAACGCACGTTTCGCGCGCCACGACCGAACTGGCGATCCCCGAACGAAGCGCCCCTGAATGACGCGGAGGGCGCACGCGGCGGGGGGCACATCATGGCGCACGGCAAACGGTGCCCCACCGAAGCGCCCCCGCGGGCCGTGTGACCCGTTGGACAGCCAGCAGCGCGCCGCGAACCTGCCGACAGAGCGGCGGACAGCCTGCGCGATGCCGCTTTGCAAGCCCCACGACAGGCCATAGTGTCGGCCCGCGCGGGTGCCTGTCCTGCGCCAGTAGCAGGAGCAGGGGACGGCGCGTGGCCTACATCATCGTGATCGGCAACGAAAAGGGCGGATCGGGCAAGTCGACCACATCCATGCATCTCGCCACGGCCCTGGCCCGGATGGGCTACCGGGTGGGCGGACTGGATCTGGACCTGCGGCAGCGGTCTTTCGGGCGCTACATCGAGAACCGCGAAGCCTTCTGCCGCCGCGAAGGGCTGCACCTGCCGATGCCCCGCTACCTGCCCCTGCCCGAGATCGACCCCGGCGACGTGCCCGAGGGTCAGAACGCCTATGACCTGCGGCTGGACGCGGCGATATCCGAACTGGACCCGGTGTCGGATTTCCTGCTGATCGACTGCCCGGGCAGCCACACGCGACTGAGCCAGCTGGCCCATTCCATGGCCGACACGCTGGTCACGCCGCTCAACGACAGTTTCATCGATTTCGACCTGCTGGCGCGGCAGGATCCCGACAGCGGCAAGATCACCGGCCCGTCGGTCTATGCGGAAATGGTCTGGAACGCGCGGCAGTTGCGGGCACAGGCGGGGCTGAAGCCCATCGACTGGCTGGTGATCCGCAACCGGATGGGCCGCCAGCAGATGCACAACAAGAAGCGCGTGGGCGACGCGCTGACGGACCTGTCGAAACGGATCGGGTTCCGGGTGGCGCCGGGTTTCGCGGAACGGGTGATCTTTCGCGAACTGTTCCCGCGCGGGCTGACGTTGCTCGATCTGCGCGACACCGGCGGCGGCACCCTGAGCCTGTCGAACATCGCCGCCCGGCAGGAACTGCGGGATCTGGTCAACGCGCTGAAACTGCCGGGCGTGCGCGCGGATTTCTGACGCGGCGCGTGATCCGTGGGTTTCCTTGGATAACGGCTTGCCCGCGATTGCCGGCTTGGCCACCCCGTGCGGGGATCGCGGGCCGGGCGGAGCCGTCGCGGGCCGTGATCTTGCGCGACCAGCCGCGGCGCAGACGATGGGTCAGTACAGCGTGCCATTGCGCGACGCCAGCATCGCGACGCCACGGGTGGCGCGGAACTGCGCCAGCGCGATCAGCGCGATCGACGTCATGGGCACGGCGATGATCGCCCCCGGCAGGCCCCAGAGCGACGCCCAAAGCACCAGCGCCAACAGCACCGTCAGCGGGCTGAGGTTCATCGACCGGCTCATGACGCGCGGTTCGAGCCAATTGCCCACATAGACCTGCGCCGCAGTCAACAGCAGCAGCGCCACGACGGTCAGCCGCAGGCTGCCCGTGGTCAGGATCACGTAGACCAGCACGACGCCGACCCCCAGCATGGACCCGACATAGGGTATGTAGTTGAACAGACCGATCAGGAAGGCCCAGAAGGCGGCGTTTTCGATTCCCATGATCTTCATGAGAACCCATGAAATCAGCGCGAGGATCACGTTCATGAGTGTCTTTGTGGACAGGTAGGTCACGATCTGCCGGTTGATCCTTCGGAGGATCGCCACGGCGGCACCGCGATTTTCGGTGTCCGGCAGCAGAAGATCGATCTTGCGGCCCAAGGGCGCGCGTTCGGCGACCATGAACACCATGTAGGTGGCGATCAGGACCGTATAGCCGCTCGCGCTTGCCAGCGAGGACAACAGGTCCAGCGACAGGCCCGGCAGGTCGAGACGGTCCAGAAGCGCTTCCCGCAGGGCATCCGGGTCGGTGGGTTGCGAATAGCCCAGCAGCGGCGCAAGCCGTTCCACCGCAGCCAGAACCCCGTCCTGCACCGCGAGCTCGCCAAGGGCGATGTCGCGCAGGTTTACCACGATCATCAGGCTCATCGCCGAGAGCGCCAGCGCGAAGAGCGTCAAGACCACGATATAGGCCAGCCAGACCGGCAACCGACGCCCCAGCGGCAGGGTCTGCAACCCGTGCACGGCGCCGACGAGCACATAGGTCAGCATGATCGCCACGACGACCGGCAGGATCACGGTCTTGCCGGTCACCAGAAGCCACCCGAGCGCGAGTGTCAGCGCAGTGACATGGACAGCGTCGCGCAGGGTCATGGGCATGCGGGAGCGGCGGCGATCAGCTGTCGCGGACCACGAAGACCGAACAGGTGGAATGGCGCACCACCCGGCTTGCGTTCGGACCCAGCAGATAGTCGCGCAGTGCGGGCCGGTGCGCCCCGATGACGATCACGGTCGCCTTGTCGACGCGCGCCACGCGCAGCACCTCCTCGTAGACAGTGCCTGTCGTGACCACATGGCGGACGCGGTCATTGGCCTTGGGTCCGAGCGCCCGCACCACGAGGTCCGACAGGGCCGCGCGCACTTCGCCAACGGCGGCGTCGTGGTACCCCGACTTGAAGTAGCTGCCCACCATGGACGTGCCGAAATCTGGCAGAACCGTCATGACGTCAAGCCGCGCCCCGTCCATGTCGGCCAGTTGCGCCGCGCGCCGCAGAACCGGGATTTCATGGTCTGGCTGGCTCACGTCCAGCGCACACAGGACAACGCCGGTCATGCCGCCACCTCCCGCGCGCGTCCGGCGCGGGCGTTCTGCACGAAGGCGACACCCCCAAGCAGCAACAGCGCCGGGATCCAGACAAGTTCCTTGGGCAATTGGTCCGCGGGCATCATGACCCTGTCCAGTGTCACCGGCACATCGCCGTAGAAATCGAACTCGCTCAGTTTCTCGGCAAAGGGCGTCCCGAACATGGGCTCGTCCATGGCCACCGTATCGCCGTCAGGCAGGAACGACAGGCCAAGCTGGTCCAGCCGCGCCGCACCGCTTGTATCCGTGCCTTCGATCGGCAGCGCAAGGGTTCGTTCGCGGGGCGCGCCGGTCACGAAATCCGGACCGGACACGACGATGCGCACCGTGCCGCCGGGCTCCGCCTCCCCGATGGCCTGTTCGATGTCGGCGGGCGGTACACGGTCGAAGGGCGGTGTGATCCGGTCCATGAAGAAATCCGGGCGGAACAGCGCGAAGGCGATCAAAACCAGCGCGACGCTTTCGACGATGTTCGACCGGGTCACGAAATACCCCATGGTGCCCGCCGTGAACACGAGGATGGCGATGGACGCGATGATGAACACCGCGATGCCCTGCACCAGCCCCACGTCGATCAGCAGAAGGTCGGTATTGAAGATGAACATGAAGGGAAGGATGATGGTTCGAAGGCTGTAGAAGAACGCGATAAACCCGGTGCGGATGGCATCGCCGCCGGACACGGCCGCCGCGGCGAAACTGGCAAGCCCCACGGGCGGTGTCACGTCCGCCATGATGCCGAAGTAGAACACGAACATGTGCACCGCGATCAGCGGCACCAGCAAGCCTGACTGCGCCCCCAGTTCCACCACCACCGCCGCCATGAGCGAGCTGACCACGATGTAGTTGGCCGTGGTCGGCAAACCCATGCCAAGGATGAGCGACAGGACACCCACGAAGATCAGCATCGCGACAAGGTTCCCGCCCGACACGAATTCCACCAGATCGGCCATCACCTGCCCGATGCCTGTCAGGGTCACGGTGCCGACGATCACGCCCGCCGTGGCCGTGGCCAGCCCGATACCGATCATGTTCCGCGCGCCGGTGATCATGCCGGACAGCAGGTCGAGCACCCCCTCCAGCGATGCGGCCAGCATCTGGCCCTCGCCGCGGAACAGCGCCTTCAGCGGGCGCTGGGTCAGCAGGATGACGAACAAAAGGAACGTCGCCCAGAACGCGGACAGGCCCGGCGACTTCATCTCGATCATCAGGAAATACACCAGCACGATGATCGGCAGCAGGAAGTACAGGCCCGACTTGTAGATCTCGCCCACGACAGGCAGCTTGATGTCCGGTGCATTGGGATCGTCCGGTTCGAGGTCGGGCACCGTGGATGCCAGCCACAGCAGCGCCACATACGCCGCGAAGACCAGCGCCGCGAGCACCCATCCCGCGCCTTCCGGCACCAGGGCCACGACCCAGCCCACAGGCCATTGCACGCCGTAGCAGAGCGCCGCGAAGCCGGCGAAGAACGCGGCCATCCCGCCGATGGTCCGGCCCATGCTGACGACGCGGTCCCCCAGCGTCGGCATGTTGCGCTTCACCGCTTCCAGATGGACGATATACACCAGCGCGATGTAGCTGATCGTGGCGGGCAGGAAGGCGTGAGTGATGACCTCCACGTAACTGATGCCCACGTATTCCACCATCAGGAAGGCCGCAGCACCCATCACCGGCGGCATGATCTGGCCGTTGACGGAACTTGCGACCTCGACCGCGCCCGCCTGTTCGCGCGTGAAGCCCACGCGCTTCATCAGCGGGATCGTGAAGGTGCCGGTGGTGACGACATTGGCGATGGACGATCCGGAAATCAGCCCGGTCGCCGCCGATCCCACGACCGCGGCCTTGGCCGGGCCGCCGCGCAGGTGCCCCAACGCGCCGAAGGCCATCTTGATGAAGTAATTGCCCGCCCCCGCCTTGTCGAGCAGCGCGCCGAACAGCACGAACAGGAACACGAAGCGTGCGGACACGCCCAATGCGATGCCGAACACCCCTTCGGAGGTGATCCACATGTGGCTCATGGCCTTCTGCAGGCTTGCCCCGTTCCACTGGATCACGTCGGGCACCCATGGGGCCGACCCGAAGAACACATACGCCAGAAACACGCAGGCGATGATCGCCATGGCAGGCCCCAACGCGCGGCGCGCGGCTTCGAACAGCAGGAGAAGACCGGCGAGCGCGAACCACTTGTCCACGTTGTCGGCCAGTCCGCCACTGCGAACGATCTTGTCGTAGAAAAAGTACCCGTACAGCGCCAGGAACGCCCCGCCTACGGCGAACACCCAGTCCTGCACGGGGATGCGGTCGCGCGGGCTGGATTTGAGCGCGGGGAAGGCAAGGAACGCAAGAAAGATTGCAAAGGCCAGATGAATCTGTCGGTCGTTGTTGATCAGGTCGCCGGGCAGGATCATGAAGCCGACCGGCGACGCGAGGATCACCTGAAAGACGGACCATGTCAGCGCGACCGCCGCGATCAGGATGCCGACAGCGCCGGAAGGGTCGCGGGCCCCCGCGTCGCTGGCATTGACCAGTTCCTGCAGTTCCGCCTCGGTCGGGCCGGTTCCGGATTCATTTGCCATCGCCGATCCCCTTTTCACACGGACATGGTCGGAACCGGGGGCACGATGGCCCCCGGCCGGATGGGTCTCAGTTCAGGAGACCGGCTTCACGGAAATACTTCGACGCGCCGTCATGCAGGGGCGCGGACAGTCCGTCGCTGACCATTTCTTCCTTCTTCAGGTTGGCGAACGCGGGGTGCAGCTGGGTGAAATCCTCGAAGTTCTCGAAGACCGAACTGACCAGCGTGTACACCGTGTCTTCCGGCACGGCGGTGGAGGTCACGAAGGTCGCGCCGACGCCAAAGGTGATGACGTCATCGGGATTGCCCCGGTACATGCCGCCGGGGATCGTCGCCATGCGGTAGAACGCGTTGTCCTCCACCAGTTTTCGCACGATGTCGCTGTCCACGGTCACCAGCACGCTGTCGCACGCGGTCGTCGCTTCCTGAATCGACCCCGACGGATGCCCCACGGTGTAGACCATCGCGTCGATCTGGTTGTCGCACAGGGCTGCGGATTGTTCGGCGGGGCGCAGTTCGGTCGCCAGCGCGAAGTCGGACGTGGTCCAGCCATAGGCGGTCATCAGCACTTCCATGGTGTCGCGCTGACCGGAACCGGGATTGCCGATGTTCACGCGCTTGCCCTTGAGATCCTCGAACGTCGAGATCCCGGCATCCGCGCGCGCCACGACGGTAAACGGTTCGGGATGGATGGAGAAGACAGCGCGCAGGTCTTCGTAGGGGCCATCTTCCGCGTAGGACGCGGTGCCGTTGTAGGAATGGTACTGCAGGTCCGACTGCACGACACCGAATTCCAGTTCGCCCGCGCGGATGGTGTTCAGGTTGTAGACAGACCCGCCCGTCGACTCGACCGAACAGCGCAGCCCGTGTTCCCGTCGGCCCTGGTTCACAAGACGACAGATGGCACCTCCGGTCGGGTAATAGACGCCGGTGACGCCACCGGTCCCGATGGTGAAGAAGTCCTGCGCCTGCGCAACGGGTGCGGTCATGGCGCCGATCGCCACGGCTGCCGCCGCGAACTTGACATGGTTCAGCATGGTGTTCTCCCCTTTTCGTGTTTTCGTCGTCGTGTTTGCGTGGTGTCTTGGCGAGATACTCGGTCCGGCCAGCCCACGGTCATCCCCCCATGCAAGCCGGTCAGACCCGGCTTGTCAACTCGCGCCGCCCCGATCCGGCGAATGCCGCATGGGGACGCAGGGGCAATCGGGCGCGGGATGGCGCGAAACCGACCTCATTCGGCCAGATGGCAGGCAACCCGCGCAGACCCCAGCCGCCGCAGGACCGGACGTTCCACGCGGCAGCGCGCCACCGCGACGGGGCAGCGCGGATGGAACGCGCAGCCTTTCGGCGGGTGGATCGGGTCAGGAATTTCGCCCTTGGGCGGCTCCACCTCGCGGCCGAAGGCATCCATCCGGGGGGCTGCGGCGAACAACATCTGCGTGTAGGGATGGCGCGGCGTGTCGAACAGCGCTTCGGTCGGGGCTTCCTCCACAAGGCGGCCCAGATAGAGCACCCCGATCGTGTCGGCCATGTGGCGCACCACGGTCAGGTCGTGGCTGATGAACAGGTAGGTCAGCCCGAATTCCGCGCGCAGGTCGGACATGAGGTTCAGAACCTGCGCCTGCACCGACACATCGAGCGCAGAGGTCGGTTCGTCGCAGACGATCAGCTTGGGGTTGGAGGCCAGCGCCCGCGCGATGCAGATACGCTGCCGCTGACCGCCGGAGAACTCGTGCGGATACTTTCCCGCGTCCCGCGCCGACAGTCCCACCTGTTCCAGCAGCCGTTCGGCCAGTCCGGCGGCATGGCCACCGCGCGCCGTCACGGGTTCGGCGATGATGTCGCGCACCCGCCAGCGCGGGTTCAGGCTGGCATAGGGATCCTGGAAGATCATCTGGATTTCCGACCGCGCCGCCGCGATCCTGTCGGCATCGCGTTCCTGCGCCAGGTCCACATCGCGGATCAGGACCGACCCTGCCGACGGGCGCAAGAGCCCCACGACCATCTTGCCGATGGTGGACTTGCCCGATCCGCTTTCGCCCACCAGCGCATAGACGCTCCGTTCGGGGATATCGAAGCTCACGTCCGACACGGCGGTCAGAGCCGCGCGCGGCAGCCGTTCGATCACCCGGTTGAGCCAGGGTTTCGACACGTCGAAGACGCGGGTCAGGTTGCGGATGCGCACCAGTGCCGGGGTGTCGGTATCCGTCATGCGGTCGCGTCCTCGGCCACCGACAGCGGATAGTGACACGCGGCGCGCGCGGCGGGCGCGCGGGCGGGCGGCGGGTCCATGTCGCAGCCCGCACCGCGCCGGGGACAGCGCGGGTGAAACGCGCAACCGGGCGGCATCGCGTCCAGTCGTGGCATGGCACCGGGGATCTGCGTCAGCCGCCGCTGGCCCTGCGACGCGCCGGGGGTCGCTCCCATCAGACCGGCGGTATAGGGGTGGCGCGGGTGGCGGATCACGTCGGCCACCGGCCCGATTTCCGCCAGCCGCCCGGCATACATCACCGCGACCCGGTCGGCGGCTTCGGCGATCACGCCCATGTCGTGCGTGACCAGCATCACCGCCGTCCCGCGATCCCGGCACAGCCGTTTCAGCAGCGATATGATCTGCGCCTGCACACTGACATCGAGCGCCGTGGTGGGTTCGTCCGCGATCACCAGATCCGGCTCGGCACAGAGCGCCAGCGCGATCACCACCCGCTGCCGCATCCCGCCGGAAAAGGCGTGGGGATAGCTGTCCACCCGGTCGCGCGCGGCCGGGATGCCGACCTCCTCAAGTGCGGCGATGGCGCGGGCGCGGGCCTCCGCCCGGCTCACGGGCAGATGTTCGAGGATCGTTTCCGCGATCTGGTCGCCCACCGTCAGAAGCGGGTTGAGGCTGGTGAGCGGGTCCTGGAACACCATCCCGATCCGCTTGCCGCGCACGCGGCGCATCGGCTCGGGCCGCAGGTTGTCGATCCGGGTGCCGTTCAACCAGACTTCCCCGCCGCTGATCCGCGCGGGGCGGTTCAGCAGGCCGATGACCGCGTTGCCCGCCATGGACTTGCCCGCGCCGGATTCGCCCACGACGCCGAGGATTTCGCCTGGCGCGATGTCATAGCTCACCCGGTCCACCGGGCGCAGCACACCGTGGCGGGTGGGGATCTCGACCGTGAGATCGCGCAGGGACAGCACCGCCATCACCGCAGCCTCGGGTTCAGCGCGTCGCGCAGCCAGTCGCCCAGCAGGTTCACCGCCAGCGCCAGCACCAGCAGCGTCGCCGCCGGGAACAGCAGGATCCACCACTCGCCCGAGAACAGGAACCCCTGCCCGATCCGGATCAGCGTGCCAAGGCTCGGTTGCGTGGGCGGCGCGCCGATGCCAAGGAAACTAAGCGTCGCCTCGGCGATGATCGCGAGCGCCAGCGAAATCGTCGCGATCACCAGCACGGGCGAGAGCACGTTGGGCAGGATGTGGCGCAGCATGATGGCCCCGCTGCTCCGCCCGATCAGCCGGGCCGCGGCGACGTATTCGCGGCTTTTCTCCACCAAGGTCGCGCCGCGTACGACGCGGGCGAACTGCACCCAATCGGACAGGCCGATGGCAAGGATCAGGACCCAGATCGCCACGTCGTTGCGCAATTCGGGCGGCGTGATGCCCTTGGCCACCCCGAAGATCAGCATCGCCACAAGGATCGCCGGAAAGGTCAACTGAACGTCGGCGGTGCGCATGATGATCGTGTCCACCCAGCCGCCCAGATACCCCGCCAAAAGGCCCAACGTGATGCCCAGCACCATCGCCAGCCCGACCGCCATGAATCCCACGAACAGCGATATCCGCAGCCCGAAGAGGATGGTGGAGAACACGTCGCGGCCCTGATCGTCGGTGCCCAGCCAGAACATCTCGCCGGTGAAGGCGTTGGGCTGCATGGGGGCGGAAAACCCGTTCATCAGGTTCAGCGACCCGGGATCGAACGGGTCATGGGGTGCGATCAGAGGCGCGCACACCGCCGCCAGCACCAGAGCCACGACCACGACCAGTGACACCATCGCGACCGGCGCGTGGCGGAACGACCACGCAAGGTCGCTGTCCCACGCCCGGAGCAGGCGGTTCGGTCCGGCGGGGGTCGGGGCCTCGGCGGTGGTGTCGGCGCGGCGCGGATCGGCCATGTCAGTGCCCCCGCGCCGTGTCGTCGCGCAGCCGCGGATCGACCATGACATAGAGCAGGTCGACGATCAGGTTGATCCCCACGAACATCACCGAGATCAGCATCAGGTATGCCGCCATCACCGGGATATCGACGAACTGGATCGCGTTGATGAACAACAGCCCCACCCCCGGCCACTGGAACACCGTTTCGGTGATGATGGCAAAGGCGATGATGGAGCCAAGCTGCAGGCCCGTCACCGTGATGACCGGCACCATCGTGTTCTTCAGCGCGTGGCGGAAATGCACTGCCCGGTCGCGCAGGCCCCGCGCGCGGGCGAAGCGGATGTACTCGCTGCGCAGCACCTCCAGCATTTCCGACCGCACCAGCCGCATGATCAGCGTCATCTGGTACAGGCCCAGCGTGACCGACGGCAGGATCAGCGCCTTGAGCCCGCTTTCCGTCAGGAACCCGGTGGTCCAGCCGCCGAGGTGCACCACCTCGCCGCGCCCGAAACTGGGCAGCCAGCCCAGTTCGACGGCGAAGAGATAGATCAGCAGGATCCCGATCAGGAAAGTCGGCAGCGACACGCCGATCAGCGACAGCGTCATGATCGCCTGCGCGGCGAAGCCGTGGCGACGGATCGCGGTGAATACACCCAGCCCGATCCCGAAGCTCAGCGCAAGCACCCCGGACACGGCGGCCAGTTCCAACGTCGCCGGCGCCCGTTCCATCAGGATCTCCGCGACCGGGCGACCCTGCCGATAGGACATCCCGAAATTGCCCTGCACCGCCTGCCCGAGAAACTTGACATATTGCACCGGGAACGGATCGTTCAGACCCAGCGTGTCGCGCAGGCGCTCCACATCGGCCTGCGTGCGTTCCTGCCCAAGCATGTTTTCGATGGGATCGCCGACGAAGCGGAACATCGAGAACGCGACAAGCCCCACGACCAGCAGCACGACGACCGACTGAAAGACCCGGCGCAGGATGAAGGCGATCATGACGGCTCCGTCTTTCGACCCAGCAGACCCGGAGCGCGCGACAAGGTCAAGCGCCGACCGGGCCCCGCCCGGGCCCGCGCCGCTGCGTCACGTCGCGCCTCCGGCACGATGTCGGACGCACTCCGACACCTGCCGGTGCGCGGCACAACGCCGTGTCGGCGGGGCGTCGCTGCCCCGTCACGCGCCGGGACCGGGCGGCCGCGCATAGACGTCGCCCGAATTCAATCGCTCCGGTGCCGTGCGCAGGAACTGCGCCATGGCATCGCCATCGCACCAATCCGCATCGAAGCGGTGGCTTTCCCCGGCGGAGAACCGGAACGCGGTGTAGCCGAGCGCACGCGCGCGGTCCAGCGCCGCAAGGCCCAGGTCGCGCGCCGCCATCACTACCTCGAACGACAGGGCCGCCACGGGCGCGGACAGCCCGGCCATCACCTCGGCCTCGAATCCCTCGACGTCGATCTTGATGAAATCCGGCACGCCGTGCTCGGCGATCAGGTCGTCGAGCGTGCGGACCTCCACCTCGATCCGGCGGTCCCAAACCTGTCCTTCCCAACCAGGCGCACCATCCGCCGCCGACAGGAACCTGTCCGACAGGGTTGACACGGACGGATTGGCGAGATTCACCGCAAATGCGGCGCGTCCGGCTTCGGCACCCATGGCGACGTCGTGCAGCGTCACGCCCGGATCGCGCCCGAACCGCCACCGCAGCACGCGCACCATGGCAGGCTGCGGTTCGGCGGCGACCACCCGCGCGCCCAGCCCGCGAAAGGCGGCGATCCGGTCACCGGCATGTGCGCCGATGTCGAAGGCAAGCCCGCCTTTCGGCACGAAATCGGCGTAAAGCGCCATGAGACGCGCGTTTCGTGCCCGTGTCGGGCGATAGACCGACAGCGCGCGCAGGGCACCCATCGTTTCCCGTACCGACGTGGTCAGCGGCATGGGTGGCACGCCCATCGGCGTTCCGGCGCCCGGCCGATCCGGCCGGGCCACCCGCAACGGCACGTGGGATACGTCACGACTTGTCCAGCGAAATGTATTTCACCTTCGGCTGGTCCTCGGGATCGACCTCGATGCCCACACCGCTTTTCATGCCCCAGTTCAGCACCTGGTGATGCACCGGAAGATAGATGGTTTCCGCCTGCACCACGTCCCAGATGGCCGCGATCGTGTCGTTGCGGGTGTCCAGATCGATTTCCGACGCCAGCGACTGGATTTGCGCGTCAAGCTGCGGGTTGGAATAGCCCGTCGCGTTCCACGATCCCCGGTCGCCTTCGGCACTGTGCACGAGGAAGTTGAAGATGTACTCGCTGTCATAGGTCGGCACGCCCCAGCCCAGCATGTAGAAATTCGTCGCGCGGTTCGAGATCATGGGGAAGAACTGCGCCTTGGGCATGGCGTCCAGGTTCACGGTGATGCCGATCTGCGCCAGCATCCCGACCAGCGCCTGACAGATCGCCTCGTCGTTGATGTAGCGGTCGTTCGGGCAATCGAGTTGCACGGTGAAGCCGTCGCCATAGCCCGCTTCCGTCATCAGTGCCTGGGCGGCGGCGATGTCGGTGGTCGCGGCGTCCAGTTCGGCGGTCCAGCCGTTGACGAACGGAGGAGCGATCATGCCGGCAGGCTGGCTCTGGCCGCGCATGACGACCTGCTTGATGGCGTCGCGGTTGATCGCCATGTTCATGGCCTGACGCACGCGCGCGTCGGCAAAGGGATTGACGCCTTCGACATTGTCGGTGTCAAGGTCCGCGGCACCCATGTTCATCCCGAAGAAGATCACCCGGTTCTGCGCCGCGGTGCGCACGTCAAGCCCATCCGTCCCGGCGACGCGGCCCAGATCCTGCACCGGCACGTCCTGGATCAGATCGACCTCGCCCGACAGCAGCGCAGCCACGCGGGTCGCCGCGTTCTGGATGGGGGTATGGACGATTTCGGTCACGTCGAGCGGAAATTCATCCATGCCCCAGTAGTCGTCGAACCGGGTCATCACGGTGCGTACGTCGGGTTCGCGGCTGACCAGCCGGTAGGGTCCGGTGCCGTTGGCGTTGCGGGCGGCGAAGGTTTCCTCGCCCCCCGCGAAATCCTGCACCTTGACCGCGTTGTTCGCCGTCGCCCAGTCCTCGTCCATGATGAACAGGTTCGTGAGGTTGGCGGGCATGATCGGGTTCGGCCCGTCGGTCACGATCTCCACCGTCAAGGGGTCGGGCGCACGCACCTCGACCACCGAGGTCAGCAGTTCCTTCATGTCGCTGTCTTCGGTCCTTGCGCGGTTGATCGAAAAGACCACGTCCGACGCGTCGAACGCGGCGCCGTCGTGAAAGGTCACGCCCTCGCGCAAGGTGAACACCCAGACGCTGGGATCATCGGGCGACACGGCCCAGTCGGTCGCCAGCGCCGGTTCGAACGCGCCGGTCACGTCGCGGACCAGAAGCGGTTCGTAAATCTGGTGCGCAAGCGTGTGGGTCGGGCCTTCGTTCTGCGCATGGGGGTCGAGCGTCAGGCTGTCGCCCGCGCTCGCCCAACGCAGGGTTTCGGCGCAGGCACCACCCGCAAGGGCCGTGCTTGCCAGAAGCGTTGCAGCCAGTAGTCCGGTTGTCCGGGTCATGATGTCGTCTCCCCTGTGTCGCGTTTTATGAGCATCATGATTGCCGGTCACAGGGCATCCACGCAAGCCTTGCGGTGACCGTGTCAGGGTTCGCGGCGTCGTTCTGCCGTTTCGACAGGCGTGTCGCGTGTCTCGTCCGCGCCCGGCGCAAGCCCGTAGGGTGCCACAAGCCGCCAGACATGCGCCGGCACCATGTTCTTGATCCGGGCCGGGTGCGTGCGGCGCAGGTGCAGAACCGTTTCGACCGCCTTCATCTCGACCCGCGCGCGGGCGAATTCCAGTCCCCGCGGCCCGATGCGCGGCTGCAACCACGCCACGATGGGCCGCAGCCAGCCGGGCATCCGCCGCAACGGCAGCCCGCCCGCCGCACGGTCGGTGTTGGCAAGGAACCCCTTGACCGCACCCGCCCGCGCGCCGCGCGACGTCGGGTCGGACAGGACGACATCGTCGCCCAGTGCCGCCAGCGCCGCCGCCCCGCGCGCGTTGCGGGCGATGACCCATTGCTGCCCGTCGCCGCCCATGTAGCCCACGGTGATGTCGGCCAGCCGGTTGGTGTAGTCCACGCAGGTCTTGCAGGTCAGCGGAAAGAAATCCGCCGGCAGGTCGGAAATGGGCAGCTTCAGGAACGGGATGAACCGCGGCGCGCGCCCGTCGTCGAACCGCAGTTCCACCCGGTAATCGTGGCGGAATTCCAGATAGCTGATGCTGTCCGGCTTCGGGTCCAGCAGGGCCAGAAATTCGTGAAACCGCGCGGTCGTGGTGTTGTCGGAACAGGGCGTCCCGATCACGGTGATGGCGTCGAAGCCAAGTTCGGCCTCCAGCGCGCGCAGGGCGTAGACCTGGCAGGGAATGCCGATCATGGCGATGCGCCGGTGCCCCGCGGCGCGCGCCGGTTCCAGCATGGCCAGAAGCGGCGCATAGCCCATCCGCATCCCCCGGCACGCCGCCAGCGCGGCAGCGTCGGTCACGATGACCGCGCGCGGGGCCCAGCGGTCATCGGGGTCGGGGGCAACGGTCAGCACCGCGTCCACCGCGCCCGTTTCCAGCAGCTGCGCGGCGATGGCCGTGGTCAGCCCGGTCCATTGCGCGCCGGGTGCGGGCGGGTCCAGACGCGCGCGGTGCATGGCGTGGATGACGCCGAAGAACGCCTCCTCCCCCGCGGCGCCCGCTGAACGGCCATGGACGACGCGTTCCAGCCGGGGATAGTCCGGCGCGATGAACTGGCAGGCCCGACCGCAGGCGCGACCGTCGCCCATGCGCGACACGCCGCAATCGGTGCACAGGCCGGGCCGCGCGGCCCCGCCGGGGATTGGGACGGTCAGTCCGGGGATGGCGGCGATGTCCTTCATGCGCCCTGCCTAGACCGCTCCGGGGTGCCGCGTCCAGCGGGCGGGCTGTCTCAGGCCCGGATCGGCCCGGATCAGGCCCAGATCAGGCGGGGCGGCTGCGCAGGAACAGGTAGAGCGGCAGACCGCAACTGACGCCGATGCAGAACGTCGCCGGGACCGCCACAAGGTTGATCCAAGCCCGCCGCTGCACCGATTCTGCGACCACCCAGACCGTCAGCGCAATGGCCGCGATGGTCAGATCCCAGGTCAGGCCGGTGGTGCTGTCGTTGACATACCACGCGTCGATCAACCCGCCCAAGCCGCCGGGATTGTTCATCATGTAACTGACGAACCAGTACATCGGATGGATGGCCCCCCAGATGGCGAGGGCAAGATAGACAAGGCGCAATGGGGTCATGTCGGGCTCCATCCGGTTGCGCGACGCGCGCAGGTCGATCGTGTGGCGCGCGGTACCGTAACGGATACCGCCGCGCCGCGTGTCACCGGTTCACTGTTCCGCCGATGTAGCCCGACCCGCCGATCACGACACCCGTCTGCGGCGCGGGATCGGGTGCTTCGGGCCGGATCGGGGGGCCGTCCAGACCGCAGCCCGCCAACCACAGCAGCGCCGAACAGGCGGCGACCCGGATCACAGCCCCACCCCCAGACGCCACCAGCGCCCCGTGCCCACGCCGACGCGCACCGGGCCTGCGCCGACGCTGGCGCTGACCCCGCCGGTGCCCACGGTCACGGCGGCGGGACCGGCCCTGACGACGTCGGCCTCGGCATAGGCACCGGAGGTGCCGACCCCGCCGCGCGCGCGGCCATCGTCGGTCTGAACACCGGCGCGCGCTGCGGGGCCACCCGTTCCGACCGAAGCCTCGGCATCCGGCTTGACGCCACCGCACCCGGCGACGAGCACGCC
Source organism: Meridianimarinicoccus sp. (assembly GCA_036770665.1). Taxonomy (GTDB): domain Bacteria; phylum Pseudomonadota; class Alphaproteobacteria; order Rhodobacterales; family Rhodobacteraceae; genus Meridianimarinicoccus. Next base: position 17,374 of record DAIPIS010000025.1, read on the forward strand.
GAACGCCATCGCCGCGACCACGCGCGCGACCCTGCTGCACATCTTCATGTCAGACGTTCCTTCCAGCGGGCCACGTGTGCGCGAACCTGCGCCGGTGCGGTGCCGCCATGGCTGGTCCGCGACGCCACGGACTTGTGCACACCCAGCACGTCGAACACCGCAGCCGTGATCTCCGGGTGCACGGACTGCATGTCCGCAAGACCCAAGTCGGGCAGATCCACGCTCCGCGCTTCGGCCATCGCCACCAGCGTTCCTGTGACGTGATGCGCATCGCGGAACGGCAGGCCAGCTTCGCGCACGAGCCAGTCGGCGAGATCTGTCGCGGTGGAGAACCCGGCCGACGCCGCCGCTTCCAGTGCCGCGCGGTTGGCGGTCAGGTCGGACATCATCCCGGTCATCGCCGCCAGCGACAGCATCAGCGTGTCGGCGGCGTCGAAGACCTGTTCCTTGTCTTCCTGCATGTCCTTGGAATAGGCCAGCGGCAGGCCCTTCATCACCGTCAGCAGCGCCACCAGCGCGCCGGTCACGCGCCCGATCTTGGCGCGGATCAGTTCGGCGGCGTCGGGGTTCTTCTTCTGCGGCATGATGCTGGACCCGGTGGAAAACCGGTCCGACAGCGTGACAAAGCGGAATTGCGCTGACGACCAGATCACCAGCTCCTCGGCCAGCCGCGACAGGTGCACCGACGCGATCGCCGCCGCCGCAAGGAACTCCAGCGCGAAGTCCCTGTCCGACACGGCATCGAGGCTGTTGTCCATGGGCTTGTCGAACCCCAGCGCCACCGCCGTGGCGTGGCGGTCGATGGGAAAGCCCGTCCCCGCCAGCGCCGCAGCCCCCAGCGGGCATTCGTTCATCCGCGCGCGGGCATCGCGGAACCGGCCTGCGTCCCGCGCGAACATCTCCACATAGGCCAGCATGTGATGGCCCCATGTCACCGGCTGCGCGGTCTGCAGATGGGTGAAGCCGGGCATGACCCAGTCGGCCCCGGCCTCGGCCTGCGCCAGCAGCGCGCGTTGCAACGCCTCCAGCCCCAGAACTGCCGCGTCGCACTGGTCCCGCACCCAGAGCCGGAAATCCGTCGCCACCTGGTCGTTGCGCGACCGCGCGGTGTGCAGCCGCCCCGCCGCCGCCCCGATCAGGTCGCGCAGCCGCGCCTCCACGTTCATGTGGATGTCTTCCAGCGCCGTCGAGAACGCGAACTGGCCACTGTCGATTTCCGCCTTTACCCGGTCGAGCCCGCCCGCGATGGCGTCGGCGTCGGCCTGCGTGATGATCCCTTGTGCCGCCAGCATCGCCGCATGGGCCTTGGACCCGGCGATGTCCTGGTCGGCGAGCCGCCGGTCGAACCCGATGGAGGCGTTGATCGCTTCCATGATCGCATCGGGACCGCCGCTGAACCGTCCGCCCCACATCGCGTTGCTGCCACTGGTCTTGTCCATCCGCCGTTCCCCGATCCCGTGCGCAGCCTGCGCGCTGCGTGCGGGGCCGTCTATAGGCTCCGCGCCGCGCACGCGCAAACGGCTTCACATCTGCGCCAGTCCGACCGGGTTCGCTTGACCGCGATGCCGGAGCCGACCAGATGATTTCGCACGGAGGACAACATGATCCGAATGATTGCAGCGATGATATTGGGGCTGATCGCGCAGCCCGCCCTGGCCGATCCCGCCGCGTGGTCAGCACTGCTTGAGGGCGACATGCGCAAGCTGGTGATCCACGAGACGCCGCGCGCGGTGGACCCGGCCACATTCACCGCCGCCGACGGGACCGAGATGACGCTCGATGCCTATCGCGGTCAGGTGGTGGTCCTGAACTTCTGGGCCACATGGTGCCCGCCCTGCCGCACTGAAATGCCCATGCTGGACGCGCTCAACCGCGATCTGGGCGGAGACGATTTCCGGGTCGTCACGGTGGCAACCGGGCGCAATGCGCCCGCCGCGATGCGCCGCTTCTTCGACGAGGCCCAGATCGAAACCCTGCCGCTGCACAACGATCCGACCATGGCCATGGCGCGCGGCATGGCGGTGCTGGGCCTGCCGGTCACGGTCGTGCTTGACCGCGACGGACAGGAAATCGCCCGGATGCAGGGGGAAGCCGACTGGAACGGTCCCAGCGCCCGCGCCGTACTGCAGGCCATGATCGGGCCGGACAGCTGAAACCGTCGCGTGCGACAGTTGCGCAACCGGCGAAATCTTGCCACGAAGCCGCAGATGACCCGATGCAACGGAGTTGGGCCCACATGATCTTCAAGCATCTTGGTGCCATGGTGGCACTGGGCATCGTGCTTGCCGCGCCGGTGGATGCACGCGCCATCGAACAGGCGTGCATGCGGTCCGAACGGGTGGGCGACGACACGCGGGTCTGCGGCTGCATCCAGCGGATCGCGGACCAGTTGCTGACCGCCCGCGACCAGCGGCTTGCGGCGCGCTTCTTCCGGGATCCGCATCTGGCGCAGGAAACCCGCACATCGGACCGCGCCGACGACAAGCGCTTCTGGGCGGTCTACACGCAGTTCGGCGCACTTGCGGAACAGTCCTGTCGCTGAGCGCGGTCAGTCACGGTCAAGCACGCGCACGAGCCCGCGGCACCCAGCCTCGATCAGGTCGAGCGCCCGGTCGTAATCGCCGCTGTAATAGGGGTCGGGCACGTCCCGCACGCCGGTGTCGGGCGCCATGTCCAGCAGCCGCTGCACCGGCGTCGCGCTGCCGCCGGGGCGCAGCCGCTCCACCGCCTGCAGGTTGTCGCCATCCATGACGACGATCCGGTCGAACCGGTCGAAATCCGCGGTGGTGACCTGTCGCGCGCGAAGCCCCGACATGTCATACCCCCTGCGCGCGGCGGCGAGCACGGCGGGCGGGTGGGGCGGATTGCCCACGTGCCAGCCGCCGGTGCCCGCGCTGTCGATCGCAATGTCCGGGGCCATCGACCGCAGCACCGCCTCCGCCGTGGGCGACCGGCAGATGTTGCCAAGGCAGACGAAAAGGATGCGCGGGGTGGCGGGACTGTCCTGCATGGGGCATGTTTACCGCGATACTCCGAACCGGGAAAGGACCAGCCACATGATGCCGGCCGCATGACACGGATCGTCGTTCTGAGCGGGGCGGGGCTGTCGGCGGCCAGCGGGTTGGGCACGTTCCGCGATGCAGGCGGTCTTTGGTCGCAGTACGATCTCGAGGACGTGGCGACGCCGCAGGGCTTCGCCCGCAACCCGAAGCTGGTGCACGACTTCTACAACGCGCGGCGGGCGAACTGCATCGCCGCCGCCCCCAATCCTGCCCATGTCGCACTGGCGCGGCTCGCGCACGCGCAGGGGAGCGACGTGGTGCTGGTCACCCAGAACGTGGACGACCTGCTGGAACGTGCGGGCGCCGCCGACGTGGTCCACATGCACGGCGAGTTGATGCGCGCGCTTTGTGCCGACTGCGGGCATCGCTGGGACGCACCGCCCGTGATGATGCCGGACGATCCCTGTCCGGCCTGTCGCGCGCGCACCATCCGCCCGGACGTGGTCTGGTTCGGCGAGATCCCATATCACATGGACCGGATCGCGGCGGCGCTGGCCACGTGCGACCTGTTCGTGTCGATCGGCACGTCGGGCAGCGTCTATCCGGCGGCGGGGTTCGTGGCCGAAGCCGCCGCGATGGGGGCGCACACGCTGGAATTGAACCTCGATCCGTCCGACACGTCGGACATGTTCGCCGAACATCGCCACGGCCCGGCGGAAACGCTGGTGCCCGCTTGGG
>DAIPIS010000170.1:0-4874 GCA_036770665.1 Meridianimarinicoccus sp.
GGTGCGGGGTCTGTGGTGCCTTGACACCCTGTCCGGGCCGGCCGTGTCCGGGTACTCGCCAATTCGGGGGATGCGGCGCGGTCAGACCCGGTCGAGCACGGCGTCGAACAGGGCCGCGGTGTCGGTCCAACCGGGCAGCGTCGCGCCATGCCGGGCTGCCGCCACCGTCATCGCGGCACGGTGGGCCGGGTCATCGAGCAGGTGCGCCAGGGCAGCGGCGAAGGCCGTCACGTCGTCCACCGGCACGCGCGCCCCGACCCCGTCCGGCACGGTGTCGGGCACGGCACCCGTGTCGCAGGTGACGACCGGCAGGCCGCGCACCAGCGCTTCGGCAAAGACCATGCCGTAGCCTTCGTACCGGGTCGCCAGCGCGAAGACCGACGCCTGCGCATAGAGCGTGTCGAGCGCCGGGCTGGACAGTTCCCCGGCGAAGCGGACCCGGTCTGCCAGCCCCAGCGCCTGCGCCTGCGCCACCAGCGCGGCACCCGTCTGCCCGTCATGGTCGCGCCCGACGATGACCGCCTGCCAGTCGCGGTCGGCGATGGTCGCGAGCGCGCGCAGAAGCACGTCATGCCCCTTGCGCGGTGCCAGAAGCCCGACCGACAGGATCAGCGGCGGCGTGGCAGGCGCGCAAGGCGTCGCGGGCCGGTCGATGCCGGGACGGGCCACGGTCAGGCGTTCGGCGGGCACGCCGTAATCGCGCCGCAGCACCGCCGCCGTATGCGGGCTGGGCACCATCACATGGGCCGCGCGGGCGAGGTTGGCGGCTTCGGTGCGGGCAAGGTCCGCAGCCTGCGCCGGTGGCATGCCGGTTTCCAGCGCGAGCGGATGGTGAACCAGCGCGACGATGGGTGCCGCGATCCGGGCCACGCCACCGGGATCGAGCGCGCCGAACGCGAGCCCGTCCACGATCACCGGGCAGTCGGCGGGCAACGCCGAAAGCTGCGCCAGCGCGCCCGCCATGGCCGCCGCATCCGGGAACGGAAAGCCGCCGGGGAGTTCCATCAGCGCCACGTCGCGCCCGGCCGCGCGCAGGGCCGCCAGCACCCGCGCGTCATAGATCGTGCCCCCCGTGCGGGCGTCTATGCTGCCCGGAAGGGCCATCGCCGCCCGACGGCGGGTCATTGGCGCACACGGCATGGGCAGGAACACGCCGGGTTGCGCCGGATCCGGCGGATCCTTGCGCAAGGTCTTGAACACCCCGTGAAAACCATCTCGACTCCGTTGTTTTTGGCTCTACACGCCTCAAGTGTCGATAGACGCGCCGCTTCGGATTGTCCACGGTGCCTGCCCTGCCACGAGGTGTCCATGTCCACCCCTGTCATTTCGTTCCATCGCGATCGCCGCCCGGATGAGGCGGTCGCGCAGACCCCCGCGATCGGGCTGCGCCGCGCGGTCATGTTGGGACTTGTTTCGATCACTTGCGCGGCGTTGTTCGCGTGGATGCTGCGCCTGATGCTGTACGGTGGCCTTGTGTGGGCCGAAATCGTGATGCTTGTGCCCTTCGCGTTGACGTTGCCGTGGCTGGCCATCGGGCTGTGGAACGCGGTGATCGGATTCGCACTGATGCTGCGCCATGACGACCCGGCCACGCTGGTGACGCCCCAACTGGCCCGCGTGACCGGGCAGGAGGCGATCATCACACGCACCGCCATCGTGATGCCGGTGCGCAACGAAAGCGCCGAGGCGGCGTTGGCCCGGCTGGAACGCGTGCAGCAGGCGCTGTCGGCGACGGTCTACGGGGCGCGCTTCGACTACCACGTCCTGAGCGACACGAGCGATCCGGCCATCGCCGCGCGCGAGGAACGCACGGTGGCCGCGTGGCGCGTGCGCGCCGGTGGGGCGAACGTGTTCTATCGCCGCCGGGAGAAGAACACCGGCTTCAAGGCGGGCAACATCGCCGAATTCGTGCGCCGCTGCCGGGACGACTATGACTTCTTCCTGCCGCTGGATGCCGACAGCGCCATGGGCGCGGAAGCCGTGCTGCGGCTGGTGCGCGTGATGCAGGTCAGCCCCGAGTTGGGGATGCTGCAGGGGCTCGTGGTGGGCACGCCCGCGCGCAGCGTGTTCACCCGCGCCTTCCAGTTCGGCATGCGTCACGGGATGCGGTCGTTCACGCTGGGATCGGCCTGGTGGCAGGCCGATTGCGGCCCGAACTGGGGCCACAACATCCTGGTCCGCATGGCGCCCTTCCACGACCATTGCCTGCTGGACCCGATCCCCGGCCGCGGCGTGCTGGCGGGCGACATCATGAGCCACGACCAGGTGGAAGCGGTGCTGATGCGGCGCGCGGGCTACGAGGTGCGCGTGCTGGCCGAGGAGGACGAGAGCTTCGAGGACAATCCCCCGTCGCTGCCCGATTTCATCGCGCGCGAATTGCGGTGGTGCAACGGCAACATGCAGTACCTGCGGCTGTTGGGGATGCCGGGGTTGAAGCCGCTCAGCCGGGTGCAGCTGGCGCTGGCGGTGCTGATGTACGTGGCCCCGGCGGCGTGGTTCGCCTTCATGCTGATCGGCGCGGGGCTGGCGGCGCAGGGTGGCCAGTTCTCCGAAGTGCCGCTGTCCGAGGGGCTTGGGTTCTTCGCGGTGGTGATGGTGCTGAACCTTGCGCCGAAGATGATGGGGCTGGCGCAGGTTCTGGCCAGTGGCGCGCTGTCCGCACGCTATGGCGGGCGGGCGCGCGTTCTGGCGGGTGCGCTGGGGGAGACGGTGTTTTCGTTCCTGATCGCGCCGGTGGTGTCGTTTGCCATCACGCTGGGTGTGGTCAAGCTTGCGACGGGGCGGCGCATGGCGTGGGACGCGCAGGCGCGCGACCGCGACCGGCTGCGCTGGTCCGAAGCGTTCCGGTCGCTCTGGCCTCAGACCGCAGCGGGGGCTGCCCTGACCGCGTGGCTTCTGGTGACGGCACCGTGGGCGGTGTGGTTCGCGATCCCGGTTCTGGGTGCGCTCGTGCTGGCTGTTCCGGTCGCGGTGCTGACAACCTGGCCGCGTCTGGGCGCGTGGACCGTGCGCACCGGCGTGTTCGACACGCCAGAGGAACGCGCCGCGCGCGGGCTTGACGCGGCACACCGCAAACCGCTGCGGCAAGCGGCCTGACCCGGAGCGGGCCCGCCGCGCGCCGCAGCGCATGATCGACCCGTAGGAGGAAAGACCATGACGGCAGCGACCCGATTGCGGCGCCCAGGTGCTGCAGCCCTTGCGCTGATCCTGTGCGGCACAGCCCCGCTGGCGGCGCAGGCCGAGATGACGCGGTACGAGATCGACCCGGAACATACCGTGGTGGCGTTTTTCGTGGATCATGTGGGCTATGCGCGCGTGCTGGGCCGGTTCACCGACATTTCGGGCGATTTCATGTACGACCCCGAAACGCGGGAATTGGGCGCGGTGGAGGTTCGGGTCGGCACGGGCAGCGTGGCGTCCGACCACGCGGCCCGCGACGGGCATGTCAGGGAGGGTGATTTCCTGGATGTGGCCGCGCACCCGGAAATGGTGTTCGTCGCGAGTGGCGGCACGGCGGCGTCGGACACGACAGGCACGGTCATTGGCACCCTGTCCCTGCTGGGGCAGGAAAACCCGCTGACGCTCGACGTGACCCTGAACAAGGTGGCGGCGTATCCGTTCGGGCACCGGCGCGAAACCGTGGGGCTGTCGGCGCGCGGCACGATGATGCGCAGCGACTGGGGGATGAATTACGGCGTCGCCAACGGGCTCGTGGGCGACGCGGTGGAGATCATCATCGAGGTGGAAGCCATCGCCGCGGAATGACCTCGCGGGTGCGTGGTGCGAAAACAGGATGGCGAACGGGCGCAAGTCCGGTTCGCCACCTCCTTTCCGTCAGACGGTCGTCGCCATGTCAGCCCGCGTGGCGGCTTGCGAGAAAGTCGCGGATGTCCCACAGGGATTTTTCATCCATCGACACGTAGACCAGCGCCATGTTGGTCCGGTCGCGGACCATCGACCCCGGATAGGGCAGATAGGACAGGTCGCGCGACCCGAAGGACGGCGACGCGGTGCCGACCTGCCATTCGGTGGTCAGGCGCACGTCCACCAGCTTGAGCGCCGTGGGGCCACCCTGTCCCGGCCGTTCGAACGGCACGCCCGCCAGCCGCAGATAGGCGGATTTGTCCGCCGCCTGTGTGAAGCCGTCGATGAACTGCGCGGTCAGGACGGCGAGATCCGCTGCCGCGTCTTCGGGGGCTGTGTGGCTGTGCAGGTGATCGCCGTGGGCGTGATTGTGGCCGATATGGCCGTTGACGATGTCATGGGGCATTGGACCACCTCCGGCCCGTGAATTCGCCGTGCGGGATCGTGACGGGCTTGTCGATATGCGGCTTGTGCTTGCCCAGCACGCCCGCTGACACCATCGCGCCCAGCACGTCCACGATCACCCGCGTGCCCATCAGCGCCGTGATGTCGGAGGTGTCGTAGGGCGGAGAGACCTCCACCAGTTCCATGCCGCAGATGCCTTGGGCCGCGACCTTGGACGCCAGCGCCAGCGCCTCGCGCGGCAGGAACCCGCCCGGTTCGGGCCAGCCGGTGCCGGGCACGAAGCCGCAGTCGATGCTGTCGATGTCGAAGGACATGTAGACCATGTCCACCCCGTCCCACGCCATTTCCAGCGCCATTTCGGCGGTGCGGTCCACGCCCATGCGTTCCATGTCGGCCATGGTGATGATGTTGGTTTCCCGTTCGCGCGCGACCTTCACCGCTTCGCGCGGGACCTGCCAGCCGCCGATGCCCACCTGCACGAGGTTCCTCGCGGGCACGTTGGGCAGGTTCGTGGAATGAAACCAAGGGGTTGTGTGCATGCGTTCATCCAGGTCCTTTTCCTGGATGTCGGCGTGCCGGTCGAAATGGACGATCCCGATCTTCTT
>DAIPIS010000171.1:0-4865 GCA_036770665.1 Meridianimarinicoccus sp.
GCGCAGCCTTCGGGCGAGATCACCGAATAGACCGAATGTTCCAGCATCGCCATCCGGTTGGCGGTGGCAAAGGCCACGGCCCCGCCCGATCCGCCCTCGCCGATGATGACCGACACGATCGGCACCCCGATCCGCAGGCAGGCTTCGGTGGACCGGGCGATCGCTTCGGCCTGTCCGCGTTCCTCGGCCCCCTTGCCGGGATAGGCGCCGGGCGTGTCCACCAGCGTCACCACCGGCAGGTTGAACCGGTCGGCCAGCTCCATCAGGCGCACCGCCTTGCGATAGCCCTCGGGCCGCGCCATGCCGAAATTGTGCCGCAGCCGCGTCGCGGTGTCGTGGCCCTTCTCGTGTGCGATCACGACCACGGGCCGGTCGTTGAACCGCGCCAGCCCCCCCAGCACCGCGTGATCGTCGGCAAAGTTCCGGTCCCCCGCCAGCGGCGTGTATTCGCTGAACAGCGTCGCCACGTAATCCTTGCCGTTGGGCCGGTCCGGGTGCCGCGCGACCTGGCATTTGCGCCAGGGCGTCAGCTTCTTGTAGAGATCGCGCAGCAGGTCCGCCGCCTTGCGGTCCAGTGCTGCGGCTTCGGCCTCGATGTCCATGCCCGGGTTCGCCCGCGCCATGGCGCGCAGCTCCTCCGCCTTGCCCTCGATCTCGGCAAGCGGTTTTTCGAAGTCGAGGTAATGGGTCATGCGCGCGTCCCGGCGGTTTCGTCGCGGCGTATATGGACCGTCGCCGGGGCCGATGCAATCGCGCCCCCGCGCGGGCTGGCCGCCCGACCAGCGCGCGGAAGGGCGGGCCCTTCGGCGCAGGGCCGGGTAACCCGTCCACCGCGCCGGCCGGATTTCAGGCCGGGTCGCGCACCCGGCTCACTCCACCGTGACGGTGATCATCTCCGACATCACGGGCGGGTCATGGGGCGTGTGGGTGTAATCGCCCACCAGGAGCCACATGGTATGGGTGCCCGCCGGCAACTCGAGCGTCGCTTCGGTCTGCCCGCCGCCGAAATGCCGGATCTGGTCCGTCGCGGGCAGGCTTTCGTCCATGGCGATGTCCGATGGGTCAAGATTGAGGATCAGGTGATGATGCCCCGTGTTGTCCCATTCGGCCCCGGCCGGGGCGATGCCCATGCCGCGCAGCCCGAACCGGATGGTGACGGGGTTCGCGACCGTCGCGCCGTCGGCGGGGTCGATGAAATAGACCTCCGCGGCTTCGGGTGCGGGGATCGGTTGCGCCGTGGACAGCGCGGGCAGGGCGGCAAGTGCGGCGGCCGTGATGGCGATGGCCGGTCTCTGGAACACTCGGTGGAACAGGCGTGTCATGGTGGTCCTCCCTTTCGTCTCGGGGTCTGATCGCCCCAACGTAAAGATTAGATCGGCGCAGTCTGGCTGCAAGCGGACAGCGCCACGGCCGTACGGGACTCCGACGCGACTCCTACGGAACTCCTACGGAACTCCTACAGGCCGCATCCGGATGCATGTGCCGCGTCGACCCATGCCCTGCGGCCCGATGGACCGGCCGCGATTGCCCGCGATCGCCGGCCCGTACAGTGCCCGGTCATATGCGAGTCATACGGGATTCATATGCGATTCATATCGCTGTCAGACCGCCGCGTCGGGGTGCCCGGCACGCGAACGGGCGGCCCGTTGGACCGCCCGCGCTGCCGTGTCGATCTGTCCGCGCGCTTACTGCGCCGCGATCATCTCGGCCTGCTTGACGATCACCTCGGCCTGCTTGATGGACGCGATATCCACCAACCGGCCCTTGTAAACCGTTGCACCTTCACCGTTTTTCGTGGCGGTCTCCATGGCGGCAAGGATTTCCCGCGCCTCGGTGACGGCGTCGGCGGTAGGGGTGAAGATCTCGTTGGCCAGCGCGATCTGGCTGGGATGGATCGCCCATTTGCCGACCATGCCCAGCGTCGCCGACCGCAGCGCCTGCGCCCGGAACCCTTCGGCATCCGAAAAATCCCCGAACGGCCCATCCACCGGCAACACCCCGTGCGTGCGGCACGCGGCGACGATGGAGGCTTGCGCCCAATGCCATGGATCGGCCCAGTATTTCTGGCCGCCCTGCAGCATGTAGTAGTTGTCCTGCGTCCCGCCGATACCCGTGGTCTGCATCCCCATGGAGGCCGCGAAATCCGCCGCACCCAGGCTCATGGCCTGCAGACGCGGCGACGACGCGGCGATGGCTTCCACATGGGTGATGCCGGCGGCGGATTCGATGATGACCTCCAGCCCCAGCGGCTTGGTGCGCCCGGTCGCGCGCTCGACCGCCGTGATGAGCGCATCCACCGCATAGACATCCTCGGCGCAGCCGACCTTGGGGATCATCATCAGGTCCAGGCGGTCGCCCGCCTGTTCGAGGATATCCACCACGTCGCGATACCAATAGGGCGTGTCCAGCCCGTTGATCCGCACGCTGACGGTCTTCACGCCCCAGTCGATGGTGCGCAGCGCGTCGATCACGTTGGCGCGCGCGCTGGCCTTGTCCGAAGGCGCGACCGAATCTTCGAGGTCCATGTTGACCACGTCCGCAGCACTCGCCGCCATCTTGGCGAACAGCTTGGTGTTGGAACCGGGCCCAAACAACTGGCACCGGTTGGGGCGGGCCACCGGCTGCGGCTGGATACGGAAACTCATCGGGGCACCTTTCGGTTTCAAAGTTGCGTCACACTTCGGCAGGTGATTATATTGTTGCGCCGTGCTGCGCAAGCACCCTTTTGTTGCACCGCAGCATCGCGCACGCGGCATGAAGCTGTCGCCGGGGGGCTGGGCAAGCGCGCCCAAAGCTGCAAGCCTTCGCGCATGCTGTTCCGCAACGGAGACTCCCCCCATGATCCGAACGCCTTACCTTCTGTTTCTCGGCGATGCGCCGGACCGTCTGGCCGCGAAGGTCGCGCAAGGCATCCGCGACTGGCGGCCCGAGCATTGCGTGGGCCAGTTGCGCCTGCCGGGCTGCAACGCCGATCTGGGTCTGCCCGATCTGACGCTCGCAGAGGCCCGCGGCCAAGGGGCGGAAACGCTCGTGATCGGGGTGGCGAACCGGGGCGGGGTGTTCTCGCCCGCGTGGAAGGACGTGCTTCTGGCAGCGCCCGGCCAAGGATACGACATCGCGTCCGGCCTGCACACGCTGCTGCGCGACGATGCCGATCTGGTGGCGGCGGCCGATGCGGCGGGACGCGCGCTCCACGACGTGCGCCTGCCGACGGTGAAGTATCCCATCGCCGACGGCGTGCCGCGCCGGGGCAAGCGGTGTCTGGCCGTAGGCACCGACTGTTCGGTCGGCAAGATGTACACGGCACTCGCGATGGAGGCGGAGATGCGCGCCCGCGCCATGCCCGCCACCTTTCGCGCCACCGGGCAGACCGGCATCCTCATCACCGGCGAGGGCGTGCCGCTGGATGCGGTGATCGCGGACTTCATGGCGGGGTCCATCGAATGGCTGACACCCGACAACGACCCGGACCACTGGGACCTGATCGAAGGGCAGGGAAGCCTGTTCCACGTGTCCTATTCCGGCGTGACGCTGGCGTTGATCCACGGCGGCCAGCCCGATGCGCTGATCCTGTGCGACGAACCCACGCGGACCCACATGCGCGGTCTGCCGGGTTACGCCTTGCCGTCGCTGGAAGCGCTGCGCGACACGGCGCTGGCGCTGGCGCGGGTGGCGAACCCGGCCTGTCAGGTCATCGGCGTGTCGGTGAACACCCAGAACCTCGATGATGCCGCCGCGCTGGCGCATCTGGCCGAGGTCGAGGCGCGCATGGGCCTGCCCACGGTCGATCCGTTTCGGCAGGGGGCCGCGCGGCTGGTCGATGCGCTGGCGGCGGTGTGACGCGATGCACCTGCATGTGAGCTATGACGAATTCCAACTGGCGGAAGCCTTCACGATCTCGCGCGGGACCAAGACCGCGGCCGAGGTGGTGACGGTCCGCGCCGAGGACGGGCCCCTGCATGGCTATGGCGAATGCGTGCCCTACGCGCGCTACGGCGAGACGCGGGGGTCGGTGAAGGCGCAGATCAAGGGCCTGCCGGATGGGATCACGCGGGCGGCGCTGCAGGACGCGCTGCCGGCCGGGGCGGCGCGCAATGCCGTCGACTGCGCGCTGTGGGATCTGGAGGCGCGGCGCGCGGGCGTGCGCGTCTGGGAACTGGCAGGTCTGCCCGCGCCGGGGCCGGAGATCACGGCCTTCACCCTGTCGCTCGACACGCCGGACGAGATGCGCCGCGCCGCGGAGCGCCACCGGCACCGCCCGATCCTGAAGATCAAGCTGGGCACGCCGGATGACATGGTCCGGCTGGAGGCCGTGCGCGCGGGCGCGCCGCGGTCGCAGATCATCGTGGACGCCAACGAAGGCTGGGACGCGGCGATCTACGCCGATCTGGCCCCACATCTGGTGCGGCTGGGCGTGGCGCTGGTGGAGCAGCCCTTGCCTGCCGACGCCGATGACGCGCTGACGGGCATGGCACGCCCGGTGCCGGTCTGTGCCGACGAGTCGTGCCATGACCGCGTATCGTTGCCGGGGCTGGCGGGCAAGTACGACGTGGTGAACATCAAGCTGGACAAGACCGGCGGGCTGACCGAGGCGCTGGCCTTGCGCGATGCCGCGCGGGCGGCGGGGTTCGGGGTGATGGTCGGGTGCATGGTCGGGTCATCGCTGGCCATGGCCCCGGCCGTGCTGGTGGCGCAGGGTGCGCTGGTCACCGACCTCGACGGCCCGCTCCTGCTGGCCGAGGACCGCGCGCATCCACTGATGTATGACGAACGGGGGGTGCACCCCCCGGACCGGGCGCTGTGGGGGTGAGCGGCGAAAAAGAAAAGGTCCGGGGGACCTTTTCCGCCGCGAACGCGCGGAGCGC
>DAIPIS010000172.1:0-1356 GCA_036770665.1 Meridianimarinicoccus sp.
GCGCAGTTGTCGGTGTTCATCACGCCGTGGATGAAGCCGACGCCCATCCAGCGGGCGATCAGGTCGGCCTGTGCCGCGATGACGGCGTCGAGCAGGCCGAGCGGGCCGTGCGCGTCCGGGTAGTGCCGCGCGATGGCGTGGTCGGTCAGCGCGCGGATGGCGTCGAGATCGCCGCGCGCCGCGAAGAACTGGAAGGTGCCGACGCGGATATGGCTGGCCGCGACGCGGGTCAGGACCGCCCCGGGCATGGGGCCGGTTTCCCGCAGCACCCGTTCGCCCGTGGCGACGGCGGCGAGCGCGCGGGTGGTGGGGATGCCCATGGCGTGCATCGCTTCGGACACCACGTATTCGCGCAGAACGGGGCCAAGCCACGCGCGCCCGTCGCCCATGCGGGAAAACGGCGTGCGGCCGGATCCCTTCAGCGCGATGTCCCGGCGGCGGCCGTGGCGGTCGATCACCTCGCCCAGCAGAAGCGCGCGGCCGTCGCCCAGTTGCGGGTTCCAGCCGCCGAACTGGTGGCCCGCATAGACCTGTGCCAGCGGGTCGGCGCCGGGCGGCACCGCGTTGCCCGCCAGCACGGCGGTGCCGGTGTCCGAGGCGAGCGCCTGCGCGTCGAGACCAAGCTCCGCCGCAAGGGCCGCGTTGACCACGATGGGGGCCGGGGCGCGCACCGGGTCGGCTATCTGGCGGTGGAACAGCCGGTCCGGCAGGCGGGCGTAGCTGTTGTCGAAGGGGATGGTCAGGGTCATGGGGCCTCCTGCCATCACGAGATAGGGCAGGCGGCGGCGCGGCGAAAGGGTCGGCTACTTGCAGACGTAGACCGCGCCGCCCACCGCCACGACCGACACGACGCCCGCAGCGATGGCGACGGGCGCGGTGACGGCGGCGAGTGCGCTGGCACCGATGCTGCCGAGGGTGGACGCGACGGCGCCGCCCGTGCCGGTCAGGATCGTGGCCCCCGCCCGTTCGGTCAGGCTGCGGGCGCCGTCGATCGTCGCGACGGCCGTGTCGCGGGTGTCGGCATCGGCGGCCAGACCGGCGATGTCCAGCGCCGCGTCGCGCGAGGCGTTGACCCGTTCGCAGAACCGGCTTGCGGTCTTGCACGTGAGCGTGTCGTCGCGCGCGCCTTCGGAAAAGCCCGCGACGGTGGGGGTGCCGTCGTCGGTTTGCGCCCGCAGCAGGCAGAAGGCGGCCCGGTCGGCGTCGGCGAGATCGGGGGTCAGGTGGCGCAGCACGTCTTCGGGCGTGCAGGCGGGCAGGCCGTGCAGGGCTGCGAGGGCAGGATCGGATGTCGGGTCCGGATCGGGGACGGTTTCCGGCGCGGTCGCCTCGGTCCCGGTGTCGGTCCCGGTGTCG
>DAIPIS010000172.1:1456-4764 GCA_036770665.1 Meridianimarinicoccus sp.
ATCGGGGACGGTTTCCGGCGCGGTCGCCTCGGTCCCGGTGTCGGTCCCGGTGTCGATCCCGGTGTCGGGCAGGGTCGCCGCCGGGGCGTCGGTCGGCAGGCCCGGTGCATTGCCTGTGACGGTGGGTGCGTCGGGGCCGCCGATGTTCAACACCGTTTCGATGCCGTCCACATGGGCGATGCAGGCACCGGGTGCCGTGGTGGTGTCCGTCGCGGTCGCAGGCAGCGCCGAACATGTGGCGCCGATCAGCGCGATGGTGCGGGCAAGGGCAATGGTCATGGCGTATCCTGACAGCGGTTCGCGCACCGGGATACAGGATCGGGCCTGGTGCGCGGATCACGGTTTGGCGAGCCCGCAGCGCGGGGGGCCGGCGGCGGTTGCGTCAAAGTCGCGCGATGCGCGCGGTCAGCAGGTCGAAGAACCCGTCGGCGTCCACGTCGCCCATGAAGGTGGCGTTGGGGGCGCGGTCTGTGACCCGCCACCAGTCGGCCACGGTCATGCCGCGCGTCAGGTCGCTGTCGCATTCGATCTCGACGTTGACGAAGCGGCCTGTGAACAGGTCGGGCCGGATCAGCCACGCGATCACGCAGGGGTCGTGCAGGGGCGCGCCCGGGCTGGCGTATTTCGCCTTGTCGAAGCGTTCGAAGAAGTCGGTCCATTCGGCGACGGCGCGGCCCACCGGCGTGCCCATGTCGCGGAACGCCGTGACGCGCGCTTCGGTGGTGAGCGCCTTGTGGGTCACGTCGAGCGGCATGACGGTGATCGGCGCGCCGCAGGCAAAGACGGCGCGGGCGGCTTCCGGGTCCACATAGATGTTGAACTCGGCGGCGGGGGTGATGTTGCCGACTTCGAAATAGGCACCGCCCATAAGCACGATTTCGGCGATGCGCGGGGCGATGTCGGGGGCCTGTTCCAGCGCCAGTGCGATGTTGGTGAGCGGCCCCAGCGCGCAGAGCGTGACCGTGCCCGGGGCTTCGCGGCGCAGGGTGTCGACGATGAAATCGACCCCGTGCCGGTCCTGCAGCGGCATGGTGGGCGCGGGCAGCGCGGGGCCGTTCAGCCCGGTGTGGCCGTGGACGTGTTCCGCGGTGCGCAGGGCGCGCACCAGCGGGCGGTCGGCCCCGGCGAAAACCTTGACGTCGGGCCGCCCGGCGAGTTCGCACACGGTTCGCGCGTTGGTGGCGGTCAGGTTCAGCGGCACGTTGCCGGCGACGGCGGTGATGCCCAGGACGGTCATGTCCTCGGGACTGGCGAGCGCCAGCAGGATCGCCACGGCGTCGTCCTGGCCGGGGTCTGTGTCGATGATGATCTTGCGCGGCGCGGTCATGGCGGGGTCCCCGTGATGGCGGTTCCGGCGCAACCTTGCATGGCGTGGGCGCGGTTGAAAGGGGTCTGCGGGAAAGAAGCGGGCGCGCTGACGGGTGCGCCGCCGCGGCGGTGGAGGGCGCGGGACCGGGCGCGGCGGGCGCGACCAGTCGTGCGCGGAGGGGGGCAGGGGCCGGGTGGCGGCGTGGATCGCGGGCGCTGCGGCGCGGGTGGCGGGGGCCGTTCGTGGGCCGGTCGTGGGCCGGGGAGGGGGGCGCGGGCGAGGTCGTGTCGTGGGTGCGGGCGGACCAGCGCGACAGGTGGGATCGGTCATGCGCCGGGCACCGGGTTGAAAGAGGTTGCGGTGCCTGTGTCTGCGGCCTATTCCCGAGCGAAACGCTTGGACCTTGCGCCGATCGGAGCCTGCCCATGTCCCGTGCCGAACGACTGATGCTGTGGCTGGCCTGGCCGGTGCTGGCGATCTGCACGCTGCCGATGCTGGCCGCGGCGCTGGCGGCGTTCGGCAGCGATCTTGACACATGGCGGACGGTGCTGGCGACCGTGCTTCCGGGCTACGCGCGCACCACGCTGACGCTGGTGGTGCTGGTGGCCGTCGGGACGGCGATCGTCGGGTCCGGCACCGCGTGGCTTGTCACGGTCTATCGCTTTCCGGGGTCGCGTTGGCTGGAAATCGCGCTGGCGCTGCCGCTGGCGTTTCCGGCCTATGTGCTGGCCTATGCCTACACGGTGATGCTGGACCACCCCGGCCCGGTGCAGACGGCGCTGCGGGCGGTGACGGGGTGGGGCCCGCGCGACTACTGGTTCCCGGAGGTGCGCAGCCTTGGCGGGGCGGCGGTGATGCTGACCATGGTGCTTTACCCCTATGTCTACCTGCTCGCGCGGGCGTCGTTCCGGCAGCAATCGGCCAATGCGTATCTGGTTGCGCGCACGCTGGGCCAGTCGCCCGCCGGCGCGTTCCGCCGCGTGGCGCTGCCCATGGCGCGGCCTGCCATCGCGGGCGGCACGCTGCTGGCGGTGATGGAGACGATCGCCGATTACGGCACAGTCGCGCATTTCAATGTGCAGACCTTTTCGACCGGCATCTACCAGGCGTGGTTTTCGGTGGGCGACCGGGGGGCGGCGGCGCAACTGGCGCTGGTGCTTCTGATGTTCGCGCTGCTGGTGGCGGGGCTGGAGCGCATCAGCCGCGGGCGGGCGCGCACGGCCCAGCACGGGCCCCGGTTCGATGCGATGGCGAAGGCGCGGCTGACCGGGGCGGCCGGTTGGGGGGCGGCGGCGTTCTGCGCGTTGCCGGTGCTGATCGGGTTCCTGCTGCCGCTCGTGATGCTGGGGAGCATGGCCGTGGACAGCGGCCAGAGCCTGTTCGGCGGGCGATACCGGGACCTGCTGGTCAATTCGGTGACGCTGGCCGGGATCGCGTCGGCGCTGACGGTCGCGGGGGCGGTGCTGATCGCGTTCCGCGCGCGGGTGCGGCCCGGCCGGGTGTCGCGCAGCGTCGTGATCGGCGCGGGGCTTGGCTATGCCGTGCCCGGCGGCGTGATCGCGGTGGGGCTGATGGTGCCGTTCGCGTCGTTCGACAACACGCTCGATGCGTTCATGCAGGCGAATTTCGGGGTGCGCACCGGGCTCTTGGTAACCGGGTCGATCTGGCTGATGGTGCTGGCCTACATGGCGCGGTTCATGGCGGCCGCACTCAATGCCTATGACAGCGGGATGGCGACGGTGCCCTTGCACCACGACGCGGTGGCGCGGTCGCTGGGGCGGTCGGGGCCGCGGCTGCTGGGGCGGGTGCATCTTCCGGCGGCGCGGGCGAGCGTGCTGACCGCCGCGCTGATCGTCTTCGTGGACGCCATGAAGGAGCTGCCCGCGACGCTGATCCTGCATCCGTTCAATTTCCAGACGCTGGCGGTGCAGGCGCACCGGCTCGCGTCCGACGAACGGCTGCGCGAGGCGGCGGTGCCGTCGCTGGTGCTGGTGGCGGT
>DAIPIS010000026.1:0-18830 GCA_036770665.1 Meridianimarinicoccus sp.
AGCATCCGGGCCATGTGGACCGGCGCGGCGCGGCCGCCTGCTTCGGTCACCATCAGCAGGCCGCCAAGGCAATCCCACGCGTTCATGTGTGGTTCGTAATAGCCCGCAAGCCGACCCATGGCGACCTCGGCCAGCATCAAGGCACCCGATCCGTTGCGGTAGAAGACCCCGCCGGCCGACATCAGCCGCCCGATCAGTGCGGCGATGTCCGCCGCCGGAGTGCGGTGGCTGGCACCGATGGCCGTCATGGCCCCCGTCAGGGTCATGTCCGCCGGGATGTGCCGCGGGGTGCCATTGCAGCGAAACCCCCCACCGCGCCGCGCGTCGAACAACTGCCCCGATACCGGCGCGAAGGTCGCCGCCGCGACCGTGTCGTCGTCCTGAACCAGTGCTATGGCGACGCACCAGTGCGGCAGGCCCGACAGGAACGGCATGGTGCCGTCGATCGGGTCGATCACCCAGGTGAAACCGCTCGAGCCGGGGGACGGCGCGTGTTCTTCCCCCAAGATCGCGTCGTCGGGAAAGGCGGCGGCGATGCGGGCGCGGACCAGCGTTTCGACGTCGCGGTCGGCGCGGCTGACCACGTCCTGGGGGTTGGCCTTGGCTTCGACGACCAGCGTGTCGCGGGTATCGAACAGGGCAAGGGCCGCGGCACCGGCGTCGCGCGCAATGGCGCAGGCCAGCGTGTGGCGGGTGCGGATGGGATCGGTCAGGGTCGGGTCCTTTCGGGGCGGTGGGGCGGCGAAGCCCGGTCGGATCGGATCAGGGCAGTCGGGTCACCCCGTCAGGGTCGATGGACAGCGCCACAGGCAGGCCGGGTGCAAGGCGTGGCTCGGTGATCGGGCGCGACACCAGAAGTGCGGCCCCACCGACATGGACGCCATATTCCATGCGACTGCCGAGATAGGTGGCGCTGTCGATCACGGCCGGGCCGCCGCCGGGCACCAGCGCGATCCGTTCGGGCCGGATCGACACGGTGGCGGGACCGTCCCCGCCCGAGACGGGCAGGTCCAGTCCAGCCCCGTCGAACCGGCCATGGCGCACCGTACCGTCGATCAGGTTTGCGTCGCCGATGAAGCTGGCGATGAACCCCGACGCGGGGCGTTCATAAAGGTCCTCGGGCGTGCCGACCTGCGCGATGCGGCCCTTGTCCATGACCACGATCCGGTCGGACACCGCGAGCGCCTCTTCCTGGTCGTGGGTGACGTACACGGCGGTCAGCCCGAATTCCTGCTGCAACGCGCGGATTTCGGACCGCACCCGGCGGCGCAGCTTGGCGTCCACGTTCGACAGCGGTTCGTCGAACAGGATCACGTCAGGCTGCTGGCAGATCGCGCGCGCCACCGCGACGCGCTGCTGCTGGCCGCCCGAGAGTTCCGACGGCAGCCGTTCGTGCAACCCGCCCAGCCCGATCTGGTCGAGGATGCCGCGCGCCCGGTCCCGTGCCGCGCGCTTGTTGCCGCCGCGGATCACCGGGCCATACGCCACGTTGTCGAGCACGTTGACATGGGGGAACAGCGCATAGGACTGGAAGACCATGCCCACGTTGCGCTCGGACGCCGGATCGCGGCTCACGTCGCGCCCCGCGATCAGGAGCCGCCCTGCCGACGGCAACTCCAGTCCCGCGATCAGCCGCAGCGACGTGGTCTTGCCGCAGCCCGACGGCCCGAGGAAGGTGACGAGTTCGCCCCGCCGGATGGTCAGGCTCAGCCCGTCGACCGCGACCGCATCGCCGTAGCGTTTCACGACGCCGTCGAAGGTGATCGCATCGTCCTGCATGGCCCCGGTGTCCTTCATCCTGTCACTCCGCCGCCTGCGCGCCCGCGCCTTGCAGTTCCGCGCGCCGTCCAAGATTGCGCCGGCCCACGGCCAGCTGGATCAACGCGACGCAGGCCACCATCACCACCATCAGCACCGCGGAATAGGCGATGGCCAGCGCGTATTCGCCGTTCTCCACCCGCCCCATGATATAGGCGGTCGCCATGTTGTGCCGCGCCGAGACAAGGAAGATCACCGCCGACACCGCCGTCATCGCCGTCACGAACGCATAGACCAGCGCGGTGAAGATCGCCGGGCGGATCAGCGGCAGCACCACGAAGCGCAGGGTGCGCCCGCCGCCCGCGCCCATGGTCTGGCTCGCTTCCTCCATGCTGCGGTCGATCTGCGCCAGTGCCGCCATGCCCGCGCGCATCCCCACCGGCATGTTGCGGAACATGAAGCAGATCACGAGGATCATCATCGTGCCCGTGATGTCGATGGGCGGCACGTTGAACGCGACGATGTAGCTGACGCCGACCACGGTGCCGGGGATGGCGAAGGACAGCATCGTGCCGAATTCGAACGCCCGCCGCCCGACGAAGTCCTGCCGTGCCACCAGCCACGCGGTCAGGATGCCGATACCCATGGTCAGCGGTGCCGACAGCGCCGAAACCCACAGCGTGGTGATGATGGAATCCCACGCCGACCCGTACAGCTGCAACCCGTTCGTCCCGATCTCGAACGAGAACGCGGTCCACAGGTGGCCGAAGGTCGGTGCCAGATCCAGCCGGCCGATATCGGTCACGAAGCCGCCCATGAGCACGATGGCATAGACCGCGATCGTGAACACCACGAAGGGCACGACGGCGGCGATGGCGGCCACGCGCACCCAGCCGGGCACGGGGGCGGCAAGCCCAGCGTCGGATTTGCCCGTCACCGTGACGTAGCTTGCGCGCCCCAGCCAGCGGGTCTGCGCCCAGAACGCCGCCAGCGTCAGCGCCAGCAGCACGATGGCCAGCGTCGCTGCGTTGCCCAGATCGTATTGCGCACCGACGACGGCGAAGAAGATCTTCGTGGACAAGACGTCATACCCGCCCCCCAGCACGATCGGATTGCCGAAATCCGCAAGGCTTTCGATGAACGCCAGCAGGAAGGCTGCGGCGACGCCGGGGCGCAGCAGCGGCCATGTCACCGTGCGGAACGTCGCGAAGGGACGCGCGCCGAGGGTCTTGGAGGCTTCTTCCAGCGTCGGGTTGATCGCCTCCAGCGTGCCCAGCAGGACAAGGAAGGTGACCGGCGTGAAGGCCAGCACCTGCGCCATGAGGATACCCGGCAACCCGTACACCCACCGGCCCGGACGCACGCCGACCCACTCCGCGACCTCCACGGTGATGACGCCGCTGCGCCCAAACAGGACGATGATCGCGACCCCGACCACGAAAGGGGGTGTGATGATCGGCAGGATGGAAATGGCCCGCAGCATCCGCTTGAACCGGAAATCCGTGCGCGCCACCAGCAGCGCAAGTGCCAATCCCAGCGCCGTGGCGAAAGCCGCCGACAGAACGCCCAGCATGACCGTGTTGACGACCACGCCGCAGTTCGCGCGGGACGCGAAACAGCCCAGCCCCCACAGGTCGGGCGCGGTGATCCGGGTCACGAAGGGCAGGATCGCCAGCGCGCCATCACTGTCGGTGAAAGCCGCGGTTCCAAGCCTGAGGATCGGGTAGAAGACGAAGAGCGACAGCAGGGCCGCGATGATGACGACGCAGGCCGCAGCAAAGCGTTCGCCGCGGCAGAACCCGCGGGCTGCCAGCGCGTCCGAGATGAGACCGAGAAACGCGAGACCCGCAAGGCATCCGCCCGCGCCCATGCCGGTCTGGCCTTGCGCAGCCCCTGGCCAGATCACGGCAAGTGGCGGCAGGACCGGGCCGTTCAGACCGATCCCGAACGCCTGCAGCAGAAGATAGCAGAACCCCGCCACGGCCAGCGGCAGGGTCGCCGCGTGGCGACGCCAGTCGCGCACCGCCACGGCAAGCCCGCCCAGCAGAAGCGCGGTCGCGGCGACCGGCAGAAGCCAGGGCTGGTTCCCCAGCCCCGCGCCGAACGCCGAGGCACCGACTGCCCCGCCCCGGTACCATGGCAATAGCATGACGGCACAGAGCAGAAGACCGAGCCAGCCAAGGCTGGCCCGGTCCATGCGATACGCGCCGCCGGTGTCGGCGGCGATGGTCACTTCGGCAGGGAACCGATTTCAGCGTCCCAGCGGGCCAGAAGGCGCGACCGTGTCTCGGTCGACCCGAACTCCGCGAAGTCGTAGTCGATCAGCTTGACATCCGACAGCCGGGGCGCTTCGGGCGGGGTGGCCGCGTTCATGTTTGACGGCACCTGATAGCTGGCCGCCGTGGCGCCGATTTCCTGCGCCGTGGCTGTCAGTGCCCAGTCGTACCAGACCTTCGCGTTGTCCGGGTTCGGCCCGCCCGCGATGATTGACATGGATCCGACCTCGTATCCCGTGCCCTCGCAGGGGGCCACGGTCACGATCGGTGCACCCTGCACGGTCTGTGCCACCGCGTCATGCTGGAACACGATCCCGATGGCGCTTTCGCCCGTTGCTGCAGCCCGGATCGGCGCGCTGCCCGATTTCGTGTACTGGCTGATGTTGGCATGCAGATCCGCAAGATAGGCGAACGCTTCGTCCTCGCCCATCAGTTGCACCATGGTCGCCAGCATCGTGTAGGACGTGCCCGACGAGTTCGGGTTCGCCACCTGCACGTCGTCGCGGAACCGTTCGTCCAGCAGGTCCGCCCAGCAGGCCGGTGCGGGGTCTTCGACGAGTTCGCTGTTGTAGCCGAAGCCAAGCGCACCGGCGTAGATGCCCACGGTGCGGTAATTCCCGGTTTCGGCCTGCGCCACGGCCCAGGGCTGCAGTTCGGACAGCAGGGGCGAGCGGTATTCCGCAGTCAGCCCTTCCTGTGCCGCCTGAAGATGCGGGTCGCCGGTGCCGCCCCACCACACGTCGCCGCGCGGCTGGCCTTCCTCCGCCTTGATCTGGGCGAAGGTCTCGCCCGAGGACTTGCGCGTCATCAGCACGTCGATGCCGGTTTCGCGGGTGAAGGCTTCGGACATCGCCCGGCACCATTCCTCGTCGACCGAGCAATAGAGCACCAGTTCGCCCGATTGCGCCCGCGCGGCACCGCCGGACAGGAGTGCTATGGCCGTCGCGGCCAGAATGAAGGATCGTTTGCGCATCGTTCCGTTCCCCTTGTGAGCAGATGTACCGTTAACGCCTAGCTTTGTGGCGTGTCGGTTTTGTGACGAATCGCGATCTTCTGCCCTGTCGCGCCGCCGGGGGCCGGTCAACGGCCCGTGGTCTGCGCACATGCCACGGTGTGCACGTGCATGCATGCACATCCCGCGGTCGCATGCAGGACATCCGCGCTGCCCTTCGTGACCCGACGCGCCCGGGAGCACCTGCCATTTTCGGGGACGGCGGGGCGCGCTATGCCTGCGGACCCATGGCGCGACGCGCCCGCGCCAGTTGTCGCCATACATGCGGGTGCTGCGCGCGGCCGGACCGGTGCGCGACCGACGCCGTGCGAACCGGACGCGCTGTTGCCGGAACGCCGACCTCGCGCCATGATACATGGCGGGTATCACCGCCGCGCTGGCCGCCGAAGGCTGGTCCGAAAGGTACGTCGCCTGACCGCCACGACGCCCGACCCGGCCCCGCACGTGGCGCTTCCGACTGGCTGTGGTACCCGGACGTGCCCGCCCTTGGCGTGATCCTGCAGCTGATCTGCGGCCAGACCTGCGGCCAGATCTGCAGCCAGTCGATCCCGATCTCGGAATGGGTGACCGCGCCGTTTCCCGTGGCCCGCGACAGCCGCACCGGCGAGACCATCCCGTGCGTCGGCCACGACGTGCCCAAGGTGCTGCTGCGGACCGGCATCGGCGCGCTGATCCACGGCCGTGTCCCCCAAGCCATGATGCTGCGGACCTGGGGCAATCAGGCACGGTGGTGGGTGCCCCGCCGCCATCGTCGCGGGGGTGCCGATGTTCACCAACGTGGGCTGCGTGATCCCCGGGGGCGACGCACTGCCGGGCGAGGGTGCCGCGCCACGCCCGGCGCGCGCGCTCATGACATCGGTGGTTGCGCTCGGCCTGCCCGACATGATCATGCTGGAGCAGGTGCCGACGCCGCGCCCGATCGCGATCTTCGTCGCGGTTGTGGCGACGGGGATCCGCGCCACCGACGATCTGTTCGATCTTCTTCTGCGAGTGTGGATCACGACATGGACCTTCCGAAGCATTGGGACGCCGCCTATCTTTCGCGCGGCGAGGACGCACTGACCTGGTTCGAAGATGAACCCCAGGTATCCTTGCGGCTCATTCGCCAGTACCTGCCGCAAGGGGCGTCGATGATCGATGTGGGCGGTGGTGCGTCCCGCCTCGTGGATCGGGTGACGGACGACGGCGCTGCCGCAATCACGGTGCTCGATCTGTCGGCCGAGGCGCTCGCGATCACGCGGGCGCGGCTCGGTCCGCGTGCCGACGATGTCGCGTTCGCCGTGGCGGATGTCCGCGCGTGGACGCCGGACCGGGCCTACGATCTGTGGCATGACCGGGCGGTCTTTCATTTCCTGACAGATCCCGCGGACCAGCGGCGTTACCTTGAAACGCTGGACGCAGCCCTGCGTCCGGGCGGCGTCGCCATCATCGCCACCTTCGATCTTTCGGGCCCCGCGCAATGCTCGGGCCTGCCGGTGCAACGGTATTCGCCCGAAACGCTTGCCGACACCACCGATCGCCTGATCCCGGGCCTGCTGAGCCCGGTCCACGCAGAACGTCATGCCCATCGGACACCCAAGGGCAATGTCCAGAATTTCCAGATCTCCGTGTATCGCAAAGGGAAGGCCCTGCCCTGAAGCCCGTCAAGGTCCATGGCCCCGGCTGCAACCGCCGTGAGACGCCCGGAACCACGGTCAGCGCGGCGGACGCACCGCTGGGCGTCGCGATCACTGTCACCGGCACGGTCACGGTCGAACAGGTGACCGAAGCGACATCCATCGCCACGGCGCGCGTCGTGTCCACGCCCGGCATCGCCATCGACGGCACGCGCGTCCGCACCGGCGGGCTGCCGGGCGCGGCGCGGATCGACGGGTGGCTGCGCGCGTGACCGGGGTCATCGTCGTCGCGCACGCCCTTGCCGCGCCGACTGCCGCGCTTGCGAAGGCGCTTGAATGACAGCCCGTCGCCGACGAAGTCTGGGCCATCGTGGGGCCATCGTGGGGCCATCGTGGGGCCGTTGAAGCAGCGCAGCGCCGACAACCATGCCAACACCGCGACCTTCGGGTTGGTCGTGACGCCCGAAGGTGCGGTGCCGATCGCCTCCGGCGGATCGTGGCAAGGGGACGAAGCCCGGCACGCGGCGATCCGCAACGTCACCGACCAGTCGGTGAAACACGTCATCGACACCGGGGGGCAGGATCACCGCCGGCTCTGCAAAGGCGACCGGCAGGCACAGGGCGCCATCGTGATCGCGTCCAAGGCAGCGGTTTCCGATCACCATGCCCGCGCCCAAGAGCACAAGATCGCGCTGGCGCAGGTCCTCGGCGACGGGCTGGAGGGCACCGCGCTTGCCTGTGCCGACATCGCCGTTGCGACCGACCACCCGCGCGACTTCGGTGGCTTCCGCGTCGAGTACCTGCATGGCGGTCCGGCCCACGCGCCCGGCGGCAGCTTCGTGGGGATGGACGAACGCACCGTGATGTTCACCGGCGACATCGTTGTCCCTGTCGACCGCCTGCTGGGCAACGCTCCCGCGTGCGACACCGACAACGGGATCGCGGTGTTCGCCGCCCTGGCGTCCTGTCGGCCCGCTCAGATCGTGCCCGGCCATGACCGGGTTCGCATGCGGCGCATCGGGTGGGACCCTGCACCGACGCCGGGGCGCCCGCACAACCCGTGCCCCCGCCCGTTTCCGGGCAGGGGCCGCCGTGGCTATCAGCCGTGGGGCGATCAGCTGCGGCTGTAGGCGAGCCGCCAGACATCCTGCCAGTCCTGCCGCATGTCTAGATCGTCGGCCGCCGTCGCGGGCCGGAAGTTGAACAACCGGTCCATGACCGCGCCGACGCCCGACGGTTCGTCATCGGGCATCGGGACTGACATGTTCGCGGAGATCTTGCCATCCTCGGTCTGGGGCGCGATGCCCTCTGCGGTCATCACGTAGCGCACCCAGAGCCGGGCGAGGTTCGGGCTTTTCGTGCCGGTGGCGATGAGCGCGAGGTTGGGGCTGGTGAACCCGATCATCGGCGCGACATCGGTGCAAAGACCAAGCGTGTAACCTTTGGCGGCATTGTCGCGGAACTTCGCCGTGCTCACGAGGCCGAGAAAGCCGTCGGACTGGCCCGGTGCCCCCACCGCGTCACCGACCGACTGGTCATTTTCGGTCAGAAGCGGCCCGTTTGCGGCAAGCGCCAGCACGAAGGCGCGTGTCGCGGTGCCATCCGTGACGAGCGGCGTGCCGAACTCGGTGGCATATGCCGCCGCGACATCGGCGTCGATGTGGGTTTCCATCTGGTTGAACAGATCGGTCAACTCGCCCGTGTTGAGCGGGTCCTGCATGGCGAACAGCCCCGACCATTCGGGCCGTGTCAGATCCCAGATCGTGTCGATGGGGCAGGTGTCATGGGTTTCGGTGTTGTACACGAACACCTTGCCGCTGGTGACGAGCACGAGAGGGTCCCGGAATTCCGCCGGGATGTCCGCGGCCATGTCGGGCGGCAGCCAGCTTTCCAGATAGCCTTCGGGGATCAGTTCCAGCAACCCGGACGGCACGTCCGACAGATGCACCACGTCGCCCTGGATGTTGCCTGCGCGCGCCTCGCGGGTGACCATCTCGGCCTGGTCGGGGCTGCGCACCTTCACGCCGGTGACGGGGATGCCGTAGGTTTCGGTGAACCGTTCCGCCATTTCGATGATCTTCGACGTGCTGTCGTAGATCGTGATCGGCGCTTCGGTCCGTGCAGCGGCGATCAGCGCGTCGAGATCGAAGGTCTCGGCCGCGGCGGGCAGCGCCAGACAGAGCGCAAGGGCGGTCGTTGTCGTGAGTGGGTGGTTCATGGGTCAGGTCTCCTTGGGGTGGGTGGTGGGTCAGGACGCGGGGATCGCCCGCAGGCGCGCGCGGCCGTCCGGGCCAAGCGCCGTGCCGTTGCGCGCGAAGACAAGGACGGCATCGCGGTCGATCAGCAGGTCGACCGGGTCGCCGGGGCGCACGGGCACGCGATCGCGGGTGTCGACGATGACATGGTTCTCCCCGCAGCGCAGGTCGGCCAGCCACGCGCCGCCGGTCGGCAGGACGCTTTCAAGGACGGCAGGCACGACGACTTGGCCGGGACGTGGCGCAGCGGTTGCACCGGCAGCGCCGGGCGCACCGGGCGCTGACAGGACCAGACGTTCCGGGCGCAACCCGGCCGAAGCCGCGCCGGGTGGCAGGTACGGCCACAGGGCCGTGGCGAGCAACCCGCCCCGGTCCAGTTCGACCATGTTGATCGGTGGTGACCCGATGAATTCTGCCACGAAGCGGTTGGCCGGGTTGTCGTGAATGTCCTCTGGGGCGGCGACCTGCTGCAGTGTGCCGTCGCGCATCACCGCGATGGTGCTGGCCAGCGACATGGCCTCCCACTGGTCATGGGTGACGAAGACGATCGTCACGCCGAAGCTGCGATGCAGGCGGAGCAGTTCGGTCCGCATTTCCAGCCGCAACCGCGCATCGAGGTTCGACAGCGGTTCGTCCATAAGCAGGACGCCAGGGTTGACCGCGAGCGTCCGCGCCAGCGCCACACGCTGCTGCTGGCCGCCCGAAAGCTGCGCGGGATAGCGCGCGGCCAGCGCGCCGATGCCGAGAACCTCCAGCACCTCGGCGATGCGGGCGCGCCGCGTGGCGCGGTCGATCCGACGCAGTTTCAGCCCGAACGCCACGTTTTCGGCCACGGTCAGGTGCGGCCAGAGCGCGTAGGACTGGAACACCATCCCAAGCCCGCGCCGTTCGGTGGGCACGAAGGTTCCGTCGGCGGCATCGCTGAACACCGTGCCGCCGATCGTCAGCCGTCCGCCTGTCGGTTCTTCGAGGCCCGCGATCATGCGCAGTGTCGTGGTCTTGCCGCAGCCGGACGGGCCCAGCAGGCACATGAACGCGCCATCGGGCACCGTCAGCGACAGGCCATCGACGGCCCGGTCCGCCCCGAACTGCATGGATATGGACTCGAGCACGATCTCGGGCATCAGCGGCCGAACCCCTCTGCCAGATTGACGCGGAACAGCCTCTGGCCGAGCACGGCCAGCAGCAGCGACAGGATCGCCACCATCAGCACCACCGCGTTCGCGGCCTGGGTGTACTGGAATTCCACCAGCCGGAGCGCGTATGTGGTCAGAACATCCGTGCCGGGCACCGCAAGGATGGCGAACAGGCTGAGGTTCTTGATGCCGGATATGAAGGGGAGCAGAATCCCCGCGAACAGGGCGCGTTTCTGGATCGGCATCACGATCGACCAGACCCGCCGCAACCAGCCTGCGCCCGCGACCCGCGCCGCATCTTCGGGATCACGGCCAAGCTGCATCATCGCCGAGATCCCGGCGCGCGACGCATGGGGCATCTGGTCGGCCACGAGCGCGACCATCAGGAGCGCCGTCGTTCCGTAGAGCGCCGGTACCGGCCCGCGCGCCACGGCGAAAAGCGTGAGGCAGGCAAAGGCGAAGGCGACACCCGGCACCAGATACGGCACGAAGGTCACCTGCCGCAGGAATGTGGACAGCCACACCCGCCGCGTGCGGGTCACGACATATCCGACCAGAAGCCCGAGCGCCCCTGCGACAAGCGCGCCGGACCCGACGATCACGATGCTGTTGCGCGCCGCCGCCCAGAACGCGGGTTCCACCAGCACGCCGTTGGGCAGGCCCACGGTGGACAGGTTCCTGCCGATCCAGAAGGCGAAGGTGAAGTTCGACAGCGCGAATTGCCCCGGCGCGATCATCAGCGTGGACAGCAACAGGACCGTCACCGGCACGACGACGCTGGCCACGAACACCGCCACCACGACACCGACAGCGACGCCGTGCCAGCGGCCCAGCGGCGTGATCCGGTCCATAGCACCACGCCCGCCGATGGTGACGAAGCGCCGCGCCTCGCGCAGCAGCAGAAGGTCTATGGTCAGCGACATCACCCCGATCAGCAGGATCGCCCCGGCCAGAACCGCCGCGACCCCCGCCTGCCGGGTGCCTGCCGCCGAATAGAGCGAGGTGGCCAGCACATCGAACTTCACCGGAAGGCCAAGCACGTAGGGCACGCCGAAATCGCCGATGCATTCGGCAAATACAAGGATGCTGGCCGACAGCAGCGCGGGCCGGATCAGGGGTGCCACGATCTGGCGGGCAATGGTCGCGCGCGGCGCCCCCAGCACGCGCGCCGCGTCCTCCAACTGGCTGTCGAGATTGCGCAGCGCGTTGCCCACGAGCAGCGTCACGAAGGGCGTATAGTGCAGCGCAAGGATCAGCGTTGTCGGCACCTGACCGTAGGCCAGCCAGTCCGGCGGCGTGACGCCCATCGCCTCGAACCAGCCGGCATGCCCGCCGGTCGTGCGGTTCCTGAACAGCGTCAGCCACGCCAGCGCGAAGGTCCAGCCCGGCAGGATATAGGGAATGACAAGCAGGCTGGCCCAGGCACCGCGCCCGGCAAGGTCGCTCCGGGTGAGCAGCCATGCGAGCGCCGCGCCGAGCCCGAGCGCAATCACCGTGGCCACGCCCGCGACCATCAGCGTGTTCCACAGGGGTCGCCAGAACAGGAGGTCCGCCACGGGCGATACCAGCACGCGGGTGATGTAGTACATCGTGAATGCGCCCGGTTCTGCTCCGATCCGACGGGCGTCCACGAACTGCACCTGCACGCCGCCCAGCATCAGCATGGCCACGGGTGCCACGATCACATAGGCGAAAAGGACGGCCAGCGCGATCCCGATGGCGGTTGTCGGGTCGTCCAGCCGCAGGGCGCGTCTGGCTTGTCCGGTGATAGCCGTGCGGGACGGTGACGTTCGGGCCATGGCACCATGGGTAAACGGTGCGCGTGACAGGAGAGTGACGTACAGGTCGCGCCCCGGCGGCGCGCAGATCACGCGCAGATCACGCGAAGGCCGCGCGAAGACCGGGCGAAGACGGGGCGAAGACCGGGCGAAGGCCGCGCCGGCCGGTGGGGGCGTCCGTGGCGCGTGCGGCTGCCCCCGTGTCGCGATCCTGCGCCCGGCCCCTCGTCGAGACGGCCGGAACCGGTTCCCAATCTGGCGCGACATGCCTTAGACCGCAGGTGCAAAGGACAGGAGCGCCGTGCCATGACCACCCCAAGACAAACCTATCCGGACCCCGCCTGCGACCGGACGGCCGAGGAAAGGGAGGATGCGGCCTGCGTTCTGCTGCCGGTAGCGGCCGGGCTCTGGCTGGGCAATGCGACGGCTGCGGGCGATGCGGTTGCGCTTGGTCGGGCGGGCATCACCCAGACGCTGTGTCTTGCGGTCAATCTGGACATGCCGCCCATGGCGCTTGCCGATGGCACCGTGCTGCGCCGGGCCAAGGTCGGGCTGATCGACGGGCCCGGCAACACCGCGGCCCATCTGGTCTCGGCAGTCCTGAGCATTTCGGGCATGCAGGCGCAGGTGGCCCCCGGCAAGCCCGGCTATCCCGATCACCGTCCGGGGGGGCTGCTTGTCCATTGCCGGGGCGGGCGGTCGCGGTCGGTGGTGGCGCTGGCGCTGCATCTGTCCGAAGTGGTCGGCGCGGCACCCTTCGACGATGTCCTCGGACGGCTTCGGGCGCTGCGCGGCTTGCCACCGACGCAGCCGAACGCGGCCCTGTGCGCGCTTGCGGGGCAGGTGCGCGCGGCCATGATCCTGCGATGGGCCGCACTGGCACCCTGACGGCGTCACGACGACCTGTCGCCAGGCACATGTCGCGTCGCGGGTCGCCCGCGTGCGCCAACCCGACCGACGCGGCGCATCGTCGGTCCGAAGGCGCGCGCAGGTCCGGTTCGGTGACGTCGCAGGTGCGTGCGCGGGACCGGCGCAATGAAGGTCCGCGATGACTGGGTGCGCAGGATGGGCCCCGCCGGTGTCCGCCTAGTCCGCAGGATCGGCTCTCAGGGGTCACCTTGCGATGGGTCCGGTCGGTTGCGCCAGCCCCTCGCCCGCGTCCGCAGCACCAGTTGCAGGGACTCGAAGGCGGCGATCAGGTCGTCCGGGCTGTCTGGGCCGATATCCATCACATCGAGCACGATGTTGACGGCCCGAAACCGGCCGACATCGTCGCGCAGCATCCGCATCAACCCTGCCGCGGCCTTGTCCCCGGCCAGATCGACGATCTGCGACTGTTCGTCGATGATCCGGCGGCGGGCATCCGGGGTCATCCATGTGAAGGGTGGCTGCCTGTCCAGCATGGCCGAGAACCGTTCGATCCGGTCGTGGCGCACCTGGCCGCCCGCCCGCGACAGCAGGACGCACATGCGCACGATCGCCTCGGCATACCCGCCCCGATCCACGTTGACGCCCATCTGCGCTTCGGCCTGTGCCGCGGCTTCGGGGGTCGCGCCGCCCATGGTCTGCGGCGCGGCGCGCGGGCGCCAGAGCGGGTTGCCGTAGGCCCCGAGGAAGCCAAGCTCGGTCATCGCGTCGCGCCAGTCGCGCATCACGTCAAGCTGGCGCGCGCACAGATCGATCATCACGGTTTCGGCGGCGTGAAAGGGGTTGCCCGGTTCCGCCGGTCCGCTGCGGATCGCGCGGACCCTCGCGGCTTCGTCCGCCACGGCGGCCATGGCCGGATTGGCATCCGAAAGCACCCGGTTCTGCAGCCTGAGCGGGTGCATATCGCGGGACAGTTGCGCGGCGGCCGGCGGGGTCAGGGCCCGCAGCCAAGGCCCGAGCCACAGATCATAGCCACGCGTGACCCAATCCGCCACCGCATCGGCTTGTGCGAAGGCGTCGTCGGCTTCGGGCGGGTCGCACAATGCGAGGATCGCGTCGGTGTCGCGCGTCTCGAAATGCAGCACGGGCGCTGATCCGCTGCTTTCGGCGATCACCATCTCGTAAAGGCCCGGCGGCAGTGCTTCGATGGTGCGGATGACCGATCCGATGTGGCGGTGGCGATCGTTGGCGACTTCGGCCGACACGAAGATGCTCAGATGACTGGCGGTTTCATGGGTGGTGTAGATGATGGTGCGCCCGGCTTCGCGGATCCGGGCGGCGGTGCCCCAGACATCGGGGATCCAGCGCAGCGCCTGCTGCACGGTGCTGACCGCGTCGCCGTGGCTGGCGAACACCACGATGGGCGCGGTGATGCGCCCAAGATCGATGCGGTGTCCATCCTCGAACTGTGCAAGGCCGCGCGCCAGCCGGTTGCCGACGAAGATGTTCTCGACGATCCAGCGGATTTCGGCGGCATTCATGAAGTAGAAGCCCGACCACCAGCGGTCGAAGTCGATGTACCCTTCCGCGCGCGTGTCGATGTCGCTGAACAGACCGGCGTACTTGCGCCAGATGTCGCGGCCGGGGTTCATCGTCTCGAAATTGGCGACCAGCGCCGCGCCATCGAACAACCCGCCGCCCAGATCGGCCGTCATCTGCACCGGGAGCGCGCCGCCGACCCAGCCGCCGAGATACCGCATCGGGTTCTGGCCCGCCTTGCCCGTCCAGGACGACAGCGGCACCCCGGCGATCACCAGGGGGCCTGTCAGGTCCGGGTGGGTGGCGGCGAGGATCATCGTGGCCCAGCCGCCCTGGCAGTTGCCGGTGACGAACGGCTTGCCTGTCAGCGGATGGGCGGCGCGAATGTGATGCAGGAACGCCGCTTCGGCGGCGCAGACATCGCCCAGTGTCTGGCCCGGTTCCGGATACTGCGAGAAGATCACGAAATAGACCGGATAACCGTCGGCAAGGGCGATGCCGACCTCGCTTTCCGCCTTGAAGCCGCCGATGCCGCTGCCCTGTCCCGACCTTGGGTCGATGATGACCCAGGGGCGCATGTCGTCGCGCGCGGGCGGGAAACCTTCGGGCGGGCGAATCCGGACCAGCGCGTAGTTGACCGGGCGCGGCAGGTCGGCCCCGTCGATCACCACGTCGTAGTCGAAGGCCAGCACCGGCTTCAGTCCGGCATCCTCGTGCGCGGCGGCGGCCGTGGCCGACTGTCGCAGCGTATCCGCCGTCAGGATGGCCCGCTGGCGAGTATCCAGCAGGTAGTCGCGCAGATGCGCCGCGACGAGCAGCGGATCGGCGCGTGCGGTGTCGGCCAGCCGTGCCGCATCGTGCCACAGGGCCGTGGTGCCGCGCATCAGCCGCAGGCCGTGCTGCCGCAGGACATCCGCGCCGCGCTCCATCCCGGACGCCGCGCGGGCTTCTGTTTCAATTGCAAGGGCTTGCAGATGCGCCGCCGTGTCGGCGGCCTGCGCCGGTCGCGGGGCCGATCCGCGTGGGGCCGTCCGGTCCTCGGGGGCGGGTCCGTCCGCGCTGGGGGTCGCCTCGTCCAAATCGGGTCTCTTTGCTGCTGGTCCACGGGGCTGCGCCGTCGACCGGCATACCTACATCATCCTTATGCTACAGGCATACGACAGACCGTCCGTCGCCCGCACAAATCGTGCAACAGGGACCGGCCATGTGCCGATCGCAGCAACTGTCATTGCTGCGTTGCAGAAGCGCTGTAAGCGATATGGACATGTTCGCGGAAGGCGCGTCTTTTTCGGAGGGTTGTCGCATGTTCTCTCTGGCCGGAACCAAGGCTCTCGTTGTCGGTGTCGCCAATGACCAGTCCATCGCCTGGGGCTGCGCCGAAGCGCTGCGGGCGCAAGGCGCGGACCTTGCCATCACCTATCTGAACGACAAGGCGGAACCGCATGTCCGCCCGTTGGCCGAACGGGTGGGGGCCGATATCGTGATGCCGCTCGATGTGTCGATACCGGGACAGCTTGAAGCGGTGTTCGACACGATCACCGATCGGTGGGGGCGGCTTGATACCCTTCTGCATTCCATCGCCTTCGCGCCCCGCGAGGATCTGCACGGGCGTGTGGTCGATTGCTCTGCCGAAGGCTTCGCGATGGCCATGGACATTTCCGTCCACTCGTTTCTGCGCATGATCCGGCTGGCCGAACCGCTGATGCCCGAAGGTGGCACATGCCTGTCGGTGTCGTTCTTCGGATCGTCCCGCGTGGTGCGTCACTACAACATGATGGGTCCGGTGAAGGCCGCGCTCGAAAGCACCGTGCGCTATGCCGCCGCCGAACTGGGCGAGAAGGGCATTTCGGTGCATGCGTTGTCGCCCGGGCCGCTCAAGACGCGCGCCGCGTCGGGGATCGATCATTTCGACGAACTGCTCGACGCCGCAGCAAGCCGCGCCGCCATGCACCAACTGGCGACCATCGAGGACGTGGGGGCGATGGCGGCCTTTCTTGCGTCTCGCGAAGCGCGCAACCTGACGGGCGGCGTCCATGACATCGACGGCGGTTTCTCCATTACCGCTTGACCCATCGGAGGATATGATGGCCAGTCTTTATGATATTTTCGATCTGTCCCGTGAGAACAACGCCTTTGATCCCGCGCGTGATATCGCCGGGCGCCTTGCGGAGACGATGAAGGGCCTGACCGACGAGATCGACAACGGCACGGACCTGGGCCGCATCCTCGCCACGTCGACGGCGCGGCAAAGTCGCCGGATGCTTGAAGATCACGGCAAGCGCCTTGGCGAACTTTCCGCAGCGATGCAGGCGCAGGTCCAGGCGCTGGCGGCACCGGACACGCGCACGACCATCGGTCATGCTTTCGCGGAATACATGCGCGACGCAAGCCAGCGCATGGTGCTGACCGCAGACGCGCTGCGCCAGCGCGGTGACATCTTCCTCGATCACGAGGAACAGGGTTGCCCGCCGGTTCTGGCCTACGACTACGAGCGGGTGATGGATGGGGCCGATCTGCCGTATCCGTCGAATTACGAGTTGCTCCGCATCCTGCCGCCCGCGGGCGTGACGATCGACGACGCGAAGCGCCCGTTCATCATCATCGATCCGCGCGCGGGTCACGGCCCGGGCATCGGCGGTTTCAAGTCCGACAGTCAGGTTGGCGTGGCGCTGAAAGCCGGCCATCCGGTGTATTTCGTCTCCTTCCGCAGGATGCCGGAACCGGGTCAGCGTCTGAGCCACGTCACCCGCGCCGAAGCCGCCTTCGTGCGCGAAGTGACGCGCCGCCACCCGGCAGCACCCAAGCCCATCGTCACCGGCAACTGCCAGGGCGGCTGGGCGACGCTGCTTCTGGCTGCGACCAACCCCGACATCACCGGCCCGATCGTGGTGAACGGTGCGCCGGTGGCCCCATGGTCCGGCAAGGTGGGCGAGAACCCGATGCGCTACAACGCGGGCGTTCTGGGCGGCACGTGGATGCCGATGATGCTGGCCGATCTGGGCGGTGGCATATTCGACGGTGCGCATCTTGTGGACAACTTCGAATTGCTGAACCCCGCGCGCACGAAGTTCCGGAAGTATGTGGATCTCTATCGCGACGTGGACGACGGCGTCGAACGTTTCCTTGAATTCGAAACCTGGTGGGGCGGGTTCTTCCTGCTGAACGAACCGGAAATCCAGTGGATCGTCGAACAGCTTTTCGTCGGCAACCGGTTGGTGAAGAACGAGGCGCGGCTGGAACCCGGTCGACCGGTGGATCTCAAGGCGATCCGGTCGCCGATCATCGTCTTTGCCAGCCACGGCGACAACATCACGCCGCCGCAGCAGGCGCTGAACTGGATCACGCAGACCTATGCCGACGTGCAGGAAATCCGCATCCGCGGGCAGCGCATCGTGTACATGGTCCATGAACAGGTCGGGCATCTGGGCATCTTCGTGTCCGGCTCGGTCGCCAAGCGCGAACATTCCGAAATGACATCGACGCTCGCCACCATCGAGGCGCTGGCACCCGGCCTTTACGAGATGGTGATCGATGACATTCAGGGGGAGGGGCAGGCGAAGCGCTTTACCGTGAGCTTCGCCGAGCGG
The DNA here is from genome assembly GCA_036770665.1 of Meridianimarinicoccus sp. GTDB lineage: Bacteria > Pseudomonadota > Alphaproteobacteria > Rhodobacterales > Rhodobacteraceae > Meridianimarinicoccus. The sequence continues at coordinate 17,825 of DAIPIS010000026.1, forward strand.
ACCCTCGACGATATCCGTGCGCTGGACGACGACCTTGCCGACGAACGTCCGTTCGCTGCCGTCGCGCGCGTCTCCGAGGTGCAGGCGCAGCTTTACGATGCGATGGTGCGTCCCGCGATCAAGGCCATGGTCACGCCGTCGATGGCCGAAATGTCGCGCGCCCTGCATCCCCAGCGCGCCAGCCGCGCCCTGATGTCGTCGAAGAACCCGGCCATGCAGGTGCTGCCGGCCATGGCCGAAAAGGTGCGTGCGAAGCGCATGCCGGCTGCTGACGACAACCCCTTCGTCGCTGCCGAAAGCCTGATGATCGAAGCGATGACCCAGGCGATCGACCTCATGCGCGACCAGCGTGACATGATGGTCGAACTTGCCTTCTTCTCCATGTGGAGCAACCCCTTGACGCGCAGCTTTGGGCGCAATCACCAGTTGCACCGCACGCTGAAGGACCAGAGCGAACTTCGCGCGCTGCCGCAGGTGCAGGCGGCGTTGGCGCATATCGCGGAGGGCGGCTTTGCCGAGGCAGTGATCCGGATGCTCGTGCTCTTGGCCGAGAACCGCAAGGGCGTGCGCCGCGACCGGCTGGAACGCTCGTCGCGTGTCCTGAGCGAGGACGAGCCCTTTGCCAGCCTTGGGGCGGACACCCGTGCCGAAATCATCGGGCAGCAGACCCTGATCGCCACCTACGAGCCGGAGCGCGCCATCGAGACGTTGCCGCTTCTGCTCCGGACTCCGGAGGAACGGGATCTGGCGATCCGAACGGTGTACTACGTGCCCGGCGAGATCGCCGAGATGGCCCCCGGCACGCTCGCGACGTTGCACCGCTTGTGTGATGTGCTGGACGTGCCGCGCCGCACCGAAACCGTGACCGAAGATCCGCTCCGTGCGGCGGTCGCGGCAGTGCCCGCCGCCGTCGCGGTGGAAGCGGCCGCGGCCACGCCGGAACTTGGCGTGGGCAGTACGGCCATGATCGGCGAATGATCCCCGAAGGACGTGCCCGCCCTGTGCC
>DAIPIS010000026.1:18930-20109 GCA_036770665.1 Meridianimarinicoccus sp.
CATGGACCTTGGTGTACGTGTGGTGATCGCGCGATCCACCCGCGCTGGGACGGCAGAACAGGAAAGTATCGGGACATGAAGCAGGCATCGAAAGTGGATCAGGCCGCGGCGATGGTGACGGATGGCGCCACGCTGCTGATCGGCGGGTTCATGGGCGTAGGCTCGCCCCATCGCATGATCGACGCGCTGGTGGCGTGCGGGGTGCGGAACCTGACGATCGTGGCCAACGATACCGCCAAGCCCGGCGTCGGCATCGGCAAGCTGATCACGGCCGGGTCGGTCGCGCGGGTGATCACATCGCATATCGGGCTGAATCCCGAAACGCAGGCCGACATGATCTCGGGCAAGATCGCGGTGGAACTGGTTCCGCAAGGCACGTTGGTCGAACGGATCCGGGCCGGCGGCGTCGGCCTTGGCGGGGTGCTGACGGCCACGGGCCTGGGCACGGAGGTCGAAGAGGGCAAGCAGGTGATCGAGATCGACGGCAAGCGCTTCTTGCTGGAACGTCCGATCCGGGGCGATTTCGCGCTGATCGCGGCCCGGCAGGCGGATTACAACGGCAATCTCGAATACTCGCTGACCGCGCACAATTTCAACCCGATCATGGCGATGGCCGCAGACACGGTGATCGCGGAGGCCGAGCATATCGTGCCCGTCGGGGTGATCCCGCCCGATGCGGTCAAGACGCCGGGTGTGCTGGTCGATCATCTGCTGGGACGCGCGGCCTGAACGGCCCAAGGGGAGACGAGAGCATGGATGGACAGGTGCAGGTCATGGACGCCAAGGAAATCATCGCCCGGCGTGTCGCGCAGGAAATCCGCGCCGGCATGCTGGTGAACCTCGGGGTCGGTTTGCCGTCGATGGTCGCGAACTTCGTGCCCGCCGACCGGGGGGTGTTCTTTCAGGCCGAGAACGGGATCATCGGGCTTGGTGCCCGGCCACCCGAGGGGATGGAGGACCAGGACCTGACCGACGCCGGTGGCGGCTTCGTCACTGCCGTGCCCGGTGCGGCTTCGATCGACAGCGCCATGAGTTTTGGCCTGATCCGGGGCGGTCATCTGGACATGACGGTTCTGGGCGGGCTCGAGGTGGATGCGCGCGGCTATCTGGCCAACTGGAAGGTTCCGGGCAAGATGGTGCCGGGCATGGGCGGGGCGATGGACCTTGTGGCGGGTGCGC
>DAIPIS010000027.1:0-20003 GCA_036770665.1 Meridianimarinicoccus sp.
ATGTAGATCGAATCCGACAGCAGCAGGTCGCGCAGAAAGGGATTGCGCATCGCCTCGCGCTTGAAGTTGTCGACGATGTGTTCGCCCATGTACCGCGTGCCGATCCGGTAATCGACGGAATAGTGAAACCAGCCGCCTTCGTTGCGCAGCATTGTGGCGATGTGGGTCTTGCCCAGTCCGGACATGCCGAACAGCAGGATCTGGCGGTCCGGCGCGCGGCGCCATTCGTCGGCTGTTGGGCGTGGCATGGTCGGTCCCGCGATTGTGTCGGCGCAGCCCTAGCAGGGCTGTGGCGGGGCACTCAAGCCAAAGCGCGCGGCAGGTGCGAAAAGGGGGCCGCATTGGCTGCGGCCCCCGGCTTTTGGCGTGTCGGAAATCTGTAGGAGTCGTGTAGGAGTCCCGTAGGAGTCCTGCGCGGCCCGGTTCCCCGGACCGCACCCGAGGGTCAGAACGAATAGCCGACCCGGAAGCCGAACGCGACTGCTTCGTTGTCGGCAAATTCGGCGCGGGCCACGTCCGGCGTGCCGGTTTCAGGGTTTGCATCGCCCAGCCAGAAATACCGCACCCCGGCCGAGTATTCGACAGCGCCCACGGTGTAGCTGCCGCCGACGGCAAGGGCGGTGTAGCCCTTGGTGGGTGACAGCGGCGACACGAGATTGTCGCCATCCACGATGTCGCGGACGATCGATGCGCGCGCGGCGAAGGCCGGGGTGAACCGGCGCGCGACCCCGATCTCGTAGGTCTGCGCGTCGTCGATGGACACAAGCTGCGCACCGGTCGCTTTCGAGAATTCCGTGGGGTTTATCCTGAAGTCCGACCAGTCCGCCCAGCGATAGTTGGCGAAGACGAGCGTGTCCTTCGCAACGCCGGACTGGAGGTTGACGTTCACCGATTGCGGCGTGTCGACGCTGGTGGTGCCACCGGTGAAAGTGACGGTTCGCCCGCCCGCGCCGCGGAACGTTTCGGTCGTGTCGAAGTCGTGGGTGATCTTCGATGTGTAGGTCACCGCGACACGAAGCGCGATATCTGGCACTTCGTAGGCGGCACCCAGCTGAAAGCCGTAACCCCAGTCGTGATCCAGATCGACCTCGTACCCCGAGACCGCGTTGGAATTCCGGGCACCGCCGGTCAGGCCACTGATCTGCGCCGCGGTCAGCGGTGCCCCGGTCGGCCCGAACGCCGTGGGTCCGCCATAGGCCAGACCGTTGAGCTTGATCTTGCCCTCGGCGCGGTCGGCACGCAGCCCCCCATGGACCGAGAAATTCTCGGTCAGCTTGTAGCGGGCCAGCAGCGACAACGCGTAGGTATCGGCGACGGCCGACGTGCCGCCAAGAAGGCTGGTTCCGGGATTGCCGTCATAGTTGATGTCTGACCCATAGTCCTGCTGCCCGGTGAAGGCGAGGCTGAACTGGTCGTTGACGTCGTACTTGATGCCAAAATTGTAGAGCGTGAAGTTGTCGGCGACGCCTGTGTAGTCGTAGCGCTGGGGCAGGGCGCTTGGCAGGTCGGTTCCGGTCACATCGGGGATCGTGCGCGACACGCCGATCTCGGCGTAGTTGCCGTTTCGGAAGATGATGTCGTTGGTGTTGGCGGCCCGGTCTATGCCGCCCGCGACTGCGGTCGATGTCCCGACGACTGACAGGATCATTGCCGTTGTGGTAGTGCGCATTAAGTCTATCTCCCCCGATGGATTAAACGTCCACATATTGCTTGCTTCCGGTCGGGTGAGCCGTCAACGCGCAACGCTGCGTCACAATTGTCCACTACTTAACAATCTTGCCGCGCGTGTGCTGCGCCATGGCCAGAGATTGACCAGGTTCGCCCCGAGGATCACCGCGCTGCCGAGCAGCACGAACGGATCGAACCCTTCAAGGTACAGAACCGCCCCCAGCGCGGCGGTGATCGGCAGGCGCAGGAATTCGACCGGCATCACCAGCGTGGCGGGGGCCAGGGACAACGCCGTCGTCAGGCAGAAATGGGCGTTGAGCCCCGCCAGCCCCACCACGATCACGAACGGCAACGCGCGGGCGTCGGGCAGGGCCATGCTGCCATCGTGCAGGGCCGCAGCCAGCCCCATCACCGCCTGCATGGTCGTGAGCCAGAACATGATGCACAGCGTCGTCTGATCCGCCGTCAGCCGCCGTGTCGCCAGTGCCGCGCCGGCAAAGCCGAACGCCGCGCAGAGCGCCGCCAGCGTGCCTGCGTTGACCGGCATCAGGCCGGGACGCACGACCAGCAGGATGCCCGCGAAGCCAAGCGCCACGGCCAAGCCGCGTTGCAGGGTCATCCGTTCGCCCAGCACGAAGGGCGCGGCCAGCGCGACCCAGATCGGATAGGAAAATTCCAGAACCGCCACCTGCGCCAGCGGGATCACCGTCAACGCGTAAAGCCAAAGATTCTGACCGGCGAAATGGCAGGTGTTGCGCGCCGCGTGCAGGCCCAGCCGGTTCGTGCGGATATCGCCCCAGCGTCGGCGCAGGCTGATGATGCCGCACACGATCACGACGCCGAGCAGCGAGCGGTAGGTCATGATCTCGAACGTATCGAGGCTTCGGCCCGCCTCCCGCCCGGCGACGGCCATCGCCGCGAAACTCGCCACCGCCCCCAGCGCCCAGAGCACGGATTTCAGGTGGTCCGCGCGGACGGACGAGGGGTGCACGGCGGTCATGCGCCGCGGTTTGCGCGTTGCGCACCGCCTGTCAAGGGCGATGCTGTCGGGCTCAGACGCGCTGTGACAATGCCATGAACACGGCAGCGCCACACAAACTTAATGTAATCACGAATCCACTGATGCTGTAGACGCGGGGTGACTTCCAGAACGGCTTCGGTTCGAAGCATTTCCCACATTCTTCACAGGTCCAGCGCATCCGGTGGCCGCAAGCCGCACATCTGAAAATTCGCATGCCCAAAGATCCGTTAACCACTGCGAACGTGCCATAGCACACGGACATGATGTTCGTGCAACGGAGACACGTGATCTCGCATGGTGCTGCGGACGTGTGCCCGGTTTGCGGTCAGCTTTCGTTCAACTGCCTCATTCCCATTCGATCGTGCCGGGCGGCTTGCTGGTGATGTCATAGGTGACGCGGTTGATTCCCGGCACTTCGTTGATGAGTCGCGTGGCCGTTTCGCCGAGGAATTCATGGCTGAACGGATAATAGTCCGCCGTCATCCCATCGACCGAAGTCACGGCGCGCAAGGCGCAGGCGAAGTCATATGTCCGGTCGTCTCCCATCACGCCCACGGTGCGCACTGGCAGGATCGCGACGAACGCCTGCCAGATGTCGTCGTAAAGCCCGTGGCGGCGGATCTGGTCGATGAACACCGCGTCGGCGCGGCGCAGGATCGCCAGTTTTTCACGCGTGATCTCGCCGGGGCAGCGGATCGCAAGACCCGGACCGGGGAAGGGGTGGCGCCCGATGAAGCTGGCGGGCAGGCCAAGCTCGCGCCCCAGTGCGCGCACCTCGTCCTTGAACAGCGCCCGCAGGGGTTCGACAAGTTCCAACCCCATCTTTTCGGGCAGACCGCCCACGTTGTGGTGGCTCTTGATCGTCACCGATGGCCCGCCCGAGAAGCTGACCGATTCGATCACATCGGGATAAAGCGTGCCTTGCGCGAGGAACCTGGCCCCGCCGACGGCTGTCGCGTGGGTCTGGAACACGTCGATGAACAGGCGCCCGATGGTCTTTCGCTTGCGTTCCGGATCCGATTCGCCTTCCAGCGCCGTCAGGAACAGCTCTGATTCGTCGGCGTGGATCAGCGGGATGTTGTAATTGTCGCGGAACATCGTGACGACTTCCTCGGCCTCGCCCTGCCGGAGCAGGCCGTGATCGACGAAGACGCAGGTCAACTGGTCGCCGATGGCCTCGTGGATCAACACCGCGGCCACCGACGAATCGACCCCGCCGGACAAGCCGCAGATGACCTTGCCATTACCCACTTGCGCGCGGATCTTCGCGATCGCTTCAGCGCGGTAGGCAGCCATGGTCCAGTCGCCGCTCAACCCGGCCATGCGGACGAAGTTTTCGTAGAGCTTTGCGCCCTTCGGGGTATGGTGCACCTCGGGGTGGAACTGGACGGCGTAGAACGCGCGGTCCGGATCGGCAGTGATGGCGAAGGGTGCGTTGGGCGACGTGCCGTAGACCCGGAAGCCGGGCGCGAGCCGCGATACGTGGTCGCCGTGGCTCATCCAGACCTGTTCGCGCCCGTCGCCGAACCAGCCGTCGAGAAGGGGCAGACGGTCGGTCGTCGGCGTCACGTAGGCGCGGCCGAATTCGGCTGTGCCGTGGCCCCGTTCCACCTGGCCGCCAAGGCAGTGCATCATCACCTGCTGGCCATAACAGATGCCGAGGATCGGAACGCCCATGGTGAACGCCCCCGCGGGCGGCATCGGCGCGCCGTCGGCGAACACCGACGCAGGGCCACCCGAAAAGATGATCGCCCGCGGCGCGAAGGTCGCGAGAAAGGCGTCGGTCACGTTCTGGTAAGGGTGGATTTCGCAGTAGACGTTCAACTCGCGCAGGCGGCGGGCGATGAGTTGCGTCACCTGGCTGCCGAAATCGATGATCAGCAGGCGGTCATGGGGCGTCTCTGGACTGGGCTCGGTCATGACCGCCGCTTAGGGCCAAGCCCCGGTCGGATCAAGCGACTTTACGCCGGGGATCGCGCTTTGACGGCTGGCCGGGGTGCACACGTCGCCCCGGGCGGCGCGGCACGCACATGGCGGCGCGCGCGCCAGGGATTGCGCAAGGTGGCCTGCCCAGCGTGCGAGATCGGCGCGATGACAGCGCGCGCCGTGCGGGCGGGGTGTGCCGGGGCGGCGCGGCCCGTACCTGACGCGTCTCGGCGCGGCGCATCGACCGCACGCGCGCCGGAAAGGGGTGTTGGAACTTCGCGGTTCCGGAACGGGTCGCGTCCGTCACCGGCGTTCTAGGGCTCGTGATTGACGCACGCACCGCTGCCCGGAATTCGGTGCGCCGGGCGCTCTGGTGCGGTTCCGGTGAAAGGAGGTCGGCGGCGCGACGCCGGCCGGTCTGGATGAAACGCACTGGCGGTGGGTTGTCGCGGTGCCGGGGCGTTCCTTGCGGATGCCGCCCTGTGTGTCGGCATGGTCGGCATGGTCTGGATGGTCGCGGCAAGCATCGCTGGGCGTTCGCACGCGACGGCGCAAGTTCCGCCGGCGTCCAGAGCGATCGGGATTGTCACGCACTGCGCGCGCATGCTGGCCTGTGCGACCAGCCCGCGCTGCTGCGGCGCGCGGCCGATCCGTCGTGATCTTCGAAAGCGAGGTCCGCCTGAACCAGCGGACACGAGCGTCGCACAGGCGCACCGGACGCGGCGGATCCCCGCGAAACCCGTGCCGGACCCTTGGGTCCGCCGCGCGCCGGAAACCTATGCCGTCCGGCGCAAGGTCGATGGTGCCGACGGCTTTCCCTGCACGCGTGGGCTGCGGTTGGCCAGCGTCTGGCCTTCGGCCATGAGGGCGGCCAGAACGCGCACATGGCGTTCCACGCTGTAACCGGCGGTGCGGGCGCGGCGCGCGGCCTCCATCCCCTGTTCGAGCACGATCAGCGCCATCACGGTTTCGCCCGAACCCTTGGGTGCCGGATCGCCCAGAAGCGTGCGCAGCGTCCTGTCGCGGCGGTAATGCGGTGCTGCAAGCTGTGCTGCCGTGACCAGCAGGACGGGGCGGGACAGGGTGGACAGCAGGCTCAGCGGGTCATTCATGGTGCGCTCCTTTGCGGGACATGACCCAAACCTGCGCTGCAACCGCAGGGTGTTGCATCCGTGCCGATTTAGCGGGCGGAGCTCTCATCAACATTTAGGCATTATAAACAATGCTTAAGATCGCGACCAATTTTAATAAACCTGAAATGATCGTTGCTTCAGGTTTCGGGCATGTGGATCGGCGGGGTCGCCGATGGTCGATCCGCAGCAAACGAGGAGTAAGACGCGTGACGAAACTGGCGATGATGTCTCCAGGATCGGTCCGATCGGAGGAATGGGTGCCTGAAGCCGCGGTCCACTACCTGTGCCATACCGAACTTGGCCGATCCATCCGTGAGATTGCGCGCGAGAGCGGCTACCACGCCTCGACCGTGCTGCGCCGGGTGCGGCGATGCGAAAACCGCCGGGATGACCCGCTGGTCGATGGTGCCTTCGACCGTCTCAGCGTCATGGGCGCCAGACGCGCGCCGATCAGCAGCAATGCCATACAGGAGAGCCCTACAATGACTGCGACACTTCAGGCCCAATTCACCGCCGATCCCGCCAACGACATTACCGAAAGCGCCTTTCGGGTGCTGCGGCGGATGGCGGAAACGGGGGCTGTCCTCGCGGTGGCGAAAGACCTCGACAAGGCGGTGGTGGTGCGCGATCTGCCCGGCGGCAAAAGCGCGCAGACCACCGTTGTGCCGCGTGCCGTGGCCGAGGTGATGGCGCTCAACGAGTGGATCACGGCGCTGCCGTCGCTGGGCCGGATTTCGCGCTATGCGATCACGTCGCTGGGGCGCGCGGCCCTGAAGCGGATGCTGGAACAGGACGGCGCGGACACGGCCGCGGACGGCATGGCCGAGGATGCGCAGCCCTTCGCCGCGCAGCACCGCGACTGGGACACCCGCAGGTCGCGCGACGCGGACGGTGCGCGCAAGGTAAAGTACAACCTTGCGGAATCCCCGCTGATCGCGCTGGCGCGGCGGCGCGACAAGGACGGCAAGCTGTTCCTGACCGACGATCTGGTTGCTGCGGGTGAACGCCTGCGCGAGGATTTCGAACTTGCGCAGATGGGGCCGCGGATCGCGCAGAACTGGGACCGCTTCATGACCGGACCGTGCGAGGGCGGCTATCGTCCATCCGGCGGGCGGTCCGGCGGAACACAGGCGGCGGCAAACCGTGTGCACGCGGCTCTTGCGGATTTGGGTCCGGGTCTTGGCGATGTCGTGCTGCGCTGCTGCTGCTTTCTCGAAGGGATCGAGACGACGGAAAAGACCATGGGATGGTCGGCACGGTCGGGCAAGATCGTCCTGCGCATCGCGTTGCAGCGGCTCAAGCGGCACTATGACGAAACCGGCGCCTCCGGCGGATCGATGATCGGCTGATCCTCAGCGCCGCAGGGTGCGGCTGCTGTTCTCGCCGATGACGGTGATGCTCCGCACACCGACAAGGTCGCGGTCCGACAGAAAGACCGCGGCGTCGATTTCGCGCAAGGCCTGCGGACCACCGGCCGTGGTCAACCGGGCACCAGTCTGATCCACGGGCGGTCGTCCGCGCAGGACGAAGCGTTGTTCTGTCTGCCCGGCATCGCCGGTCGTGTCGCGCCGCAGACCGATGTCCCACCAACCCGGGCTGTCGGCCATGGCCGTCACCCGCAGGATCGCCCCACCCGGGGTCGGTTCGATGGCGAGGGCGGTGACGTCGGCGATGCGCGGCCGGGTATCCGCCACCCGGTCCGGATATCCGCCTTCCGGTGTCAGCGTGTCTGCGGGCGGCCGCGAACAGGCAGAGCCGACCCCAAGAAGCAGGACCAGGGTCGTCAGGCGAAGGGCGTTGAACACAGGCTGTAACATGGCCGGTGGCGTAGCCGAAACACCCGTGCTTGGGAAGGGGGCAGGGCTGGACGTTGCCGGTGCCGCGGCTTAGCTGTCCTCCCAGCACAGGAGAGGCATACAATGGCCAGCGAAGCCTTCGAGGAACTCGCCGAGACCTTCGAATTTCTGGATGACTGGGAAGACCGGTATCGCCATGTGATCGACCTGGGTCGCGCGATGCCCGCCATGGATGACGCCCTGCGCGTGCCCGCCACCAAGGTCGACGGCTGCGCCAGTCAGGTCTGGTTGCGGCCCGACATCACGGGGCAGGGCCCGCAAGCGCGGTTCGATTTCGAGGGTGAGAGCGACGCCATGATCGTCCGGGGCCTGATCGCGGTGCTGCACACGCTGTACGCCGGTCTGACGGTTGGCGAGGTTCTGGCCATCGATGCGCAGTCCGAACTGAAACGCCTTGGCCTTCACGATCACCTGTCCGCGCAGCGCTCCAACGGGGTCCGCGCGATGATCGCCCGGATCCGCGCCCATGCTGCGGAAGCGGCTGCCGCGTCCTGAACGCGTGCGCCGGTTACCGTGCAAGCCGCGGCGCGTGCCCCCATCGGCGGAAACCCGCAGCACTGTGATCTGAAGCACAGGCAAATCTTCGGTTCCCCGCCATGTGCATCGGGGACGTGCTGGCACCGGAGGCGCCGTGCCTTGCCCGCGGTTCAGCGACCGGCTGATGATGTCCGACACAGGTGCGGCGCAGCCTGGCGATCGCAGGTTTGAAGGTGCGGTCGGTCATCGCCGGAACACGGCGTGCCGGCCCCTTTGCCGTGCGGGCGAACGGGCGTCGGTGCTTCACGTGACGCGCCGCACGAGCCAGGCGAGCACCAGTGCCACGGGGGCGACGACCGCCAGCGCGCCGACCCAATGTGCCAGCGCAAGGGTCAGGCCGCTACAGGCGATCACGCCGATCAGCAGGCGCGCAAAAGTTTGCATGGGCATGGTGACACCTCCGCTACCTGATGTGGGTCGGGTCTGCTGCCATCGCAAGTGATCGGCCAGCCCGATCCGGCCAGGCCCGGCTGGCTTCAAGCGGCCGACCGCGTCGTCGTGCTCGGTCGGCGACCGGTGCCCATCGTCTGAGCGGCGGCAACCGCATGCGTCCCGTTCGCGCCACGATCCTTGACAGCGCGCATGCAGCGTCAGTCGCGCCGCGCGCTGGTGCGGTGCCTTGGCTTGCCGGGTCCTTCGGGTCCATCCGGCCCGTCGGACGCGGACGAGAACCCGCCGAGGATCGTCGCGATATCGTCGAGGCTGGGGCGCGGGCCGGGGACATGTGCGTCGAGCGCCGCGCGCATCGCACGCAGGTGTTCGGGCGTCGTGCCGCAGCAGCCGCCGATGATCCGCGCGCCGCAGTCCAGCGCCAGCGTTGCATAGCGGGCCATCAGATCAGGTGTGCCGTCGTAACGGATGTGCCCATCGACGTATTTCGGAACGCCCGCGTTGCCCTTGGCGATCACGGGACGGTCCGAACCGTGCGCCGCAAAGCCCAGCACCGTGCGCACAAGATCCGATGCGCCCACGCCGCAATTGGCACCGTAGGCAATCGGGGGGTTCGGCAGGCGATCCACCATCGCCACCATGTCGGCAACGGACAGCCCCATCATCGTGCGCCCGGCGGTTTCGAAGCTCATGGTGCCGCACCACGGCATGTCTGCCAGCCGCGCGGCTTCGGCGGCGGCGCGGTACTCCTCTGCGGCCGACATCGTTTCGATCCAGAGAACATCGACGCCTCCGGCCTTCAAGCCCTCGGCCTGCTCGTGGAACATTCCCACCGCGCGGGCATGGGACAGCGCCCCCATGGGTTCCATGATGTCACCGGTAGGTCCCATCGAGCCGGCCACGATCACGTCGCGCCCGGCGGCATCCGCGACGTCGCGTGCCAGTTCGGCGGCCATGCGGGACAGCGCGAAGGCACGGTCGCCCGCATCGTGCAGGCGAAGCCGGGTGGCGTTGGATCCGAAGCTGTTGGTCAGGATCAGATCGCTGCCCGCGTCCACCGCGCCCCGATGGAGCGCCCTGATCCGGTCCGGGAACATGTCGTTCCAAAGCTCCGGCGCATCCGCGGACGACAGTCCCATGTTGAACAGCGTGGTGCCCGTCGCGCCGTCGGCCATGATCCGGGACCGCGCAGCGAGCATCCGCGACAGGCGGTCGGTCATCGGCAGTTTCCCCTGGTTCGACATTCCGCACCGCCCATGGACGGCGCTTTTACGCGACACCGGCAGCAGGCTGGGCATGATTGCCCCACTTTCCTGCCGCGTGAAATCTGCGCCTTATTCGTCGGCGAGCTGCGCCTTGGCGACGACCAGCATCTCGTCCATCTTGGCACGCACGGTCGCTTCGTCCGACTTGTCGCCAAGATCGGCCATCAGCTTGCGCACGACGTCGTCATGGCCCGCTTCCTCGAAATCGGCTTTGACGACCTCCATCGCGTATTCCTGCGCCGCGTCGCCCGACTTCCCAAGCAATTCCGCCGCCCAGAGCCCCGTCAGCTTGTTGCGCCGTGCCACGGCCCGGAACTGCATTTCCTCGTCATGGGCGAACTTGTTTTCGAACGCGTTCTCGCGGTCCTTGAAGGTGTTCATTGTCGTCCTCCTGTCATTCCCGGGCCCGAAGGGTCGCCAGCGTTATGGGGGCTGCGTGCGAGGCGGGCAAGGGGCAAGGACCGCGCGTTCTTGCGACACTTGTTCCGTTGCCGTATATGCGCCCAATCCAAGCGTGCGTTCGACGCGCGCACCCTCAGATCGGAGATACCATGGCACGCCGCAAGAAGCTTTATGAAGGCAAGGCCAAGATCCTCTATGAAGGGCCGGAACCCGGCACGCTCGTGCAGTACTTCAAGGACGACGCCACCGCCTTCAACGCCCAGAAGCACGACGTGATCGAAGGCAAGGGCGTGCTGAACAACCGGCTGTCGGAATTCTTCATGACCGGGCTCAACGACATCGGCGTGCCCACCCATTTCATCCGCCGCATCAACATGCGCGAACAGCTCATCCGGCAGGTGGAGATCATCCCGCTGGAGGTGGTCGTACGCAACCGTGCCGCCGGGTCCATGTGCAAGCGGCTGGGCATCCCCGAGGGACAGGTGCTGCCGCGACCGATCGTCGAATTCTACTACAAGGACGACAAGCTGGGCGACCCGCTGGTGACCGAAGAACACATCGCCGCCTTCGGCTGGGCCAGCCAGCAGGACATGGACGACATGGTCTCGCTTGCCCTGCGGGTGAACGACTTCCTGTCGGGCGTGTTCATGGGCGTCGGCATCCGGCTGATCGACTTCAAGATCGAGATCGGGCGCGTCTGGGACAACGATTTCCACCGGCTCATCGTCGCCGACGAGATCAGCCCGGATTCGTGCCGCCTGTGGGACGTCAAGACGGGCCAGAAGCTGGACAAGGACGTGTTCCGGCAGGATCTGGGCAATCTGGCCGATGCCTACACGGAACTGGCCCGGCGGCTTGGGGTGCTGCCCAAGAACGCGCAGCCGATCACCCGGCCGACGCTGATCAACTGAAGGGACCGACGACGATGAAGGCAGTGGTGCACGTGATGCTGAAGCCCGGCGTGCTCGACCCGCAGGGGGAGGCGGTGCGCCACGCGCTTGGCGCGCTCGGCTTCGACGGGGTCGAAGCGGTGCGTCAGGGCAAGGTGATCGAACTGGACCTTGCGGGAACCGATGCGGGTTCCGCAGAGGCAGAGGTGACGCGGATGTGCGAACGGCTGCTCGCCAATACGGTGATCGAAAGCTACCGGATCGAGATCGCCTGATGCGCGCCGCCGTCATCGTCTTTCCCGGTTCGAACTGCGACCGTGACCTTGCCGTGGCATTCCGGGCGGCGGGGATCGACCCGGTCATGGTCTGGCACAAGGACACGACCCTGCCGGCGGGAATGGACATCGTGGGCCTGCCCGGCGGGTTTTCCCACGGCGACTATCTGCGGTGCGGGGCCATCGCCGCGCGCGCGCCGATCTGTGCGGCCGTGGCCGACCACGCCCGGCGCGGCGGCATGGTCATCGGCATCTGCAACGGGTTCCAGATCCTCGTCGAAGCGGGCCTGCTGCCCGGCGCGCTGATGCGCAACGCGGGGTTGAAATTCGTCTGTCGTCCCGCGCGCCTGACCGTGGTCACGGCTGACAGCCCGTTCACGGCAGGCTACGCGACAGGGAAGTCTGTGATGTTCCCCATCGCCCACCACGACGGCAACTACACCGCCGACGCCGATACCTTGGCCCGGCTGCGGGACGAGGACCGGATCGCCTTTCGCTATGTCGACAATCCGAACGGTGCGGCGGACGACATCGCCGGCATCCTGTCCGAAAACCGCCGGGTGCTTGGCCTGATGCCGCATCCCGAACGGGCCATCGACCCGGTGCAGGGCGGGACCGATGGTGCGGCGCTGTTCGCGGCGCTCGCAGGGGCGCTTGCCGACGCCTGAGTTCGTCCGTGTGGTGATCCGCGTCGTGATCTGCGGCGGTGCTTCGGCCCCTCGGAAATGTCACCTGAAAAGGCTGGAAATCCGACCCGAACCGGGGGCATTCTGGGCCATGGTCAAGGCATCGTCGCGCGACATCTTTCCGATCCGGGCCCGACAGCGCGTCGTGCTGGTCGGACTCGTGCTCGTGGCGCTCGCCGTGATCGCGGTCACGGTCGTCGTGCTGGGCCAGCGCCGCGAAGCCAGCCTGCGCGGGCAGGCGGAACTGCGGCTGACCCTGTTCGCGGGCAACGTCATGAGTGAATTGCGCCGGTCGTCCATCGTGCCGCAGCTTCTGGCCCGCGATCCGGTTCTGGCCAACGCGCTTGAGACGCGGGATTTCAGCCAGACGTCGGCACGGCTGATCGACTACCGCGACGAAATCGGCGTGTCCCGATTGATGCTGCTGGATCGTGACGGGCGCGCGGTGGCGTCATCGGAACGTGGCGACATCGGTACCGACCATCGCAATGCGCCCTACAACGTCGAAGCCCTGCGCGCCGAGTCCACCGTGTTCACCACGACCTTTGATCAGGGAGGACGCCCACAGTTCGTCTATTCGCGCAAGGTGTCGCGGGGTGGGGACCTGCTGGGCGTGATCACGGCCGAGGTGGACCTGTTCAAATACGAACGCAGCTGGGACGGGATCAGCGAAGCCGTGATCGTCAAGGACAGCAACGACATCGTCCTGCTGACCACCGAACCGCGCTGGCGCGGCAAGACCGAGGCCGCGGCGATGGCGCAGGAACCGCCGAAGAACGCGCTGGTCCGCGCCCTGCGGGCCCGAAGCGACACGTTCGACGCGGAAAACAGCGTACTCGACGGCCAGCAGGTCATGCGCAGCGAAGCGCGTATTCCCTTTCAGGGTTGGCGGATCGTCAGCTTTTCGACCTTCTCGCCGGTGCGCGAGCGGGTGGCGTCGGTCGTCGCCGTTCAGGTGATGGTGTTCGCCATTCTTGCGGCCGGCCTGTTCTACCTCACGTCGCAGCAGGCGGAGCGCCGGTCGTTGCGCCTGCAGCGGGAATCCGCCGAACTGCGCAAGCTGAACCTGCTGCTGCAACGCGAAATCGCCGAGCGGCAAAAGGCCGAACGCAACCTGCAGGTGGCCGAGCAGACCATCGCGCAATCGTCCAAGCTGGCGGCGCTTGGCGAGATGTCCGCGGCGGTCAGCCATGAGTTGAACCAGCCGCTCGCCGCGATGAAGACCTATCTGGCCGGGGCCCGGCTTCTGGTCAGCCGCCAGCGGCTGGACGAGGCTGTTGTCAGCTTTCAGCGCATCAACGACCTGATCGACCGGATGGCGGCGATCACCCGGCAGCTCAAATCCTATGCCAGCAAGGGCGCGGACACGATGGGGCGGGTGGACCTGCGCAGCGCGGTGGACGCGTCGTTGTCCATGATGGAACCGCAGTTCCGGCAGCGCGCCATCGGCCTGACGGTCAGTCGCCCCGACACGCCGGTCGATGTGCTGGCGGAACGATTCCGGCTCGAACAGGTTATCGTCAATCTTCTGCGCAACGCGGTCGATGCCACGCGGGGGCGACCCGATCCACAGATCGACATCATCCTGGTGGCCGGGGAACAGGTCACGCTCAGCGTGCTCGACAACGGGACCGGGATCGTCGATCTCGACGCGCTGTTCGAGCCGTTCTACACGACCAAGGCCGCGGGCGACGGGCTTGGGCTGGGACTTGCGATTTCCAGCAGCATCGTGGCCGACCTTGGCGGACGGCTGATCGCGCGCAACAGGCCCGAAGGCGGTGCGGTGTTCGACATGCACCTGCCGCGCTTCGGCGAAGACAGCATTGCGGCGCAATGACATGAACAAAAAGGAAAACCGGACATGAAAGTCGCAATCGTCGACGACGAACTGGACATGCGGCAATCGATCAGCCAATGGCTGGTCCTGTCGGGGTACGACACGGAAACCTTCGCCAGCGCGCGCGATGCGCTCAAGGTCGTGGGCCCGGGCTATCCGGGGGTCGTTCTGTCGGACATCCGGATGCCGGACATCGACGGGATGACGTTTCTCAAGCGGCTGATGCACCATGACAGTGCGCTGCCCGTGGTGCTCATCACCGGCCATGGCGACGTGCCGATGGCGGTGGAGGCGATGCGGATCGGCGCCTATGATTTTCTGGAAAAGCCGTTCGACCCGGAACACATGACCGATATCGTGCAGCGGGCCTGTGCCGCGCGCAAACTGGCGCTGGAAAACCGGGCGCTGCGCAACGAACTGGCGTCCGGCGACTCGGCCACGACCCGTCTGATCGGCGAAAGCCCGGCGATGGTGCGGCTGCGCGAGGATATCCTCGATCTGGCGCAGGCCGATGCGCCGGTCCTGATCGACGGGGAAACCGGCACCGGCAAGACACTGGTGGCGCGCGCGCTGCACGCGGTCGGCGCGCGGGCGTCGCGCCCGCTGGTGCAGGTCTTTTGCGGCCATCACGACGAAGCGGCGCAGTTGAAGCGGCTGTTCGGCGACGGGACCGACGATGTGGTGCCTGCGGTTGTCGAAGCGCGCAATGGCGTTTTGCTGCTGGAGGATGTTCAGGTGCTTGCCCCCGCGGTGCAGGCCCGGCTTGTGTCGTGGCTTGACGATCCGCAGACGGCGGATGCACCGCGGCTCGTGTCGATCTGCGGCACGGACGGCGAAACCTGCTCCGGAGATCTGCGACCGGACCTCTACCATCGCCTGTCCGCGCTGCATCTGACCCTGCCGCCCCTGCGCCAGCGTGGCGACGACATCCTGCTGCTGTTCAAGGATTTCACCGCCAACTTCGCGGGCGAGTACGGGGCGCCCCCACCGCAACTCAGCCCGCACGAGGCCGCACAGCTTCTGCAGGCACCCTGGCCGGGGAACGTGCGCCAGTTGATGAACGTGGCCGAGCGTGCGGTGATGCAAAGCCGACGCGGATCCGGGTCGCTGACGTCGCTGCTGATTTCCGACAACGAAGCGGTGTCGCTGCCGATGACCCATGTCACGCAGGAAGGGAAGCCCTTGAAGGAGTATGTGGAGGCTTTCGAGCGGATGCTGATCGACAACACCATGCGGCGTCACCAGGGCTCCATCGCACGTGTCATGGAGGAGCTGTGCCTGCCGCGCCGGACCCTGAACGAGAAGATGGCGAAATACGGACTGGTGCGCAGCCACTATACCTGAGGTTGCCGCCCCTATCTGAACGGATCGGTCCGGAACGGGTGTGTTTCCCATTGTCATTTCGTCCGTGGCGGGTTTAATGAAAAGGTGTGGCAGTATTGCTGCCCCAGGATTTCCCTGCCGCCTCCGCGATCGGTGCGACCGCGCCGGACCGAACGGCAGACGAAAGACGCTCCATAGCCGGGGCATGAACCGCCCGCGCATGCCGCGCGGGGCATTTATCGGCACGGTAACGTGCCAAGGACAGACCGCGATGGACCCTGAACGTCTAGGTACCGCAGCAGCACCGGCGACATCGCCGATCTGCCTTGCGCGGGCCTGCGTGACAGTGGCCCACGCCGCAACAAGACATCGGCCCCCCTGCGCGGCGCGAGCAATGCCGCCCGCAGGGCCACCCCGATGCATAGAGACTTCATGGCAAAGAAAATGCTTATCGACGCAACCCATGCGGAGGAAACCCGCGTGGTCGTCGTCGACGGAACCAAGGTCGAGGATTTCGATTTCGAGTCCGAGAACAAACGCCAGCTTGCCGGCAACATCTATCTGGCAAAGGTAACGCGGGTCGAACCGTCGCTGCAGGCGGCGTTCGTCGATTACGGCGGCAACCGGCACGGCTTCCTCGCGTTCAGCGAGATTCATCCGGATTACTACCAGATCCCGGTCGCGGACCGAGAGGCCTTGATGGCCGAGGAACTGGCCTATGATCTGTCGCAGAACGACGACGATCCTGCCGACGTGCCTGTGGCCGAAACTGCGCCCGACGCGGCGGCCAAACCGCGCCGAACCCGGTCGCGCCGGTCGCGCGGCGACCGCAATCGCGATGGCGACACCGCGGGCGACGCGGATGCCGTTCCCGCGCAGAGCATTCCCGGCATGGACGTGGTCGACTTCGACGACGACGAACGGGACGACGCGCGCCTTGACGTCGAGGACATGAACGATCCGGGCATCCAGCGGGTTCCCAACGGTGCCGCCGCCGAGACACGCGCTCCGGCGGAGGATGGCGCGGACCTGCTCGACGCCGCGTCACCCGACGCGGCGGACGCAGCAAGCCCCGCGATCGCCGATGCCGAAAACATCGCACCGGCCATCGACGCCGCGGGTGATGCTGCGGAAATCGACGGCGACGCCGATCCGGTCGTGGAAACTGGCGCCGCAGATGCGGTCAGCCCCGTGCCGGCGGATGATGCGGTGGAGCCTGCGGCGGAACCGGACCTCACCGGCCCGGCTGCCGGGACAGATGATGACGACACCCCGCCCGGCCGGACCATGGCCGCGCGACACGATGACGGCGATGCGGTCGTGCGCGAAGACACAGATGCTCTGGACGCCGTCCCGTCGCGCGATGACGACGACGAACGCCCGTCCGCCGACAACGTTGTCGGTGACGATGTGCAGGAAATCCACGACGACGCCGCGGCGGACAACGGGATCGAATCCGTCGCCGACGACGACTCGCCCGAGGATATCCGCCCGCCGCGCAAGCCGCGCCTGCGCCGCTACAAGATCCAGGAGGTCATCAAGGTCCGCCAGATCATGCTGGTTCAGGTCGTCAAGGAAGAACGCGGCAACAAGGGGGCTGCGCTGACGACCTACCTGTCGCTTGCGGGCCGTTATTGCGTGCTTATGCCGAACACCGCGCGCGGTGGCGGCATTTCGCGCAAGATCACCAACGTGCAGGATCGCAAGAAGCTCAAGGAAATCGCGACCGAGATCGACGTGCCGCGCGGCGCGGGCCTCATCATCCGGACCGCCGGGGCGAACCGCACCAAGCCGGAAATCCGGCGCGACTACGAATACCTGCAACGCCTGTGGGAACAGATCCGTGACCTGACGCTGAAATCCGTGGCTCCGGCGGCGATCTATGCGGAAGGCGACCTGATCAAGCGGTCGATCCGCGATCTGTACAACAAGGACATCGACGAGGTGCTGGTCGAAGGCGAGGCGGGCTACCGCACCGCCAAGGACTTCATGCGCATGATCATGCCGAGCCACGCCAAGAACGTGAAGCTCCATGCGGAAAGCCAGCCGCTGTTCGCGCGCTACCAGGTCGAAAGCTACCTGGCGGAGATGTTCAATCCGACCGTGCGTCTGAAATCCGGCGGTTACATCGTGATCGGCGTGACCGAGGCGCTGGTGGCCATCGACGTGAACTCTGGGAAGTCGACCAAGGAAGGCTCGATCGAGGACACCGCGCTCAAGACCAACCTTGAAGCCGCGGATGAGGTTGCCCGGCAGTGCCGTCTGCGCGACCTCGCCGGGTTGATCGTCATCGACTTCATCGACATGGACGAGCGCAAGAACAATGCCGCCGTCGAAAAGCGCCTCAAGGACAAGCTGAAGACGGATCGCGCGCGCATCCAGATGGGCCGCATTTCGGGCTTCGGCCTTCTGGAAATGTCGCGCCAGCGACTGCGGCCCGGCATGGTGGAGGCCACGACCAGAGCGTGCCCGCACTGCCATGGCACCGGGCTCGTGCGGTCCGACGACAGTCTTGCGCTGTCCATTCTGCGCGAGCTGGAAGAGGAAGGCGTGCGCAACCGGTCAGGCGAGGTGCTGGTGAAGGCGCCTGTCGCCATCGCCAACTACCTCATCAACGAAAAGCGCGAACACATCGCCCGCATCGAACTGCGCTATGGCATGGCCGTGCGGGTCGAAGCCGACGTGACGCTGATCAGCCCGAATTTCTCGGTCGAGAAGTTCAAGACGGCGACGCGGGTCGTCCGTCAGGTGCATCCGGTGATTTCCATCGACATGTCGCAGATGCCCGACGACGACCTGCTCGATCTCGAGGCGGAGGAGGCGGAGGATACGGTGCCCGCGCCCGCGGAGGCCGTAGTGGCCGAAAAGGCCCCCTCTGGGGATCGCGGTGCATCAGTTCCCGGTCGGGACGAGCCCGGCAAGGACGACCCCGGCAAGCCGCGCAAGAAGCGGCGGCGTCGGCGGCGTCGGCGCGCTGGTGGCGAGGGCGACGGCGATGGCGCGGATTCGTCCGGGCAGGACACTGCATATGACGGCGATGACGACGACGCTGCCGATGACGACGTGAGCGCGGCCGCGTCGGAGATCGCAGTTCCCGGCAGCGACGCGGCGTCGGTGTCAAGTGGCACGCCTGATGTGGCTGCGGCGCCAGAGGTCGATGTCGATGTCGTGCCCGATGCGGTTGCCGAGGCACCGGTAACGGATTTCCAGCCCGAACCAGCCGTGTCCGAACCAGCCGCTCCCGAACCAGCTGCACCCGAAGTTGCCGGGCCGGGTGATGCACATCCCGAAGCCGCTGCCGAAGCCGTATACGTGGCCGAGGCCGTTGTCGCCCAAGACGCATCCGAAGCGTTGATGCCGGATGTCCCGGCGGACACCGGGCAGCCTGTTGCGGCCGACACGGGGTCCGAGACAAGTACCGACACAGGCGCCGACACGGGAACCACCGCACCCGACGCAGATCCCAAGCCGCGCAAGCGGGGCTGGTGGTCGGCGGGACGCTGAACAGGGACTGGCCCGGCCGTGGTACCGATGAACCGCGGCCGGGTCCGTCGTGCAAGCGTCGGGTGCCGTTCCCCTGGTCCGCTGGGGGCCGTGCCCGGCCCCGTCTGACTGTCGCATTTGCCACGGGAATGTGACGCGTTGCAGCGTGACGGGACTGGCTTGCTGGGCTAGACCAACGCTCATGTTCGGCATTGAAATCCTCGACGCGACCCTTGTTCCCGCCATGCTCGTCGCGCTGGCGGCGGGCATGCTTTCGTTCCTGTCGCCGTGCGTGCTGCCGATCGTGCCGCCGTATCTTGCGTACATGAGCGGGATCAGCGTCGGCGACGTGCAGTCGGGCAAGGGGCGTGCGCGGGCGATGCTGCCAGCGACCTTCTTCGTACTCGGTCTCAGCACGGTGTTCCTGTTCCTTGGATTCACCGCGTCGGCCTTTGGCGCATTCTTCCTGCAGAACCAGGTGATCTTTTCCCGGATCGCCGGTGCGATCGTGATCGTGTTCGGGCTGCACTTTCTCGGCGTGATCCGCATCCCGGTGCTGGATCGCGAGGCGCGGCTCGATGCGGGTGACCGGGGCGGCACGGCGATGGGTGCCTATGTTCTGGGTCTTGCCTTCGCCTTTGGCTGGACCCCGTGCATCGGCCCGCAACTGGGGGCCATCCTGTCCATCGCCGCGACGGAGGCATCCATCGCCCGCGGCACGCTTCTGCTCGGGGTTTATGCGTTGGGTCTGGGTGTGCCCTTCCTGCTGGTGGCGGCCTTCATGACCCGGTCCATGACGCTGATGAACCGCCTCAAGCGCCACATGAAAACCATCGAACGCGCCATGGGCGCATTGCTTCTGGTCGTGGGGATCATGCTGGTGACCGGCGCCTTCACGCGCCTGTCGTGGTGGCTGCTGGAACGGTTCCCGGCGCTGGCGACGCTCGGCTAGCGCGCGTCACGGTCCTGCGCCTTCACATGGTTCGCTCCGCCCTTTCGATACCGGATGCCCAAATACCGCCAGGCGCCGGCTGGTTCTGCCCGACGGGCTCTGGGCCGGATCGGCGCGGAATCGTCGCAACCGCTGACCGGGGGCCCGCGTCAGGTGCGGTCGGGAAACTCGGCCTGCATGATCGCGGCAAGTGCCGGGTCCTCGCGCAGGCCGGCCGGAAGGTCGAACCGCTTGGCCTTCCACCCCGTCGATGTGCCCTTGCAATGCGCCAGACGGATGTCCGACTGCCGCGTGAGCGTGTTCTGGAATACCTCGTCCACCCGGTGCACGGCCCAGCCGAACATGCGCCCGAACGCGCC
>DAIPIS010000028.1:0-19944 GCA_036770665.1 Meridianimarinicoccus sp.
CCGATGATCGAAGGCCACATGGGCACCTTCAAGGGCGAGCCGTCGACCATGACGGGCGTGCAGAACGCCACATGGCCGGGCGACATGTGGAAGACGGGCGGCGGCGCGACATGGCTTGGCGGGTCGTATGACATCGACACCGACACGCTGATCTTCGGCGCGGGCAACCCCGCCCCCTGGAACAGCCACCTGCGTGGCGCGGGCACGCCCAAGGACGACAACTCGGGTGACAACCTTTATGCCGCATCGCGCGTCGGCATCGACCCCGCCACCGGCGAGATCAAGTGGCATTTCCAGACCACGCCCCGCGAAGGCTGGGATTTTGACGGCGTGAACGAGGTCGTTTCCTTCACCGACCCGGATGGCAACAAGAAGTTTGCCACAGCCGACCGGAACGGGTTCTTCTATGTGCTGAACCGCGAAGACGGGTCGTTCGTCGACGCCTGGCCCTTCGTGCGGGAAATCACATGGGCCGAAGGGATCGACGACACCGGTCGCCCGATCTTCATCGAAGAGGCGCGTCCCGGCGACCCGTCTGCCGCAGCCGATGGCGCCAAGGGCGAAGTCGTCTGGGCGGCACCGTCCTTCCTGGGCGGCAAGAACTGGCAGCCGATGGCCTACAGCCAGCGCACCGGGTTGTTCTACGTGCCCTCCAACGAATGGGGCATGGACATCTGGAACGAACCGATCACCTACAAGAAGGGTGCCGCCTATCTCGGCGCAGGCTTCACCATCAAGCCGATGTTCGAAGACTACATCGGCAGCCTGAAGGCCGTCGATCCGGTCACCGGCGAATGGAAGTGGGAATACAAGAACGGCGCGCCGCTGTGGGGTGGCGTGATGACCACCGCAGGTGGCCTCGTGTTCACCGGCAACCCCGAAGGCGAATTCCTCGCGCTGGATGACGAAACCGGCGAGGTCCTGTGGTCGTTCCAGACGGGCTCCGGCATCGTCGGCCAGCCGATCACCTGGGACCAGGACGGCGAGCAGTATGTCTCGGTCATCTCGGGCTGGGGTGGCGCTGTCCCGCTCTGGGGCGGGGAGGTCGCATCCAAGGTGAACTACCTCAACCAGGGTGGCCTGCTTTGGACCTTCCGCCTGCCGAAGGAACTCGCGTCGGCCGAATGATCCCCGCCTGATCCGAATGCCATGCACGCCCCCGGTTCGTTCCGGGGGCGTTGCCTTTTCGGCACTGTCAGAAAAAGTTGACATACCGTGTAATAAAAATCTGACAACCTATTATTATCGTTCACTTTTTAAGCGGGATCGGTCATGCTCGGTCTTGTCGGTGTCGTTTCGGCATACGATTGCGCACAAGGAGGGGGGCCGAAGGATACCCGCCCGACTTGGCACCGTGACGTGACAAGCGAACTGGGGAGAGCGCTATGGCATTCGAGGAATCCGATAACTCGTTCGACACAAACGGGTTCGAACGGCTCAGCCGAGGCTTCGCGCAACTGGAGGGACGGCTTCCGGAAAGCGCCCTGCAGGTGCTCGCACGGGAGGTCATCGCGCGACTGGCGCAGCGCCGCAAACTGCTGCGCGATTCGCTCCAGCCACTGGACGACGCGGTGATCGAACGGCTCTGCATCGCGTTGACCGGCACGAACCCGACCGCTGCGGTGACAGAAGTCATGAAGCTGCGCGCCGGGGGTGTCGGGATCGAACAGATCTACCTTGGCGTGCTCGCGCCTGCTGCTCGCCGCCTCGGCACATGGTGGGACGAGGATCGCGCCACCTTTGCCGAGGTCACGATCGCCATCGCGCGGGTCTATGGCATGATGTACGGCCTGCGGGCGGAATTCCCGATCTCGCTGGATCCGCAGCGGCGCCACGCGGTCTTCGCCCCGGTCCCCGGCGAGGATCACACCCTTGGCGTGAGCATGGCTGCAGACCTGTTCCGCTCCCATGGCTGGGACATCGATCTCAAGCTCGGGCTTGGGCATAACGCGCTGATCGCCGCGCTGACCGAAAGCAGCGCGCCGATCATCGGCTTGTCGCTGGGCCAGGAAGACCAGCTTCCGGAAATCGTGCGGCTCATCGTGGCGCTGCGGGTCACCAACCCGCGCGCCTATATCCTCGTGGCCGGGCAGTTCGTCGGGCGCCATGCCGACACGCTGACCCTGACCGGCGCGGACGCCGCCGCAGCCAAAATACCGGAAGCGCTGGAAGCGATGGAAGCTCTCTGGGCCGCAGCCCAGACCGACGCTGCGGAAGCGGGCGGGATGGATGGGCGCGCGGTCACCCGGTGACCCGCGCCACCTTCTGCCAACGGCGGCTGCGCCGGTCGAGCGGCGCGACCAGCGCATACTCAATCGCGAGCATGACGGCCACGAAACACAGCGCATAGGCAAGGACATAGCGGGTTTCGAACAACTGGAAATACAGGTGGATCTGGAAGCCGACGCCGTCCGACCGGCCAAGGAATTCCACCACCAGCACGATCTTCCAGATGATCGCAAGCCCGTTGCGGGTCGACGCTGCGATGAACGGCCAGAGCTGGGGCCAGACGACATGTACCAACCGCGCACCCGGCCCCATGCGATAGACCCGCGCCATGGCATCGAGCCTGGGGTCGAAGCCGCGCACGCCTTCGCGGATCGTGATCGCCACCATCGCGGTCTTGTTCAGTGCCACCGCCGTGATCGCCGCGACCTCGTTCAGACCGATCCACAGGTAGCACAGCACGATCACCACCAGCGCGGGCATGTTCTGGGCCACGTTCACCCATGGACCGACCCATCTGTCGGCGCGCGGCGACAGACCGAGCGCGATCCCGATGGCGACGCCAAGCGCCATCGCCAGCCCGAACGCCGCCGCGACCCGCCCCAGCGTGGCCGACACGTGCCGCAGCATTTCGCCACGCGCGGTTTCCTGCAGGACGATGCGCCAGACCTCTGCCGGGGCAGGCAGGACCATGGGGTCAGCGGTCAGGCCGGCGGCCAGCCACCAGACGAGGCCCAGACCCGCCAACGACAGGGCGGTTGTCAGGGCAGAACGCGGTGCGGATGGATCGTTGCTGGTCATGGTGGCCCCCTGCGCGCCATGTTCCACGCAAGACGGTCGTCACCCAACACCAATCTGCGTCCCGGCGCACCGACCTAAGTCGCATTGGGCAGTGGCCGCTGTCGGGCTTAGGCTTGCGCCATGAACACCAGACCGGTCCTGTCCCTTTTGCGCGTCGTGATTGCCGTCCTGTGCAGTGTCACAGGTCTCGTGGGCGCGCAGGCCGACTCGCTGCCGCGCGACACGATCGCCCGGCTGGTCGTGCCGCCGTTTTCGCTGGGCGAGCCGGTCAATGATCACGGGGTCTACGCCCTGCTGAATTCCGGCGGCGCGCAGGCAGGATACGTGTTCGAAACCGAACCTATGGCCGCCCTGCCCGGCTTTTCCGGCGCACCGATCAACATGCTGGTCACGCTTGATCCCGAAGGCACCTTCATCGACGTGAAGCTGATTTCCCACAACGAACCGATCTTCGTGTCGGGTCTGGGCGAGGCCCCGTTCCACCGCTTCTTCGAACAGTATCGTGGCCTGTCGATTGCCGACAGCCTCGTGGTCGGTTCGCCCTATGGCACGGGCGGGTCGGGCAGCGATCTGGTCTATCTGGACGGCGTGACCAAGGCCACGGCAAGCGTGCGCATCGCCCATGAAAGCCTGATGGCCGCCGCCCTTCAGGTCGCGCGAGAAAAGATGAACGGCATCGCTTCCGGGCCACCCGCCGAACCGGACCCCACGGTGGACGAACCGCTCGACTGGGCCGCGCTGGTGGCACAGGGGCTTGTGGGCCATCTGCGCCTGACCAATGCCGAGGCCGACGCGCTTTTCGAAGGGACCGTCTGGCACGACGACGACCCGGAAGCGCGGGCCGATCCGGAGGGGCTGTTTCTCGATCTGTGGCTGGTGGATATCGGCCCGCCCGCCATCGCGCGCGCGGTTCTGGCTGAACGCAGCTTCGACGATCTGCAGCGCTTCCTTGCCGTCGCCGCCAACGACGAACCGTTCCTCGTCGTCGATACCGCGCGGCACGGGCTCGTGTCCGAGGAATTCGTCCGCAACACGGCGCCCGACCGGCTGAGCGCCGCGCAGGGCGGCTTCCCGGTGGCGCTGCGCGACGCCGACCTGTTCGTGACGCTGGCCAGCGACGTGCCCCGCGACATCCGCAACGGCGTGGCGATGGTGCTGCGCACCGACCGCCGACTGGGATTCGATCCGGCAGCACCGTGGGACTTGCATGCGCAGATCGTCCGCGAACACGGCATGTTCCAGCCCGAAGTGGGCGTCGAAACCGCCACCCTGACCCACGCGACCGATCCACGGTTCTTCATCCGGCCGGGCGTCATCACCCCCCTGCCCGCGTGGCAGGAGGCGCTGCTGAACCGTCAGACCGACATGGCGGTGCTGGGCGCGGGGCTGGCCGCCTTGCTTGTGGTGCAAGGTGCGGGGCTGAAGCGTTTCGCGGCCATGCGCGGTTTCGTTCCCGTGCGTCTCGTGGTGCTGGCGGTGGTGCTCGTCTTCGTCGGCTGGTGGGGGCAGGGGCAATTGTCCATCGTGACCGTGCTGGGCGTGATCCGCACCGCGTGGGAGGGGGCGAGCTTCGGTTTCCTGCTTTACGATCCCTTCTCGCTTGCGGTCTGGGCCGCCGCGATCATCGGCTTCGTCGCCTGGGGGCGCGGGCTGTTCTGCGGCTGGCTGTGCCCGTTCGGCGCGTTGCAGGAATTCGCCCATTTCCTTGGCCGCGCGCTGCGCCTGCCGCAGATCACGCCATCGGCGCTCTGGGATGCGCGGCTGAAATGGGTGAAATACGTCCTGCTGGCCGGGCTGGTCGCCACCGTGTTCGTGGCCCCCGGTGCCGTGGACAAGGCCGCCGAGGTTGAACCGTTCAAGACCTCCATCACCACGTTCTTCATGCGCGAATGGTATTACGTCGCCTATGCCGGCTTCTGGCTGGTGCTGGGCACGGTGCTGTTCAAGGGCTTTTGCCGCTATGTCTGCCCGCTGGGCGCGGTCATGGCCATCGGCGGGCTGTTGCGCGGGCGCGACTGGATCGCGCGACGGGCGGAATGCGGCTCGCCCTGCCAGCTCTGCCGGGTAAAGTGCAACTATGGCGCCATCGACCGCAAGGGGCGTGTCAACTACAGCGAATGCTTCCAGTGTCTGGATTGCGTGACGATCTTCGAGGACCCGAAAACCTGCGTGCCGCGCGTCCTCGACGCCCGCCGCGCCGCGCGCCCGCGCCCGTCCATGCCGGTCCTGCCGCGTCCCGCCTCCGCCGAACCGGTGCCCGCCGAATGATCCTGTCCCGCCGCCGTTTCCTCGCCATCGCCGCATCGGCCGCGGCCCTGCCCTCTGGCGCGCTGTCCGCCGCACCCGCGTGGGCGGGGATCGCCCTCGGGGCCGACGCCACGATCACGCTGGAGGGGCCTGCGTCGCGCACAGCCCCGGCGCTGGACGATGCGGTAACCACGCTGCGCCGCGTCGAGCGGATGTTCAGCCTGTTCGATCCCGCGTCGGACCTCGTGCGGCTCAACGCGACCGGGCGACTGGATCGGCCCGACGCCGACTGGGCCGCGATCCTGCATGTGGTGGATGCCGTCCACCGCGCGACGGAAGGCCGGTTCGATCCGACCGTCCAGCCGCTCTGGCGGGCGCTGGCCGATGGGCGCGACACCCGAACCGCCCGCGCTGCGATCGGCTGGGCGCGCGTGCAGCACGGCCCCGACGCCGTGCGGCTGGACCAGGGACAGGCGCTGACGTTGAACGGGATCGCCCAGGGCTTTGCCACCGATGCGGTGCGCGCAGTGCTGCGCCGCCACGGTTTCGCGCGGTCGCTCGTGAACATCGGCGAGTTCGCGGGCGATGGCGGGCCTTGGCGGCTGGGCGTGGCCGATCCGGCGCTTGGCATCACGCTCGACCGGACGATCACCGATGGGGCCGTCGCGACGTCAAGCCCCGGCGCGATGAGGCTTGGCGCGCAGGGGCATATCCTGTCGCCCGCCGGTCACGCGCCCATGTGGTCCACCGTCAGCGTCGAAGCCGACGATGCCACGCTCGCCGACGCGGTGTCCACCGCGCTGTGCATGGCCGACCGGGCCGCGATGGTGCGAAGCCGCCAGGCCCTGCCGGGGGTACGCCGCATCACCGCCATCGACGCGGACGGCAACATCGCCACGATCTGACAGGTTGTGTGTGGCAGGCGGTCTGACTTGAGGTCTGGCGTGCTCCACAGGCAATTTCGGCGTTCGCTCCGGAGCGGAGACGCAGCCGGGGCGCATCCCGCAACCATCAGCGCGCGATGCGGCGCGCCAGCGTTTCCGCGAGTTCCCCCAGCGCCACCGATTGCGCGGCAGCAAGCGCCTGTGGCTGCGGGCCCGCCAGCGGCACCGCGATCTCGAACCGCCCCGACCGGTCCGACAGGTCGCTTGCCACCGGCGATATCGCATAGCTGCCGCGCAGCACGAACCGCCCCGGCGCATCCGCAGCACCCGGCTGTCCCAGCGCATCGGACACGCGGATCGTCAGGCTGGCGGCGGGCGGTTCGGCAAAGGGCCAGGGTTCTCCGGCAACGCGCGCACCCGTGATCCGTTCCAGCGCGTCCACCAGTCGCAGCGTCAGCGCCCGCTCCGGCGTGTCTGCCCAGACCGTCGCGGGCAACGTGCCGATCCCGCCGTCAGTTCCCGCGCGCACGATGTCATCGGCGGCAGCATAGCGCGGCAGCGAGATGTCCCGCACTTCCAGCGATCCGATCACCGGGCGCAGGCGCAGATCCGTCTGCACCGGCGGCACGGCCACCTGCGTCACGGGTCCGGAACAGGCGCCAAGCCCGAGGACCAGGGCGGCGACGGCGGCGCGAAAGGGCAATCTGTGCATCATCGTCCGATCAGAAGGGAATTGGGTTTGCGTTCGATCGTCCGCGCAAGTGCCGTGACCGCGCGCGCACTGTCGCGCAGGTCGCGCAAGGTGGCGAGTGTCTGGGCGTTGAATTCCGATCGCCCGCCATAGGCGGCGATCAGCGCTTCGGACTGGGCGACGACATCTTCGAGCCGCGCGGCCAGCGCGGGCAGGCTGGCGGCGGCTTCGGCCACCGCGTCAGCCGCCTCCGCGGCGGATGCAAGCGCCGCGTTGGTGCTCTCGACCACGCCGCCCGCACGCAACTCTGCGAGCGTCGCGTCGATCTCGGCCAGCGCGCCCGTCAGGGCGGCGGGCAGTTGCGCGGTGTCGGGCCCGCCCACGAGCGCATCGGCGGACCGCACCAGCGCTTCGGACGCCGCCACCAGATCGGCCAGCGGCAGGGTTTCGGCTTGCTGCGCCACCGCGTCGATGCGCGCCAGCAACGCAGGCAGCCCGGCGGCGGTCGCGTCCACCGACTGCGCGATGCTGTCGGCCCGCGACAAGGCGGCTGTCAGGGACGCCACCGCGTCGCTGTCGGCGATCTGCCGCGTGATGGCCTGAACATCGGTCACCGCCGCCGCCAGATCGGCCAGCGCCGCATCGGCCCGCGCGGGCAGGGCCCGGGTCGCGGGATCGGCAAGGATCACGCTGGCCCCGTCCAGCACCGCCCCCGCCTGCGACGCAAGCGTGTCGAGCGGCAGGGCCCCCGCCTGTGCCACCAGCGCGTCGATCTGCGCCAGCAGCCCCGGCAGCGCGGCGGCGGAGGTATCGACGCTGGCCGCGATGCTGCCGGTGCGTTCAAGAGCCGCGACCAGTTGCGGCACCGCGTCGCTGTCGCGGACCTGCCCGGCAACTGTCCGCACGTCCGACAGCGCCGCATCCAGCGCGCCCAGCACCCCGGTCAGCGCATCCGGCACACCCTGCACCGCATCGCTGTCGACCACGGCGCGCCCGGCGGCCAGCAGGCCCTGCGCCTCGATCACCAGTTGTTCAAGCGGCAGGTCCGCCGCTTCGGCGGCCAGCACCGCCATGCGTTCGGCCAGCGCGGGCAGGTCTTCGGCGGTGGCCTGGATCGCGGCGGCAATGGCATCGCTGCGTTCCAGCGCGGACAGGAGGTTGCCGATCGCATCACCCTGTTCGATCCGGGTCAGGATGGCGTCGAAGGTATCGAGCCCCGCCGCCGCACTGCCCACGGCACCGGTCAGCTCGGGCGAACCCACGAAGCGGCGCATCTCGTCGATCAGGGCGACCACGGCGGCGGGGGCGGCGCGGGCATCATCGGAGGCGACAAGCCGGTTCACGTTGCCGAGGATCGCCGCGAGTTCGTCCACGATTTCCTCGATCGGCAAGCGTTCCAGCCGCGCCAACGCATTGCGCGCCGTGTTGACCGTGTCGGTGATGTCGGGCGGTGCCGTGGGGATCAGGATCAGCCCGTCCATGTCCCCCATTTCCGCCGGGGCGGCATCCTGCACCTGCGCCAGATCCACCTTCAGCGATGTGCCCAGAAGCCCCTCGCTGATCAGACGCGCGCGATACCCGTCGGCCACCAGCCGGGCCAGCAGCGCACGGGTTTCCTCGGTCGCGCTGTCGCCCTCCAGACCCAGCCGCGACGGCACGAGCCGCAGGTCTGCGCGCAGCAGCAGCGCCTGCGCGGATCCTTCGGGCGCGGGTGCGCCGCGCGTGGCCACGACCGATCCGATGGGAAGCCCGCGGTATTCGACCGTGGCCCCCGCAGACAAGCCGCGGAACGACCCTTCGAACAGCGCCGTCACCAGGAGCACCGGGCCCTCATCCTCGGGCGGCACGGCCGTTCCGGCGCTGTCACGGTCCGCGTAGACGTCAAAGACATGTCCATTCGCGACCGGCACACCATCGCCCACCATGGTTTCGAACGCGATGCCGCCCTGCACCAGCGCGCTGAGGTTCGCGACGCTCACACGCACGCCCGACGTACCGACGCCGACCGAAAAGCCCGACGCGTTCCAGAACCGCGACCCGGATGTCACCAGCCCGTCATAGGGTGCCCGCACGAAGGCCCGCGCGGTCACGCCGCTGCCGTCGACCGACAGTTCGGGCCGGTCGATCAGGCCGACATTCACCCCCTTGAAGATCACCGGTGCGCCCGCGGCGATCATCCCGCCGCGCGGCGCGCGCAGCACGAACTCGACCCCGGTCTGGTCGCCTGTGATCAGCGGACGGGTATCGAGACCGACGAACTGCGTTTCGGAGGGTCCGGGGTCCTCGTCCCACGAAGCTTCGAGATAGACACCGCCCAGAAGCGTGCCCAACCCCGTGATCCCCTGTGCCGACACCTCGGGCTGTACGATCCAGAACCGGGCATCGGCATCCACGTAAGGCGCCACGGCCTTGTCCAACCGCACCGCGACCACAACTTCACGCAGGTCGTCCGAAAAGCGCACGTCCTCCACCCGGCCGACGGACACGTCGCGATACCGCAGGTCGGTTTCGTTCGCGACCACGCCCGCGGCGTTCCGGAACCGGATCTCGATTACCGGGCCGCGGTCGGCGAAGGTCTGCCACACCATCGCCAGCGCCACGGCGAGCGCCAGAAGCGGCACGGTCCAGACCCACGACAGCCCGTCGCGACGGGGGGTGTCTATCCGCATCTCGGCAGCGGGCGGGGTCGGATCGGTCATGTGGGCGCGCTCGTATCAGGTCGTGGTCCAGGTCGTGGCAGGGTCGGTCCGACTGGCGCAGCATCCCGGCGCGCAGGGTCGGTCGCATCCCAGATCAGCCGCGGATCAAGGCTGAGCGCGGAGAGCATGGTGAAGATCACCGAAGCGCCGAAACAGATGGCGGCCAGGCCCGGAAAGATGCCGGCAACCTGCCCCAGATGCACCAATGCGGCGAGGATGGCCACCACGAACACGTCGATCATCGACCAGCGCCCGATGAATTCGACCGCCTCGTACATCTTGTGCAGGCTATGCGCATGACCCGACCGCGCCCGGCGGATCGCCAGCATGACCCAGGCGATGGCCACGAACTTGCCCACAGGGATGACGACCGACGCCACCAGCACGACGATGCCGACCAAGGCATCCCCATGGGCGATCAGATCCACTGCCCCGCCGATGATGGTGCTGACATAGGTGGCGGTGACGGTTTCGGTGATCATCATCGGATAGAGGTTGGCGGGCACATAGGCCACGAGCCCCGCCAGCCACCACGCCCAGACGCGTTGCGGACCGTGCCGGAACCGGCTTTCGAGCCGGGCACCACACCTGCCGCAGCGAGGCTGGTCCGGCAAGGCGACCCGGCCGCAGCGCAGGCATCCCACGAGGCCCGCGGCGCGGGCGGTCATGCCGCCGTGGCGCATCGGAGCGGTCACCGGCGGCCCACGATCATCGGGCGGCGTCCAGCGCGCGCCACAGGCTGCGTTCGCACAGGACCGTATCCTTGGCCGCGACCAGCACCACCAGCCCGACGAAGGCCCAGAACGAAGGACCGAACCCGACCTGCGC
Organism: Meridianimarinicoccus sp.; assembly: GCA_036770665.1. Classification (GTDB taxonomy): domain Bacteria; phylum Pseudomonadota; class Alphaproteobacteria; order Rhodobacterales; family Rhodobacteraceae; genus Meridianimarinicoccus. The sequence goes on from DAIPIS010000028.1 coordinate 10,377, forward strand.
CAGCGACGACACCTTCACGAGCGCGACCGCGACACCGATGATGAAAATCTCGGCCATGGCCCAGGGGCGCAGCCGCATCGCCAGCCGGAACGCGGGCGCGGCCCCTGCGCGCGGCGGGCCCCCCAGCGCGAGCGGCCCGAGCGCATAGATCAGCGCCACGAGCCGTGTCACCGGCAAGACCACGATCAGCGCCGCGACGATCACCGAAAGCGGGGCCATGCGCCCGGACGCCAGCGCGAAGGACAGCGCCGCATCCAGCACCGACGCCTCGCTGCGCAGGCCGCCGGCATCGATGGCGAGGAACGGAAAGCTCACGGCCACGACCATGAGGATCAGTGCGCCCGTGGCCAGCGCCACGATGGTCACCGCCGCGCCCGACCGCGGTGCAAGCAGCACGCAGCCGCAGCGCGCGCAGCGCGCCCGCGCGCCCGGCGGCAGCTCCGGTTCGCGGTTCAGCAGGTCGCACTGCGGACACGCCACAAGCCCGGCAAGGTCCGGCTGCCCTGTATCGCCGAAGATGGCAGGAAGGTCCGTCATGCGGCCATGATGCGGCCTTGGCGTGCCGGGAACAACCCCGTCCCGCACGTGGATCGGCGATGCCCGCCCCGCATCGCCAGAATTCGCCCATGCGCGCGGACGACGCCGCAAAGATGCCGGTGGGTGGCCATGGCGCGCTTCAGCCGTCCGCACCGCCTTGACCGCAAGCCGACAGGGCATCGACCAGATCGCGCAGCACCGCGTCGTACAACCCTGGGCCGGGTGTGTGGGTCGCCCCCAGCGGATCGACCGTGGCGATCACGGCGTCCGTCCCGTCGAACACCGTATCGATCAGCGCCGTGTTCAGTTGCGGTTCTGCAAAGGCGCAGCGCACGTCGAGATCAAGCACCTGCGCGCGGATCGCGGCGATGCGGGCCGGACTGGGATCGCTGCCATCCGCCAGCACGATCGCTCCGGCGGCGGGCACGCCGAAGGCAGTTTCGAAGTACTGGTATCCGTCGTGGAAAACCACGAACGGCGCGGGGGGCGCGTCAGACAGGCGCGCCGACAGGTCAGCCTGCAACACGACGAGCCGCGTCGCGGCCGCATCGGCGTTGGCGGCATAGCGCGCGGCGTTGTCCGGGTCGATCGCGGCCAGCGCCGCCGCGATCACACCAAGCCACGCGCGGGCGTTCGCCGGGTCCAGCCACATGTGCGGATCGGCGGCGACGGCGTCATGGGGATGGTCCTGCGCCACCTTGACCGCCGCGAATGTCGCCTGTTGGCGCAGTGGCAGCTGCCGGGTCGCGGGGTGGGTCTCCAGCGTGAGGACTTCGGCCCCGGCGGCGATGCGCGGCAGGGCCGCACCCAGCCACGGGGTCAGCCCCGGCCCGATCCAGACGACCAGATCGGCCCGCTGCAGGATCCCGGCTTCGGACGGGCGCAGGGCATAGCCGTGCGGCGAGGTACCCGGCGCGACGATCAGGTCGGGCACGCCGACGCCGTCCATCACCTGAGCCACCAGCGCATGCACGGGCGGAATGTCGACGGCGACCCGCGGTGTCCCGGCCGTTGCGGCCACCGCAGACAGGCAGGCGAACACGATCGCGGCGGGACGCAGCGCGCGGTTGAACATCTGGGCCTCGCATGGTTATGATGTAACAATCCGGCGTACCTAGGCTTATGGGTGGCGGATTGCAATGGACGCGGGCGGCGCTCCTTGTGCGCGCACAGACAAGCACGGACCACAGGACACGCGCTGCACCCCGCGCGGAAAGGACCAATGACCATGTCGCACTCGGCCTTTGCGCCCCATGACCACGCCCGCTGCGTGAGCGAGACACTCGCCGCGGCGGAAGCGCATTGCGCGCAGGCCGGTCTTCGGTTCACGCCGGTGCGGCGGCGCGTTCTGGAAATCCTGATCGGCGAACACCGCGCGCTTGGCGCCTATGACATCCTTGCCCGGCTTGGGGCCGAAGGGCTGGGATCGCAGCCGCCCGTGGTCTATCGCGCGCTCGACTTCCTGACCGGGATCGGTGTCGTGCACCGGATCGAGAAGATGAACGCCTATGTCGCCTGCACCCAGCCCGGCCCCCGGCATGCGCCGGCCTTCATGATTTGCCGGGCCTGCGACGCGGTGGCCGAAACGCCCGGCGGACCGGGGCGCATGGCGCTTGATTCGGCAGCGGCGCAGGCCGGGTTCCAGATCGAACGCGCAGTCATCGAAGCCGAGGGGCTTTGCCCCGCGTGCAGCGGTGGCGATGCGGACGCGATCCGCCAGCACCCCGGCTGACCGCAAGCCGCGTGCACCAGACCCGCATGCCCCCCGCCGCGCGATGTGACCATGTCACCGACGCGACACGACTCCCGCCGTATTCAGGATTTGCGATATGCCTATACCGGCTGACACCGCAAACCAAGGATACGACACATCATGAAGACCCTGTTTCTTGCCGCCGCCACCGCCTGCACGCTTGCCACGAGCGCTGTCCTCGCGCAGGAGGCGCAGCCCGATCTCGTCACCGTGATCTCGACCGCCGACCCGCAAAGCCAGTTGATGGGCATGGTGCTGACCATGCAGGCCGTCCAGCAGGGGGCCACCGCGCATATCCTGCTGTGCGGACCGGCTGCGGACATCGCGCTGAAGGAAGGCGCGCCGGAGAGTGCCACAGCCCCCCAACCGCCCCGCGACATGAGCCCGCGTGGCCTGATGACCGCCATCATCACCCAGACCCCGACCAAGGCAGAGGTCTGCGCGATCTACTTGCCCGCCAAGGGCCTTGATGCGTCCGCGCTGATGGACGGCGTCACCCCCGCAGACCCGGCGGCCATGGCCAAGCGCCTGCTGGGCGAAACGACCCGTATCCTGAGCTTCTGACCCGTCGCGCGCCTGTGCGCCCTGCCCGATATCGGCGGGCGCACGGGGCCGCGCCTGCGCCATCTGACTGGCGACCCTGACGCCCGCGGTGTCGTGCCGCGGGCGGTGTCATTGGAACACCACCCGTCACGTTCGCGTTTGGGCGATGGACGCCTTGCGGGGCGCGCTGCATAAAGGCGGGCGAAAGGACCGCCCATGCTGGATGCCGCCGCCCGAAGGCTGATTGACCCGCCGCTGAACCGCATCGGACGGGTTCTGGCCGCGCGGGGCGTGGCTGCCGATCATGTGACGCTGGCGGGTCTGATGCTTGGGCTGACCGCGGCGGGGCTGATCTGGGCGGGCGCGTTCTGGGTGGCGCTTCTGGCGCTGCTGGCGTCACGTCTGGCTGACGGGCTGGACGGTGCTGTCGCGCGCGCCTCCAAACCCACGGATTTCGGTGGATACCTTGATATCGCGGCAGACTTCCTGTTCTACGGCGCGGTGCCGCTGGCCTTTGTGCTGCACGATCCTGGCGCAAACGGCGTCGCGGGGGCGTTCCTGCTCGCGGCCTTCTATTTCAACGGCACGAGCTTTCTGGGCTTCGCCATCCTGGCGGAACGCCGCGGGATGGAAACGACGGCGCAGGGGATCAAGACACTCTATTTCTCGGACGGTTTGCTGGAGGGCACGGAAACGATCCTCTTCTTCGTGGCGCTGTGCCTGCTTCCGGGCCTTTTCGCGCCGCTGGCCTTCGGGTTCGGCGCGCTGTGCTTCCTGACGGCCACGCTGCGCATCGCCGCGGCGCGGCGCATCTTCACCGAGCGAAAGGACCCGACCCGATGATCCGATCCGTGCTGCTGGCCACCGGGCTGGCGCTGGCGGCCCTGCCCGGCCGTGCCGATCCCGACCCCGCCGACTGGGATGCCGTGCTGGCCGAAGCACGGGGCCAGACCGTGTTCTGGCACGCCTGGGGCGGATCGACCCAAACCAATGATTTCATCGACTGGGCGGGGGGCCGCGTGGCGGAAAACTTTGGCGTCACGGTCGAACATGTGAAGCTGACCGACACCGCCGATGCCGTCACCCGCGTGCTGAGCGAGAAGCAGGCCGGACGCGACACCGGCGGCGCGGTGGACCTCATCTGGATCAACGGACCGAACTTTGCGGCGATGAAGGACGCGGGGCTTCTGTTCGGGCCTTTCGCGGAACAGTTGCCGAACTGGGCTTACGTGGATGTGGACGGCAAGACCGTGCAGACCGATTTCACCGTGCCGACTGACGGGTACGAATCCCCCTGGGCCATGGCGCAGGTCGTGTTCATGCATGATACCGCCGACCTGCCCGAGCGCTTCGGCAGCATGGCGGCGATCCGCGACTGGGCCGTGGCCAATCCGGGGCGCTTCACCTACCCGCAGCCGCCGGATTTCCTGGGCGTGACGTTTCTCAAGCAGGTGCTGCTGGACATCACGGAAGACCAGGCGGTGCTGGCGCGGCCCGTGGACGACACGGATTACGACCGGGTTGTCGATCCGCTTTGGGCCTATCTGGACAGCCTGACACCGGCGCTGTGGCGTTCCGGGCGGGCCTATCCGGCGAGCGGGCCCGCGCAGTTGCAACTGATCGCGGACGACGAGATCGACCTCGCGATTTCCTTCAGCCCCGGCGAGGCGTCCACGGCCATCGAAACCGGGCAACTGCCGCCCACGGTGCGGACCTTCGTGCTGGATCGCGGCACGCTTGGGAACGCATCCTTCGTCGCGATCCCCTACAATTCCGGGGCCAAGGCAGGCGCGATGGTGCTGGCCGATTTCCTGCTGTCGCCCGAAGCGCAACAGCGGGCGCAGGATCCGGCGGTGTTGGGCTATGGCACGGTGCTGGACATGGACGCCCTGTCAGAGGACGACCGCGCGGCATTCGCCGCGCTCGATCTGGGCATCGCGACCCTGAGCCCGGCGGATCTGGGGCAGGTCCTGCCGGAACCGCACCCAAGCTGGATGACCCGCATCGCTGATGACTGGCAGCGTCGCTACGGCACCGGGCAGTAGGCTGAGGTGACGGCGCAGGCGGGGTGGCTGCGGGCGTTGCCCGCGTTGACACTTCTGGCGATGCTGGGGCCGGTGGTGGCGGGGCTGGCAGGGACAGTGTTGCCCGCCTTTGGCCACATGCCGACCATCGGTGCCTCGGGTCCCAGCTTGGCACCCTTTGCCGCGCTTCTGGACTGGCCCGGACTGGGCGCTGCGGTATGGGTATCCGTGTTCACCGGCCTGATGGCCACGGTGGCGTCGCTGGGTGCGGTCGTGCTCATCACGGCGGGATGGTGGGGGACCCGGCCGTTCCGCTGGCTGGAACGGGCGCTGTCGCCACTGCTGGCGGTGCCCCATGCCGCCGCTGCCTTCGGGCTTGCGTTCCTGATCGCGCCATCGGGCTGGCTCGCGCGACTGGCGTCGCCCGGCCTGACAGGGTGGGAACGCCCCCCGGACCTTCTGATCGTGAACGACCCTTGGGGGCTGTCGCTGGTGGCCGGGCTGGTGGCCAAGGAAATCCCCTTCCTGCTTCTGATGACGCTCGCGGCACTGGTGCAGGCGGACGTGGCGCGCAGCCTGCGGGTCGCGCAGGCGTTGGGGCACGGGCGGCTCTCGGCGTGGCTGTTGTGCGTGTTTCCGCGCGTCTATGCCCAGATCCGGCTGGCAGTCTTCGTGGTGCTGGTTTTCGGGATGACGGTGGTGGACGTGGCGCTGATCCTTGGTCCGTCGACCCCACCGCCGCTGTCGGTGCAAATCCTGCACTGGATGAGCGACCCGGATCTGGGGCAGCGGATGACGGCGGCGGCTGGGGCGCTGCTGCAACTGGCGCTGGTGCTGGGGGCGCTTGGCGCATGGGTCGGGCTGGAACGGCTGGTCGCCCTGGCCGGGCGCGCCCGGATCGCCGCGGGCCCGCGCGCGCACGGCGACCGGGTCGCGCGCGCTGCGGGTCTTGCGCTGGGAGCCGGATCGGCGGCCGCGGTGCTGGGCGGGATCGGGTGCCTTTCGGTCTGGTCTGTGGCGGGGTACTGGGGCTTCCCGGACCCCTTGCCCGCCTTCGCCGGACTGACGAACTGGGCACGGCACGGGCCGGGTCTGTGGGCGGCGACCGGCGACACCGTGCTGGTCGCAGGGGTCGCCGTGGCGCTGGCGCTGGCGCTGGTGCTGGGCTGTCTGGAGGCCGAGCATCGCGCAGGCCGACCACTGCGCCCGCGTGGGCTCTGGCTGATCTACCTGCCGCTTCTGGTGCCGCAGACGGCGTTCCTGCCGGGGCTGCAGACGCTCTTGCTGCAGGTGGGTTGGGATACCGGCGTGCTGCCGGTGATCGCGGCGCATCTGGTGTTCGTGCTGCCTTACGTGTTCCTGTCGCTGGGCGATCCGTGGCGCGCGTGGGATACGCGCCATGCGCGGGTGGCCGCTGCCCTGGGCGCGCGACCCGCGGCAGTATTCTGGCGGGTGCGGCTGCCCATGCTGCTGCGCCCGGTGCTGACCGCCATGGCGGTGGGCATCGCGGTATCGGTCGGACAGTACCTGCCGACGCTGCTGATCGGCGGCGGGCGGGTGGCGACGCTGACGACCGAAGCGGTGGCGCTGGCCGCAGGCGGCGACCGGCGCGCCATCGGCGTCCACGCCATCGCGCAAACCTTGGCGGCGCTTTTGCCCTTCGCGCTGGCCATCGCGGTGCCGGCGATCCTGTGGCGCAACCGGCGGGGGCTGCATGGCTGACGGGCTGATCCTGCACGACCTGACGATCTTCCGCAGTGGCGCGCCGCTGGTGGCGATCAACCGGACGATCCCACCGGGGGGCGTGCTTACGGTGATGGGGCCTTCCGGTGTGGGGAAGTCGACGCTGCTGGCGGCGATCACCGGCACACTGGCGCCGGGGTTCGCCTGCACCGGGCGGATTGTCCTCAACGGACGCGACATCACGCGGGCGGTACCCCATGCGCGCCGGGTCGGCATCCTGTTCCAGGACGACCTGCTGTTTCCGCATCTCAGCGTGGGCGAGAACCTTGCCTTCGGGCTGCAGGCGGGCGGGGACCGGGCGACGCGGCGGGCGCGGATCGCCGCGGCGCTGGACGACATCGGATTGCCCGGCTTTGCCGACCGGGACCCGGAGACGCTGTCGGGCGGTCAGAAGGCGCGGGTCGCCCTGATGCGGATGCTGCTGGCGGACCCCGAAGCCCTGCTGCTGGACGAGGCGTTTTCCGGGCTCGATGCGGACCTGCGCGCGCAGATGCGTGCGCTTGTCTTCGCCCGGGCGCGGCGGCTTGGCCTGCCGGTCCTCATGGTCACGCACGATCCCGCCGACGCGGACGCCGCCGAGGGCGACATCGCGTGGTTCGGGCGCGACCCCGTCTGATCAGATGGCGCAGCTTGCGACCGGTCCGGTCGGCGGTTCGATCCCGAGCGCGACCATTTCGGCGGGGGTGAACACGCGGCTGCGCGACAGGAAGCGTTTCTCCCGACCGTTGTCGAGCGAGAACATGCCACCCCGCCCCGGCACGACGTCAAGGATCAGTTGCGTGTGTTTCCACACTTCGTATTGCGGGCCGCTGATCCAGACCTTCACACCGTCGATGTCGCCGAGGCAGACGTCGCTCTGGCCGATCCTGAAGTCGTCGGCGGGGTAGCACATCGGCGATGAACCGTCGCAACATCCGCCGGACTGGTGAAACAGGATTTCGCCGTGATCGGACTTGATCTCGGCGATCAGGGCGCGGGCTTCGGGTGTGGCGATCACACGCGCGGGCGTATTCGGGATCGAGGGCGCATCGGTCATGTCGGTCCTTCCAGAACATGGAAAACGGCCCGATTGGGGCCGGTTACCTTCTCATATGCGACATGACGTCATCGGAACCAGCCGCGCAATGGTCGTAGTCCCGATGCGCACCATCACCAGCTGTTGTAACCCAGAAACTTGCCGGTCATCTCGACCTTGACCCGGTCCCCCTTGGGATGGGGTACGCGCGTGATCTGCATGTCGAAATCGATGGCCGACATGATCCCGTTTCCGAATTCTTCCTGGATCAACGCCTTCATCGTCGGGCCGTAGACACCCACGATTTCATAGAGCCGATAGATGCAGGGGTCGGTCGGAACGGCCTGTTCCCAGACCTTGGTCGGATACTCGGCCAGAACCTCGGCCGCGCCCGTTGGCAGGTTCAGCAGGTTGGACAGCGCCTCAGCCTTGTCCACGGGCATGGCATTCATCCCCATTGCCGCAGAATGGGTAAAGACCGGCGACATGCCAATGGCATCGGCAATGCCCTGCCAGGTCATTCCGGAGGATTTCTTGGCCGCGATGATATGGGCGGTGACGTCTTCTTTCGTGAGCATGTCGGGCATTGTCGTCATGTCTTTCATGGTTGCAGTCCTCTGGTCGTCAGTCGTTGATCGCCCGCAGCACCGGCACCCTGTCGGCGGGATCGTCATCGGGCGCGGTCTTGTCGATCCGCACGGTTTCGGGGCTGTTCGGCCCGTCGCCGGTTCGTTTGCCCGCCAGTTCCCGCGAGCGGGTGCCAAGGAAATGCACGAGATGGTTGCGGATGGCGTAGAAGTTCGGGTGTTCGATGATCTCGGTGCGGACGCGCGGCCGGGGGATCGTGATCTCGACCGATTCCGCCACGCGGGCAAAGGGCCCGTTGGTCATCAGCAGGATGCGGTCCGCGAGCAGGATCGCCTCGTCGATGTCATGGGTGATCATGAACACGGTCTGCCCGGTCCCGCTCCAGATCTTGAGCAGTTCGTCCTGGATCGTGCCCCGTGTCAGCGCGTCGAGCGCGCCGAAGGGTTCGTCCAGCAGCAAAAGCTTGGGATGGTTGGCGAAGGCCCGCGCGATGGACACGCGCTGGCGCATGCCGCCGGACAACTGGCTGGGCTTGCGGTGGATCACGTCGCCCGACAGGCCGACCATGTCGAGATACCCCACCGCATGCTCATGCACCTGCGCGCGCGACCAGTCCGGAAAGCGCGCCCGGACCGCGAAGGTCACGTTGCGCAGCGCGCTGAGCCAGGGCAGCAGCGAATAGTTCTGGAACACCACGCCCCGGTCGAGGCTGGGCCCCGCCACCGCGTAGCCGTCCATCTTCACAACGCCGCTGGTGGGTTCGGCAAGCCCCGCGAGGATGTTCATGATGGTGGACTTGCCGCAGCCCGAATGGCCGAGGATGCAGACGAATTCGCCCTGTTCCACCCCGAAGCTGGCGTTCTCGAACACGGTGGTCGTGCCGCCCTGCCCGTCCGGGAACCGCTGGGTCAGGTTTTCAACGCTCAGGAAAGGTTTCATGGTCCGCTCCTATTCCACATAGGCCACGGCGCGTTGCAGCACGCCGAAGGCCGCATCAAGCGCCATGCCCACGACGCCGATCATCAGGATGGAGAAGATCACCGAGGTCAGATCGAGGTTGTTCCACTCGTTCCATACGTAATACCCGATCCCGGTTCCCCCCACGAGCATCTCGGCCGCCACGATCACCAGCCACGCGATGCCGATGGAAATCCGCATGCCGGTGACGATCGTGGGCGCGGCGGCGGGCAGGATCACGGTGAACGCCGTCTTGAGCGGCCCGAGTTCATGGGTGCGCGCGACGTTCACCCAGTCGGCGCGCACCCCGGCGACGCCAAACGCGGTGTTGATGAGCATGGGCCAGATCGAGCAGATGAAAATGACGAAGATCGCCGAAGCCTCGCTGTCCTGGATGATGAACAGCGC
>DAIPIS010000173.1:0-4671 GCA_036770665.1 Meridianimarinicoccus sp.
ACCAGCCGTTGGCGTCGCCCATGGCGGGCAGCGCATAGTAGTTCGGGGTGCCCTTTGGCCAGGTGGAATAGGCATAGACGGTCGCGGGCGCGAAATCGTCCATGCTGATCCCTTCGGCGTCGAAGAAATCGTTCAGCTTGACGTAATGGCCGTTTTCCGCGCCGCCGCCGATCCACTGGCTGTCGCCGATCAGGAGATCGCACAGCTTGCCGCCGGAGTTCAGTTCGTTGAGCATCCGGTCGGCGAAATTGGGCCAGGGCACGAATTCGAAGCTCATCGTGTGGCCGGACTGGGCTTCGAATTCCTTGCTGAGTTCGACGAGTGCGTTCGCCGGGTCCCAGGCCGCCCAGCAGAGCGTGAGGTCTTCGGCCTGCGCGGCGGGTGCCGCGAGCGCCGTCAGGGCTGTCGCCGCCCAGAGTGCGTTGCGTTTCATGTGTCTCCTCCCCGTTGATGCCTGAGCGGCGTGTTGCCCACCGTCGTATTCAGGTCACCGGCAGCATAGATGAGGTACGTCCCTCAAGCAAAGCGAAAACTGATCCCGGCACAGCCCGGTGGCGCGGGGCGGCCGTGGCACGGACGACAAGTGCCTAGATTGCCAAGGAAACCCATGCGCCGTTGCGGGCGGAGGAGCGCAGGCAGGCGTCGATGAAGGCCATGCCTTCGACGCCATCGGCGATGCCGGGCAGCAGTCCCATGGCGGGTTCCCCAGCGGCATGGGCGCGAATCGCATGGGCGGCTTCGGTGTAGAGGGCGGCGAAGGCTTCAAGGTAGCCTTCGGGGTGCCCCGCCGGGATGCGGCTGACCGCGCCTGCGGCGGCCCCTGCCCCGGCACCGGCCCGCGTGATCCGGCGGGGGGGGGCACCGTAAGGCGTGAAGGTCAGCGCGTTGGGGTTTTCCTGCGCCCAGTCGATCCCGCCCCGGTCGCCGTAGACCCGCAGCCGCAGCCCGTTTTCGTGCCCGACCGCGACCTGGCTGGCCCAGAGCATCCCGCGCGCGCCGCCGTCGAAGCGCAGCATCACGGCGACGTTGTCGTCCACGCGGCGGCCATCCACAAAGGTGGTGAGGTCGGCCGCGAGCGCTTCCAGCGTCAGCCCGGTCACGAAGCGCGCGAGGTTGTAGGCGTGGGTGCCGATGTCGCCCACGCAACCGCCGGCCCCGGAGCGATCCGGATCGGTGCGCCACGCCGCCTGTTTCTGGCCGGTCTGTTCCAGCGGTTCGGTGAGCCAGTCCTGCGGGTATTCCACCTGCACCACGCGGATGCGCCCGAGATCGCCCGCCGCCACCATGTCGCGCGCCTGCCGCACCATGGGATAGGCCGTGTAGTTGTGGGTCAGGATGAACAGGGCATCGGATTTCGCGGCGACGGCGGCAAGCTTCTTGGCGTCTGCCAGCGCGGCTGTCAGCGGCTTGTCGCAGATCACGTGGATGCCCCGGCGCAGAAATTCCCGTGCGGCGGGGGCGTGCATGTGGTTGGGAGTGACGATGGCCACGGCCTCGATGCCATTCCTCAGGCGCGCTTCGCGCTGCGCCATGGCGGTGAAGCTGTCGTAGACGCGGGTGGGGTCCAGCCCCAGCGCCGCGCCCGACCGGTGCGCGCGGTCGGCATCGGCGCTGAACGCGCCCGCGACCAGCACGAACTGGTCATCGAGACGTGCGGCCATGCGGTGCACGCCGCCGATGAACGCGCCTTCGCCGCCACCCACCATGCCCAGGCGGATGCGCGCCTTGCCCTGTCGTTCCATGTTGGTCCTCCTCCCTGTGTGCGCCCGCGTCTGCGGCGGGTGTCGCGCACAGGATGGGCGCAGGCGGGCGCACGGGGCAAGAGGTTTGGGAAGCGCCGATCCGCAACAGCGTGCATCAGCTGCCCGTTTCCTGTGCAGAGCGCCTACAGTGACGGCAAGACCGATGGACATGCACGCAGCAAAGGCGGCGATGCATTTCTTGTGGAGAATTTTTGTTTCTTGTGACATGGCTTCGATGCGACAGCAAAGACAGGCCAGTGGAGGTTCCCCATGTGCGGGATTGTCGGACTTTTCCTGAAGAACGATGCATTGCAGCCCCGTTTGGGCGACCTGCTGACCGACATGCTGGTGACCATGACGGATCGTGGCCCGGACAGTGCCGGGATCGCGATCTACGGCAGCCCCGGCGATGCCGTGAAGATCACCGTGCAGTCGGCGGCACCTGCAGCGGATTACGACGGGTTGGAGGCGGCACTGGCGGCGGCGCTTGGTGTGCCGGTGGGCCTGCGGGTGGTGGATACCCACGCGGTGATCGCGGTGCCCGCGGCGCAGGCGCAGGCGGCGCAGGACTGGCTGGAGGCGCGGGGCCTGCGGCTGATGGGGTCCGGGCATGCCATGGAGATCTACAAGGAGGTCGGCCTGCCCCGCGCCGTGGCCGGGCGGTTCGGCCTGCGCGCCATGGGCGGCACCCACGGGATCGGGCATACGCGCATGGCGACCGAAAGCGCCGTCACGACGCTGGGGGCGCATCCGTTTTCCACCGGGCCTGACCAGTGTCTTGTGCACAACGGGTCGCTGTCGAACCACAACGACATGCGGCGCAGGCTGGCGCGCAAGGGCGTGGTCACGCGCACCGAGAACGACACCGAGGTGGGGGCGGCCTACATCTCCAGCCGTCTGGCCGAAGGCGCGTCGCTGGGGGCGGCGCTGGAAGGCACGTTGCGGGATCTCGACGGGTTCTTCACCTTCGTGGCGGGCACGCGCACGGGGTTCGGCGTGGTGCGCGACCCCATCGCCTGCAAGCCCGCCGTGATGGCGGAAACCGCCGACTATGTGGCGTTTGCCAGCGAATACCGCGCCTTCGCCGATCTGCCGGGGATCGACGCCGCGCGCGTGTGGGAACCGGAGCCGGCCCGGGTCTATATCTGGGAGCGCGCGGCATGACGGTGCTGGACATGGCGGCGATGCCGCTGCGGGACGTGAACGCCGCGTTGCAGGCAGCCGCGCGGGCGCGCGGCAATGACGGGTTCGAACTGGTCAATCCGCGCGGGGCCCATGCGGTGGCGGTAGGGCTCGATGGCCCGCTGTCGGTGACGGTGCGCGGGTCCACGGGGTATTACTGCGCAGGCATGAACAAGCTGGCCACGGTGACGGTGGCCGGGTCCGCCGGGCCGGGCGTGGCCGAGAACATGATGTCGGGCATGGTGATCGTCGAAGGCGACGCGAGCCAGTACGCCGGGGCCACGGGGCGTGGCGGCATGCTGGTGGTGCGCGGCAACGCGGCGTCGCGCTGCGGGATATCGATGAAGGGGATCGACATCGTGGTGCAGGGCAGCATCGGGCACATGTCGGCCTTCATGGCGCAGAAGGGGAACCTTGTGGTGCTGGGCGATGCGGGCGACGCGCTGGGAGACAGCCTCTATGAGGCGCGGTTGTTCGTGCGCGGCAGCGTCGCGTCGCTGGGCACCGATTGCGTGGAAAAGGAAATGCGGGCCGAGCATCTGGACCTGCTGGCGGGGCTTCTGGCGAAGGCCGGGGTGGATGCGGACCCGGCTTCGTTCCGGCGCTATGGGTCGGCCCGGCGGCTTTACCATTTCGATATCGACAACGCCGCGGCGTATTGAGGGCAGGACCATGAGCGACCAACCGAAGACCATGCCCCGCTACAGCGCCACCTTCACCCCGGAGGTGAACGCCGAGATCCGGCGCGCGGCGGCGACGGGCATCTATGACATTCGCGGCGGCGGGGCGAAGCGGCGGGTGCCGCATTTCGACGACCTGCTGTTTCTGGGCGCGTCGATTTCGCGCTATCCGCTGGAAGGGTATCGGGAGGCATGCAGGACCGACGTGCGGCTGGGCACGCGCCATGCGGGCAAGCCCGTGGATCTGGCGATCCCGATCACGATCGCGGGGATGAGTTTTGGGTCGCTCTCGGCGCAGGCGAAGGAGGCTTTGGGGCGCGGGGCGACGCTGGCGGGCACATCGACGACGACGGGTGACGGCGGGATGACGGAGGAAGAGCGGGGGCATTCCGCGCGGCTGGTCTATCAGTACCTGCCCTCGCGCTATGGCATGAACCCGGACGATCTGCGCCGGGCGGACGCGATCGAGATCGTGGTGGGTCAAGGGGCGAAGCCCGGCGGCGGGGGGATGCTGCTGGGCCAGAAGATCAACGAACGGGTGGCGGGGATGCGCGACCTGCCGCAGGGGATCGACCAGCGGTCGGCGTGCCGGCACCCGGACTGGACCGGGCCGGATGATCTGGAGATCAAGATCCTGGAACTGCGCGAGATCACCGGCTGGGAGAAACCCATCTACGTCAAGATCGGCGGCGCGCGGCCCTATTACGACACGGCGCTGGCGGTGAAGGCGGGCGCGGATGTGGTCGTGCTGGACGGGATGCAGGGCGGCACGGCGGCGACGCAGGACGTGTTCATCGAGCATGTGGGCCAGCCGACGCTGGCCTGCATCCGCCCCGCCGTGCGCGCGTTGCAGGACCTGGGCCTGCACCGGGAGGTGCAACTGGTGGTGTCGGGCGGCATCCGCACCGGCGCGGACGTGGCCAAGGCGCTGGCACTTGGGGCGGATGCGGTGTCCATCGGGACCGCCGCGCTGATCGCGCTGGGGGACAACGACCCGCGCTGGGAGGCGGAGTATCAGGCGCTCGGCACCACGGCGGGCGCCTATGACGACTGGCACGAAGGGCGCG
>DAIPIS010000029.1:0-15453 GCA_036770665.1 Meridianimarinicoccus sp.
TGGGCGGGTCGGACCAGTGGGGCAACATCGTCAACGGGATCGACCTGACCCGCCGCGTGATCGACGCCGAGATTTTCGGGCTGACCTCGCCGCTGCTGACCACGAGCGACGGGCGCAAGATGGGCAAGTCCGCAGGCGGGGCCGTGTGGCTCGACGGCGGGATGCTTAGCCCCTACGAATTCTGGCAGTTCTGGCGCAACACGACCGATGCCGATGTGGGGCGTTTCCTCAAGCTCTATACCGAGCTGCCCGTCGACGAATGTGACCGGCTGGGTGCATTGGCGGGGGCGGAGATCAACGACGCCAAGATCACGCTGGCCAACGCGGTGACGGGCCTGCTGCACGGGACGGATGCCGCGGCGGCGGCCGAAGCCACGGCCCGCGCGGTGTTCGAACAGGGCGGCACGGGTGACGACCTGCCGACGCTGCACCTGAGCGGGGCAGAGATCGCGGAGGGCATTTCGGTGGTCCAGCTTCTGGTGCGCGCGGGGCTGGCGAAATCCGGCAAGGACGCCCGACGCCTGATCGCCGAGAACGGCGCGCGGCTCGACGATTCGCCGCTGACCGATCCGGGACTGGTGCTGGACGCCGTGGCACTTGCGTCGCCGGTGAAGCTGTCCGCCGGACGCAAGCGGCACGCGCTGGTGATGCTGCAGGACTGACCGGTCAGCGCAGCACCCGCCACAGAATCTCGGCCAGCCCGAGCGTCACGCCGACGGGGAGCGCCAGCACGCAAGCCAGCCAAAGCGCCCCCAACGCCGTGGGGCGCGGCGGTGGCGCATGAACGCCCATGACGGCGGGTGGGGGACGGCGGCGAGTCATGCCGCGATTAACGCAGCCTTAGGTAAGGGCCGGGTTAATCGCGGGATGAATTGGACCGAGCTGACCAGCCCCCGACTGCCCGATGCGCCTGTGCCGATGCAGCAGCATCCGGCCTACGCGCGCGCCTGCGCGGCGCTGGGTCAGCCGGTGCGATGGGTCTGCCTGGGTTCGCGGGACACGCCGCTGTCGTCAGCGCTGGTGCTCTGCCGTCGCTGGCCCGGCCTCGGACGTGCGGCGCTGGTGTCACGCGGGCCGATCTGGGCAGCCGAACTGACGCCCACAGATCAACAGGCAGCCATGGTCGCGCTGGTTCGCTGGCTGCGGCGGGATCATGCCGCCGTGGTCGTGACCCCGGATCCGGTGGCGGGGCAGGATCCGCTTGCAGATGCCCCTTTCCTGAGACTCGTGACCGCCATGACCCTGGCACGGCTGGACTTGACCGGCGATGCTGCCGCGCAGCGCGCGCGTTTGCGGGGCAAGTGGCGCAATGCGCTGGTCCGCGCCGAGGCATCGCCGCTGCGCATCACCGCGTCGCCCTTGCCCCCGGACGCGGACCACTGGCTGCTGCGCCGCGAGGCGGCGCAGGCCTGCGCGCGCCGGTATCGTCGTCTGCCTGCGGCCTTTGCGGTTGCGTGGGCGCGCATGTCGCCGGACGACACACTGCTTGTGGCGGCCCATGACGCGACGGGTCCGGTGGCCGGCATGCTGTTCCTCCGGCATGGAACGGCGGCCAGCTATCATACCGGCTGGACATCGCCGGCAGGCCGCGTCGCGGGCGCTCACACACGGCTGATGTGGGAGGGGATCAACCGGCTTGCCGACATGGGCGTCACGCGGTTGGAGCTTGACCTGATCGACACGCACAACGCCCCCGGCATCGCCCGGTTCAAGCTGGGCACGGGGGCACGGCCGGTGACGCTGGGGGCCACGCGGATCGCCGCACCAGGCGCGATCCTCGTGGCGGGTATCGGCCGGGCGCTGTCGTGGCCTGCCATCCGGACAGGGCGGCAGGCCAAGGGTATCATTCGGTGACGGTGACGCTGACCATGCGATCCGGCTCGCCGACAACGGCCCCGCTCTGGCCTTGCCCGCGCTTGATCGCATCGACCACGTCCATGCCATCGGTCACCCGGCCAACGACGGTATACTGGCCGTCAAGGAACGGCCCGGGCGCGAACATGATGAAGAACTGGCTGTTGGCGCTGTCGGGATCCTGCGCCCGCGCCATGCCGACGACGCCGCGGTCGAAGGTGATGTCGGAAAACTCGGCCTCCAGGTCGGGCCGGTCGGACCCGCCGCGCCCGGCCATCCGGATGTCGAAGCCTTCGCCCACACGACCGAATTCAACATCGCCGGTCTGCGCCATGAACCCGTCGATCACGCGGTGGAACACCACCCCGTCATAGGCACCCGCTTCGGCAAGTGCCGTGATCTGCGCCACGTGTCCGGGGGCCACGTCTTCCAGCAGGTCGATCGTGATCGTGCCGGTCACGCCGCCTGCGACCTCGATTTGCAGTCCGGTTGCCTGCGCTGCGGATGCCGCCACGCCCAGCACCATCGCTCCGACCAGAAACGACTTATGCATCGGCGGCCACCTTGACGCTGATCATGCGGTCCGGGGCTGAGGGCGGTTCGCCGCGGGCGATCTTGTCCACGTGTTCCATGCCGGAAATGACGCGACCGTACACCGTGTACTGCCCGTTCAGGAAATGGTTGTCCCCGAAGTTGATGAAGAACTGGGAATTCGCCGAATTGGGGTTCGCCGACCGCGCTGCGCCAAGCGTTCCGCGATCGTGGGGCAGCTTCGAGAATTCAGCGGGAAGATCCGGCAGATCCGATGCGCCCGTGCCGGCGCGGCGGATGTTGAAATCGCCCTCCATGTTGCCATGCGCGACATCGCCGGTCTGCGCCATGAAGCCTTCGATCACCCGGTGGAACGCCACGTTGTCATAAGCACCGGCGCGGGCCAGTTCCTTCATGCGGGCGCAATGCTTCGGTGCCACGGCGGGCAGAAGGGCGATGGTGACTGGACCGTCCTTGAGTTCGATGATGATGGTGTTTTCCGGATCGGCGATCTCGGCCATGGGTGGCATCCTTTGCGGTTGTGTCGGCGCAGACCCTAGGCCAGTGCACGCCAGAAGGTCCAGCCCCGTTGCCACGCGCCGTCTTGTCACTGTCACGGGTGCGTGGTCTATCCTGCGGGCGCAGGACGGATCAAGGAGAACTGGCGATGGCCTGGAAAACGCTCGACGACATGGATCTGGCCGGGAAAGTCGTGCTGACCCGCGTGGACATCAACGTGCCCATGTCGGATGGACGCGTGACCGACAAGACCCGCATCGAACGGATCAAGCCGACGATCGACGCGATCCTTGCGCAAGGTGGCAAGCCGGTGCTGATGGCGCATTACGACCGCCCGAAGGGCAAGCCGGTTCCGGAAATGTCGCTTTCGCATATACGCGCCACGGTCGAGGACGTACTGGGCGTGCCGGTCCATTTTGCCGAGGATTGCATCGGCCTGCCGGCCAAGATGGCGGTCTCGAACCTGCCCGCAGGCGAGGTCGTGCTTCTGGAGAACACCCGGTTCCATGCCGGGGAGGAAACCAACGACGCCGCATTCGCGGCCTCGCTTGCGGCACTGGGCGAGATTTACTGCAACGATGCCTTTTCTGCAGCGCACCGGGCGCATGCATCGACCGAAGCGATCGCGCGACTGCTGCCCTCCTGTGCCGGCCGATCCATGCAGGCCGAACTTCTTGCCCTTGAAAGTGCGCTCGCCACGCCCAAGCGGCCGGTCGTGGCGGTGGTCGGCGGCGCCAAAGTGTCGACCAAGCTCGATCTGCTGGGCAACCTCGTGGGCAAGGTCGACATGCTTGTGATCGGCGGCGGCATGGCCAACACCTTCCTCGCCGCGCAGGGCAAGCCGATCGGAAGATCGCTGGCCGAGATCGACATGGCCCCGACCGCGCTGGATATCATGGCCAAGGCCGAAGCCGCCGGATGCCGCATCATCCTGCCAGTGGATGTGGTCGTCGCGCGGGAGTTCAAGGCGGGGGCTGCTAACGAAACCGTTCCAGCCGATGCCTGTCCCGAGGATGCCATGATCCTCGATGCCGGACCGGAGTCCGTGGCGGCGGTTGCCGCTGCCTTCGATGCCGCCAAGACACTGATCTGGAACGGTCCGCTTGGCGCGTTCGAAATCCCGCCCTTCGACACGGCCACGAACGCCGCCGCGCGCCATGCGGCGGAACGCAGCCGCGCCGGTGCCCTGATCAGCGTCGCAGGCGGCGGCGATACGGTGTCTGCGCTCAACATCTCCGGGGCGGCAGTAGATTTTACCTATATTTCGACTGCGGGTGGCGCGTTTCTGGAATGGATGGAGGGCAAGACACTGCCGGGTGTGGCGGCACTTGAAGACAAGTCCAACCGTTAGCGTTCTCACACTTGATCGCCACGCCGACGCGGCCTAACGAACACGGCAAGCCCACCAGGAAAGGTCTTTTCCCCATGTTGATGACTGATACGGTCCGCCAGATTCTGCGAAACTACGAAGGGGAAAATCCGGGGGTCAAATCCAGGCTTTGCAGCATGCTGATGGCTGGCAAACTGGCCGGTACAGGCAAGATGATCATCCTGCCGGTTGATCAGGGTTTCGAGCATGGTCCGGCCCGCACATTCGCACCGAACCCTGCCGGGTATGACCCGCATTACCATTACCAGCTGGCCATCGACGCCGGCCTGAACGCCTATGCAGCACCGCTTGGTCAACTGGAAGCCGGGGCTGACACGTTCGCGGGCCAGATCCCGACGATCCTCAAACTGAACTCGGCGAATTCGCTGATGTCCGACACGGCGGGCAAGAACCAGGCGGTGACAGGATCGGTGGACGATGCCCTGCGGCTCGGCTGCGCCGCAATCGGATTCACGATCTATCCCGGGTCGGACATGGCACTCGACATGTTCGAGGAAATCGTGGAGATGCGCCGCGAGGCCGCCGCCTGCGGGATCGCGACCGTGATCTGGTCTTACCCGCGCGGCGAAGCGATCAGCAAGGACGGCGAAACCGCGATCGATATCGCGGCCTACGCGGCTCAGATCGCAGCGTTGCTTGGGGCGCACATCATCAAGATCAAGCTTTCCACAGACCATCTGGAACTCGCCGAAGCGAAAAAGGTCTACGAATCGCAGGGGATCGACGTGACCACGCAGGCCGCCCGTGTGAAGCACTGCATGGAAGCGTCGTTCAACGGGCGCCGGATCGTGGTTTTCTCCGGTGGTGCCAAGAAAGGCGCGGACAGTGTCTATGACGATGCGCGCGCGATCCGCGACGGCGGGGGGAACGGGTCGATCATTGGTCGCAACAGCTTCCAGCGGTCTCGGGAGGATGCACTCGACATGTTGGGGAAGCTGGTCGACATCTATCTCGGCAAGGCATGAACGAACGGCGGCCGCTGACGCGCGCATCGTCGGCGGCCGCATCCTTCAATAGGGGATTCCCAATTCCAGTCCGCCATGCCATGTTTGCGCAACGGGCAAGATCAGGCGTGGAACGGTGGCAATGACGCGCAAGAACGACTGGGAATTTCCGATCTACGTGATGATTTGCATCGCGCTTTCGGGTTACTTCGCCTTTTCGGCGGTCCAAGGGCCATTGGGTGTCGTGACCCGTGTCGAAACCAATGCCGAGTACGCCCGACTTGCGCAAACGCGGGACCGGCTGTCAGAAGATGTGGCGACACTTGAAAACAAGACACGCCGCCTGTCGGACAGCTACCTGGACCTGGACCTTCTCGATGAACGCGCTCGCAGCGTACTGGGCTACTTGCGTGTGGACGATCTCGCGATCCGCTGACCGACCTATAGCCTCTGGTTCATCATGACCGACGGCTGGGCGCACCCGGCCTCGCCCACGATCCTTGCCGGCACACCTGCGACGGTCGTACACGGCGGGACATCCTCCAGAACCACGCTGCCAGCCGCGATGCGCGAACAGTTACCGACCTTGATGTTGCCCAGAACCTTTGCGCCGGCACCGATCAGTACCCCGTCGCCGATCTTGGGGTGCCGATCATCATCTTCCTTCCCGGTTCCGCCAAGCGTCACGGAATGAAGCATGGACACGTTGTTTCCAACCACTGCCGTTTCGCCGATGACAATCGAATGGGCGTGATCGATCATGATCCCCTGACCCAGTCGCGCCGCAGGATGCACATCGACCCCGAACAATTCCGAAATCCGCATCTGCACAAAATAGGCCATGTCGTGCCGTCCCTGCCGCCACAGCCAATGCGCCACGCGATAGCATTGCAGGGCCTGGTATCCCTTGAAGAACAGGATCGGCTGCATCAACCGGTGGCACGCCGGATCACGCTCGTAAACGGCGACCAGATCGGCGCGCGCGGCAACCTCGATCCTTGGATCGGCTTCGAAGGCCGCATCCACGATTTCCCGCAGCAACTGGTCGGGCATCTCGCTTGAGGCCAGCTTCATGGATATCCGGTAAGACAACGCCCGCGCCAGCGAACCGTGGTGGAGAATGCCCGCATGCACCAGCGCGCCGACTAGCGGCTCATTGGCGACCGCGCTTTCGGCCTCCGTCGTGATCTGCGCCCAGACAGGATCGAACTCCTCGATGCGTCGGCGGGGATAGGACATTGCAGACTCCACACAAGGTTTGGTGAAACATAGTCTCGCCTGAGACATCGCGCCACCCCGAACCTGCCGGATCAGACCCGCGGGATGACAAGCCGGAACATGTGGATGGCAAGCCGCACGCTCCCGCCCGAGAACGCGCCGTCTTCGGCCTCGAGCACAAGCGGCGTCGGCCCATAATAGGCTTGCGGTTGTCCAGTGACGCCCTGCACCCATGACCCAAGCTCAAGACCAAGACCGCTGCCATAACGCCCCGCACCGTCCGGAACTCCAAGCCGCCAGCGCGTCGTCGTGCCCGTGATTGCCTCGGTCACGATCCCCGAAATCCCTAACACCACTGCATTGGCGGCGATGACAGGGTCGGTCGTCACCGCTGTTCCCGACTCCAAGAGCACGTCAATTTCGACCGTTTCGGCACACATGGCCGCACCGTGCGGCGAGACGGAAACTGCACCCGGTACCCAGGCCACCCCGTCAAACACCGCGGACGCTGCCTGATCGACGATCCATCCCCGCCACCCGACGCGTGGCGTCACGAACACCCAGCCACCGTTGGAAAAGACCGCAACCCTTCCGGGATGCAGCGCCCATTCGCCGCCAGCCCCCGGCGGCACGAAATAGGCCATTCCGTCTGCCGGTGCCGGGGCGGGCTCGACTTCCGTGACCGACGCAAGCCGCAACTGCGCCGCCGCATCCAGCAACGCCAGCGCCTCGTTCACCGTGACGTGCTTTTGCGCCTGCGCTGCCTGCACCAACGGCAATTCAAGATTGGCAGTCTTAACCATGGATTGTGACCCTTCCAAAGGACCCGGCTCCGTACCGGTCCGAAATCTGCGCCACGCGCAGCGTATAGCCGTTCATGGCACCGTCGGCCGCGCGCAGATCGGCGGGATAGGCCCAACCGGGCACACTCACGATCACTTCGCGACGCAATCCCGCGGCGGTGACGATCTGCAAGACATACTGTTCGAACGCCTCGCCCAGTGGCGCATCGACAAGCGACCAGAGATCCCCGTCGATCCGCGTCCGGCGGATCCAGCTTAAATGATGCGCATCGTCCGACCCCGCGCGCATCCGCAGGTGCACCGGGGCCAATGGGCGCAGTCCGTTGCCTGCGAAAGCGTGCTCCGAGGGAACGAAACTGGGCGCGCTCATGGTCTGCGCCGCTGGCCCGACCCGAAAGTACCGAGCCAGTCCCCGCGCATCGGACGCAAGGTCGATCTGCCGCAGCGCATCGTCGACCAGAACCACGAAACTGCCAACAGGCCAAACCGGTGGCATGTCGGCGTCGGTCCCCAACTGCCCACGCAGGCGGATTCGCAGATCATACAGGTCCGGTCCGACAAGATCGGCCTTTTCGAACTGAAAGATCTCCCAGCCAGATGTCCCGCCAGCGCCGATCGCCATGGCATTCGAACCAGACAGAAATCTGTCATGGTCCACCGAGGCCAGCGCCCCATCGGACAACTCGATCCGAAGAGGCGCTCCACGATCCACGAGGCCGGGCGATGCCCATGCCATCGGTGTCCGCGTCACGCCGATGATCGCAGCCCGCGACACAATCGTGTTCAGACGGAAATCGGCGCTGCCGCTCGACATGTAGACCGCCATGTCGCCCGGCCAGGGCCGCGCGGCGACAGCGATCCAAGGCGCATGCGGCACGGCATCACTGCGCAGCATTGGAAGGTCCATGAACAGGGGCGTTGGCGGCACCGGAGCGGATGTCGCCCGGATTGGGACCAGTTCTTCCACGGGTTTGCCCGAAAGATAGTTGCCCGGCTCCACCCGAACCGCCTCGATCACCTGTAAGCCATGGCTTTCGCACCGATCGATCCTGTAAAGGGCGCGACCCGAGCCAATGCGAAGGTCCACGACGTCCCCTGCCCCAAGATCAAGACAGGATGGCGGCAAGGCGAACCGTGCCGTGTCCCGAGCGACCCCGGCTTCGGCCAGCCACCGCTCTGTGACTGCCCGCGCCTCGGCGGCCGTCATCACCAGGTTCAATTCTGATTGCGCGGCAAGATCACTTTCGGCACCCGGCAAAGCGGTCTCCATTGCCTTGATGTCGAACGCTCCATCCGCGGCCACATAGGCCAGTCGAACGCGATCCGCGATCTCGGCCCGCGCCGCGCGCGTCCGATCCAGATCAAGGTCCTGGTCGGGATGGCGTGCCAGAAGGTCGGCGGACAGTGTACGCCGCACCTGCCCGTCACGGTTCCGAAACACAAGCTGTCCGTCGCGTTCATATACGTCAAACCCGTAGGCCAGCATCAGCGGCTCCAAGGCCTGACGCGCCGATCCTGCCTCGGGCACGCAATAGCCCCGCACAAGACCGTAAAGTTCTGATACATCAGGAATGTCGACCCCGGCCCTTGCACAGATCTCGCGGACCACAGTCGACAGAAGCTGTGCCCCCGTGCGTCCGTTCAGCCAATGCCCGCGGATGTAATTCGGCCCGTCGTCCCACAGATCGCTTCGTCCCGGAAACCACGGATAGGGTCGCGCATCCCACGCCCAGACAAAGGCGCGCTGCATGTCCACCATCCGCCCGCCGTAGGTTGGCGACACCGGATTGTTCGCCGCATTCCCCCAATGGGCATAGGTCGCACGCAGATACTGCATCTGGATCAGGTCGTCCCGCGCGCCATTCGATCCGCGCGGAAGAAGCGACTCCGACGACTTCGGATCGAGAAACTTGTTCGGTTGATTCGTCCCGCGATCTAGCGCAGCGCAGCCCAGTTCCGTGAACCAGAAAGGTTTGGACCGTGGCTGCCACGCCGTCGAAGCGGTCTGCCGAAAACCCCCAACCCTGTCGTGATGCGTGTGCGACCACCACGACAGAAGGTCCTTGTACCGGAAAACCCATGGCTCGCCATGGGCCCCGTCCGTGATCGGGAATCGCAGTTGCGTGTCAGCGGCCTGCGCGTCCGGATAGTACCAGTCATATCCTTCGCCACCAGACACGTTCGCCTTGAGGTATTCGAGATTGTAGATCGATCCCCATCCCGCATCCAGATGGTCGTCTCCGTCACGCCAGTCCGAAATCGGCATGTAGTTGTCGATCCCGATGAAATCGATCTCCGGGTCCGCCCACAGCGGGTCGAGGTGGAAGAAATGGTCGCCCGATCCATCCTGCGGCGTATAGCCAAAGTATTCGGACCAGTCGGACGCATAGCTCAATTTCACATCCGCCCCGAGGATCGTCCGTACCTCGTGAACAAGGGCGATGAACTGCTCGACCGCGGGAAAGCTGTTTCCCGGGCCCCGGACCTGTGTCAGGGCGCGCATCTCGGACCCGATGCAGAAAGCCTCCACACCTCCGGCCGCCGAACACAACGCCGCATAATGCAGGATGAAACGGCGCAGCCCCCATTCCGTCGGGCCGGTATAAATGACCCGGTCCACTTCGATCTGGAAATCAGATGCCCGCGCCATGCCGAAGAACGCCGCGACCTCCGTGGCTGCCTGTGCCGTGCCATCGGGACTTCCGGGTTGCCCCGGTGCCTTGGACGTGGTGATCCGACCGCGCCACGGCAGTTCCGGCTGACCGATGGAGCCGGTCCAAGGATTCGGAAGCATGTTGCCCGGCAACTGTTCCATCAGGATGAATGGATAGAACATCACGCGCCGCCCACGTGCATTGATGTTTCGGATCGCCTCGATCACCGACGCATCGGCGGGCGTGCCGCCATAGACCGGTTTCCCGTTCAGCCTCGGCACCTCTTGTGCCGTCACGCGGTCAAGCCCGGTCACCTGCCACGGCATCGGCACGCCGTCCGCATTCTTGTGCTCGACCTTGGGGCGGACGCTGGCCTGCCCGCACCGCAAGTCGTCGCCGAACCACGACACCACGAGCGATACTGCCCCGCAATTCGGCAACTCGGTCTGCAGCGCATCCAGTGATGCAGCGAGATCCGTAGCCGCCACCGTATTATTCATGTTGGCAGGCCTGTTGCGGCCTGGCGCCTCGGCATAATGCACCGGCGTCGTGGCCAGCGAATACTCCCCGGTACCGGGGATCAGCGCGACGGCACGCACTCCATCGACCATCGACCCTGCCGCATCCTGCGCCGAAAGTTGTTCCGGGCGCACGACCTCGAACGTGAACTGAGGTACACGGTTGCCGAACGGCGTCAGGTCGAGATCCTCAAATACGACATAGGCCGTTCCGCGATAGGCTGGCGCATTGCCTGCACCTTCCACTGCCGCGATCTTCGGGTCGGCTGTTTGGTCCTCGGACCCAGGATAGAACCGCATTGGCAAGCTGCCGCGCTGCACTTCCTCACCATCAGCCCAGATTCGGGCGACATGACTGATGCGGCCCTCGCACAGCGCAACGGCAAGGCTCACGCTGTAGCTGTAGGTGGTGACACTCGCCCCTCTTGGGCTGCCCTTGCCCCCCGACGCGCGTTCCGTGCTGCGCGCCTCGGAGAACTCCGAAGCCCAGATCACCTGGCCCGCGATGCGCATGCGCCCGTAAAGCTGCGCCACGGCCGCCCCCTCGCTGGCCCCGGTCAGCCGGAAACGGTCGATGCGCCCGCGCTCGATCACCTCGGACCCCGATCCCATCAAACGCTGATCGATCAACTGCCCGACCGTCGCTCCGACCGCGCGCCCGATCACTGCGGCCGACAGGCCCAGAACCGATCCACCCACGGCACTGCCCGCCGCCGCCCCTGCGGCCGATAGAAGCAAAGTCGCCATCAAACCGTCTCCTCGGGAAAGGCGAACCGCGCCACAACGCGCCGCCGCCATGGGTCAGACAGGGGGCTTTCGACAACCCCGTGCCGGTCGTAGGCATGAATGAAAGAAGGCGCCGACCCGATTGTCGACTGGATGCCAAGATGCTTGGCAATCGTGCCGTCGCGCATCCGGAACAGAAGCACCGCGCCGGTTATGTCCTCATCGCCGGGCAGGGAAATCAGCCGCCGCATAGCCGTTTGCCACAAGACCTCGCGCCCCTCGGGTTCGCCCCAGTCGGCGCTGTAGGGAGGGATCGGTTCCGGTTCCGCACCATACAGGCCCCGCCAGACACCCCGCACGAGCCCAAGACAATCACAGCCCGCGCCCTGAACGCTGGCCTGATGCCGATACGGCGTTCCAAGCCAGTCCCGAGCAATCTGCACCGCCACAGCCCCGCGGGTCATCGGTTCAGGCTCCCACCGCCGTTCGATCCACCAGACCTCGGCACGGCCAGCAACCAGTCCTCGCCGGGGATATGCGGGAACCCGCGGAACCGGGGGAAATTGGCGAACTTGTCCCTGCAGGTGTCGGCGCGCTTGTCGCAGCCCGCCAAGACACGCACCCGGTCGCCAGGCGCCGGAGGAACGCGCAATTCCTGCCAAAGGCCGATGATCCGCTCGGCACCGCGCACGGCGTCGGACTTGATCATCGCCGACAGTCCCACCCCCGCCCCGTCCAGAACCTCCAACTGCCCGCGCGCAAACCAATCCGGTTCGTGTCCCGACAGTCCCGACACCCGCAGCACCTGGCCGCCGGGCGCGTCGATGACGAAAGCCTCGGCGGCATAGGCGGGATCGGCCATGTTCACGCCACAGGACGCATCGCCCAACCGGGCATTGCAGAGCCGTTGGTAGATCCGACCGGTCGGCTGGCCGAGGGCTTCGGTCAGCCCCCGCAACTCGGCCCGAAACGCGCCGCCGCCGGTCTGCACCTCGCCGATCGTGCCGCGGAACAGAAGATGCCGCTGCGTGACGTCGGCCCAGTTCACCAACCACGCCCGCACACGGGCCGCATCGTAGCGCCCGGCAACGAGATCTGCCTCCGTCACGGCGTCGGACCGAAGCGCCCCCATGGCTTCGCCATTGTCAACGGCAAGCCCGGTAGTCTGCTGCAACGCCCGCCCGGTCAGTCCGCTATCGGCACGAAAAAGAACGCTGTCGAAGGTCAGATCGGTGTCGTGATCCGTGAAACCCAGCGTGACGCCGTCGCGACGCGCGACTGCCCAGCACCGGCAAAGCGTCGTGGTTCCAGTGGCCAGATGCGCGGCCAGCGCCGGCGACACGGCCATCACACCCTCACCTCGAGCACCGGCACGTCGGGCACGTCACCAGCCTGAAAACTGGCAACGGATGTCACGATCTGGTCGGTGTCGAACCGCACTGGCACGTCGAACTCGAAGCCCGCCGTCACGACAACGCCGAGGCCGGGTGGCAGATCAAACGTCACGATCCCGCGCGTCGCGTCGACCTCGAAAACCGCATCCGGCTGTTCCACGCCATCAAGCGCGACACGTACCGTTCCGGTCACCGGTTTGGCGATCGGGCGCAGATAGCTTTCCGCGCCGGAACTGTACCGCTTCGCCAGGGGAAAGCTGCGGGCCACACCGTCGCCAAGACCGATCTGCGCGTCGGTCGGCGCAACGCTGCCGGATGGCTGGCAGCTCTTGTAATCCGCCCAGTCCTTCCAGCGGAACCCGTTCAACTGGCCCTGCCGCGCCTCGAAGAACGCGGTCAGAACTGCCACATCGTCCAGCGACCTCACGCCCAGACCCGCATCGTAGCGCCGCCGCGAATGGGCCCAGGGCGTGTTGCGTTCCTCGAAACCGTTCGCCAGCGTCACCACGTCCGTCCGCCGGACCGGCCCACCCGCCGAACCGAAGCTCAGCGATGTGGGAAACCGCACTTCGTGAAATCCCATGTTCCGTCCTTTCCTGTCCGCTCAGCGCGCCCGTTGCCCGCGCCCCAGCGCGCGACCAAGCTGCGCCGCGATCTGCGACTGCGACCGCTGGAAGCTGCCCGCGTCGGTCGTCGTCACGTTCATCACCACCGTGACAGGTCGCCCGCCACCCGCCGCCTGAACCCCCAGCTTGCCATCAGGCCCGCGTGTCAGTGGCATGATCGCCTCGGGCCCCGCTTCGCCCATCAACCCGGTGCCACCGCGCATCGGGAATGTGGTGGGCGCGCTCACGATCCCGCCACGGGCAAAGGGCATGACTCGCCCCTGCGCGAACGGCGCGCCATTCGCAAACGGCATCGCCGATCCGATCACTGCTTCGATCCCGGCACCGGCAATCTTGCCGAAATGGCGGCTGACCGGGTTGATCGCCGCCGAATAGGCCGAACTCAGAATCGACTTGCCGACCTCGCGCAGCGCATCCGACGCCTTCATCCCGTCGAACACCATGCCCTCAAAGGCGCCGCGCAAGCCCCGGCTGATCCCGGCCGACAGCGTGCGCACCTCACGTCCCGTGTCCGCCATCGTCGTGCTTATCTGCTGCAGTTCGCCCGCAAAGCCCGATGCGACGCTCTGCGCGCCTGCCAAGCTTTCCTCCAGCCCCCGGATCTGCTCCTCGAAGCTGTTCGCGCCCTCGATCTCAACCATTGCCCTGCCCTTTCGGCCCATCGGGGAAACGCGCCATCAACGTTTCCAACCCGGCGCGGTCCAGCGGACCCGCGCTTTCGTCCAACCCCAGCATCATGAACAGCTCAGCCGGGGTCAGCGCCCAGAACTCCGCCGGGCGCAGCCGCAGCCCGGTCAGCCCGGCCCGCATCAGCCCCGGCCAGTCGAGCCCGGTCATTCCGGCCTCCTCATCGTGGCGCGGGCACGCTGAAGGCGCGCACCAGCAGATGCGCCGCCGCCTGCGCCGCGGCCATCGGCCCGCCCGCGATCTCGGCGGTCATCAGGTCCGCAGGTCCGCCCTGCCAGCCGCCACCGCGCAGACCCGCCACGATCAACGCCAGTACGTCGCGGCTGGAACAGGCCCCGCTTTCGAACCGCGTCACCAGGTCCACCAGCGTGCCCTGCGCCAGCGCGGCCTCCAGTTCGGCCAAAGCCCCTAACGTCAACTTCAGCCGGTGTGCCTGACCGTCGATGGTCAGGCACACCTCGCCCGCCCAAGGGTTGCCCATCACAGCGCCGCGAACGCCAGCGCACCCGCCGACGCCATCGACATCTCATAGGTCGCCTCGCCGTCATGGTTCCCGGCGTATTCCAATGCGGTGATCTGGAACGCCCCCTCCACCACGCCGAAATCCGGGATCACCACCTGGAACCGCGGCACCTCGCCCGCGAAGAACACCGCCCTTGCCCGCGCATCGGTCGCCGCATCGCGGAACACGCCCGATCCCGACAGGCTGGCCGAGCGCATCCCGGCACCGCCCAGCAGCTCGCGCCATCCCCCCGCGCTGTCGAGGCTGGTCACATCCACCGTTTCCGCATTGAATGTCAGGCGGCTGGCCCGCAGGCCCGCCACCGTCTGGAAATCCCCGGCCCCGTCGATGTCGATCTTGATCAACAGGTCCTTGCCGCTTTGCACCGCCATCTCGGTCTCCGATCCTTGGTCAGTTGTCATCCAGCAGCGCGCGAAAGGTCATCTCCACCCGCCGCCGCGTTCCATCCCGGTCCCGCCGCGCCACCGCGCGTTCGAACCGCAGCAGCACCACGCGCCCGCGCGTCAGCGTCAGACCCGCGCCCAGCGCGGCCTCGATCGCCGCCGCCGTTTCCTTCAAGACATGAAATCCGCCGCCGTCGCCCGCGACCGTCAGCACGAACCGGTGCTGGGCTGCGCGCCCCGTCTTGTCGGACCGGTCGCGCACGTCTTCCGCGCCCAACACCACATAGACAGGGCCCACCGCGCCGTCCGGGGCCGCGTCGAACACAGGCACCCCAGCCAGCGCCGGCTCGCCCGTCAGCCGCGCGAACACTGCGGCCTGCAACGGGGCCGCCAAGGCGTAGGTCATGGTGTCGCCTCCTCAAGCGCGCGGCAACGCAGCAACCGCCCTTTCGGATCGGCCTCGCCCACCGCCAGAATGTGGAACACCCGCGCGCCGTGCCGGAACCGGTCCTGCGCCATCGGGCGCGACGGCGCACCGGGTGCCGCCGCCGGCACCGTGATCCGGTATTCCTGAACCGACGCACCGCGCCCGCCGACTATCGTCTCACGCCCGGCCAACGCGTGCACATCGGCCCAAAGCGTCCCTTGCACGGCCCAGGTCGTCACGACCCCGCCCGCGCCAT
>DAIPIS010000029.1:15553-19778 GCA_036770665.1 Meridianimarinicoccus sp.
TCGGCCCAAAGCGTCCCTTGCACGGCCCAGGTCGTCACGACCCCGCCCGCGCCATCCGTCACCCGCGCGGCCCGTTCCAGAACCAGCGGCCAACGCCGCCCCCGCGCGGTCATGCGCACACCGATCCCAAAACGCGCACCGTGCGGTACCGGTCGATCAGTGTCGTCACCCCGAACGGCATGTTGCCGTCATGCTCGCCGGCCTCGTGGCGCAGGTCATAGAAATGCGCCGCCAGCAACAGCACCGCCTGCGCCAGGTCGGGCGGCATCCCGGCCCAGTCCGGGCTGTAACCGGCGGTGAAGGTCAGCACCGCGTGGCCCAGCGCCGGGATGACCGGCAGACATGGCCGGACCGCATGCAGCAGCGGCCGATGTGTGTCTTCCTCCAGAACCACCTCGCCCATGTCCACCATGGTCATGTCGCCAGTGCGCGTCAGCACGCTCAGCGACACAAGTCCCGTCACAGGCGCCACTGGCAGCGGCTGCACCCGCGGGTTGCGCCACGCGGCGGTCTTCCAGCGAAAGGCCCGCTCGAACAGCACCTTGCCCGTGCGCGCCTCGATCGCCGCGAGCGCTGCGCGCAACGCGACCTCCAGCACCGGGTCCTGCAGATCGTCGTCGGCAAAACCCGTCCCCAGCCGCAACTGCGCCCGCAAACCCACCATCGGCAGATCGCCCAAGGCGATGGGTGTCAACTCGTCTAGCGTCATGAAGTGTCTCCGGTCTTGTCAGGGACGGGTCAGAACCCGGGGATCAAGGGCGGGGTGGCCGCCCATCCGCGCCGCTCTGACGGAAGGGAAAGCTGGACAGCACGTGCCCGAAGGCAGACCGCCACCCCTGCGGACCGCGCGCTTCACCGTCGCGCGGCCCGTTCGGGTTGGCGGATCAGCTGGCCGAGAAGCGCAGGAGCTTGATGGCCGCGAAGTCGCTCACGTCGCCGCCGACGCGCTTGGTGGCATAGAACAGCACGTGCGGCTTGGCCGAGAACGGATCGCGCAGGACGCGCAGGTCCGGGCGCTCCGCGATGGTGTAACCCGCGGCGAAGTCGCCGAAGGCAACCGCGGCGCTGCCGGGCGCGATGTCGGGCATCTGTTCGGCGATCAGCACCGGATAGCCCATCAGACGCGCCGGTTCCGCCGCCGCCAGACCGTCGGACCACAGGAACCGACCGTCCGAGTCCTTCATCTTCCGGACCGCACCCGCGGTCTTGGAATTCATCACGAAGGTCGCGTTGCTGCGGTACTGCGCGTCCAGCGCATAGACCAGCTCGATGATCGGGTCAGACGGCGCGCTGGAGGCGAAATCGCCCTCCTGCCCCGACGCCACATACCCGAGGCTACCCCAGGCCCAGGCAGCCTGCGTCACCATCGGGTGGGTCAGGAACCCGCGCGGCTTGTCGACACCATCGCCGCTGACAAAGGCCGCGGCCTCGGCCCGGGTGAACTTGTCGGCGATGCGCGCCGCCAGCCAGCCCTCGATGTCGAAGGCGCTGTCGTCCAGCAGCCGCTGGCTCGCCTTCGGCAGCGCCGACAACTCGTGCAGCGGGATCGACACCCGGCTGATCTGGGGCGACGTGGTCTCGATCAGCGACGCGGTCTCGTTGGTCCACGTGTAGCCCAGATCCGAATGATCGACGAGCACGTCATAGGAATTGGCCTCGACATTCACCACGGTCGAAATCGACCGGATCGACGCGTTCGCCCGCAGCACCGACTGGATCGTGGCCGAGGTCTGGGGATCCACGAGAAACCCGCCATCGGCATCGACCGCCGTGGACATTCCCTTGCCTTCCAGCGGCAGGTGCCGCAGCGCATCATCGTCGCCGCTGCGCAGATAGCCGCCAAAGGCGTGCTTGTGCGACAGGTCGATGTCGGTGCCGGTGGACAATGCGGGGCGCGCGGCCAGCGCGGTCTTGCGGTCAAGCATGGTCAGCTTCTCTTCCTGTGCCTTGAGTTGATCGGTCATTGCGGTGCGGAACGCCCTCAGGTCGTCCATCAGACCGCCCAGCGCGGTCTTCATCTCGTGCACCGGGCCGGGCAATGTGGCCGGGCCCTGCACAAGCCCCTGGGCGGGAACAGCAGACATGCCGATCCCGGCCCGAGCCTTCGTCTCGGGGTAACTCATCAGTCCTCTTTCCTCTCTCTCAGGGATCGGCCGGCTCAGTCCGCGCAGGCCAGGCGGCGGCGGGCGTCGGTGACGACCTCCGCCAGTTCGCGCCACAGCGCCGCGTCGGCCTCACGCGGGGGTTCCGCCTTCGCGCCGACCCGTGCCGTGGGCAGCATCGGGAAGGTGACAAGCGACACCTCCCACAGATCGATTTCGGCCAGAACGCGCCGCCCGTCCTCGTTCTTGTGCGCCCTCACCGTGCGATAGCCGATCGACAGCCCGTCGATGGCCCCCGCCGCCAGCAGCGTCGCGGCCTCCCGCGCCCGGGCCACCTCGGTCAGCAACCGGCCCTTCACATACAAGCCCCGCGCGTCCTCGCGCACCTCGTCCCAGATGCCGATGGGCTGGGTCGGGTCGTGCTGCCACAGCATCTTCACCGCCCGCCCACAGGATGCGAGCCGCGCCAACGATGCGCCGTAAGCCCCGGCCGCGACCAGATCGCCGCCCTGATCGACCTCCCCGAACCGCGAGGCATAGCCCTCGATCCCGGCCTCGCCCACCAGTTCCAGCGTCGCCTCAAGCTGGCAGAACTTCCGCTCCAGCCCGTGTTCCGTCATTGCGCTCGTCACCTCAAAGCCCTCCAAGAAGCGGCGCGGCGGACAGCGATCCGATGGCCTGCGCCAGGATCGTGGCCACTACACCGTACACCGTCAGCCAAAGCCGCTTTTCCAGCCGCTCCATCACCGCCTCGATCCGGGTCAGCCGCCCGTCGATGCCTTCGAACTGCATCTGCAAGAGCCGCTCATGGGCCGCGCGCACCTGTTCGGGCCCGTAGTCGAACGGCTCGTACAGGAACCGCGACCCGCCGGGGTTGCGCCGGGGATCGCTCATGCGCCCCCCCCGTCCGCCCGCGGCGGAAAGCCCAGCATCTGCCGCTTCTCGTCATCGCTCAGGAAATCGGCCGCTGCCACGCGCCGCCACTGCGCCTCGCGCTCCACCGACAGCGCGGGGACCTTGTCCAGATCGACCTGCACCTCCACCGCGTCCGGTCCGAACCGCGCCAGGAACGTGCCCAGCTGCGCCACGACGCGGCTCGCCAGCGGCAGCACCGTCAGGCGATAGAACGCCCGGTTCGCCTCCTGGTAGTTGGCATAGGTCGCATCGCCGGGGATCCCCAGCAGCATCGGCGGCACCCCGAAGGCCAGCGCAATCTCCCGCGCCGCACTCTCCTTGGTCTTCTGGAACTCCATGTCCGATGGGCTGAACCCCATCGGCTTCCAGTCGAGCCCGCCTTCCAGCAGCATGGGCCGCCCGGCATTGCGCGCGCCCATGTAGTTCGTGGTGATCTCGTCCACCAGCCGGTCATAAAGATCCGCCGGCATCGTCCCGTGCCCGTCGTCACTGCGATAGACGATCGCCCCGCTGGGCCTTGCCGCGTTGTCCAGAAGCGCCCGCGACCAGCGCGACGCCGCGTTGTGGACTGCCACCGCCCCCGCCGCCGCGTGCAACGGCGCCAGCCCGTAATGGTCGTCGGTCGGATGGAAACTGCGCAGATGACACAGCGCCGGGGCCGCCCCCCCCATGTCGAACCGCCGCTTGCGCCCGCCCACACCATACTCATAGGCCGCAGGCCACCCGTCGGCCCCGGGGACCACCGTCACCCGGTCCGACCGCAGCACATGCAAGGCCAGCGGCCGCGTATCCTCGGCACCCCCCACGGCCTCGAGGTACGCGTTGCCGGTCAGCAGAAGCTGCGCATAAAGCGCCTCCAGCAACTCGGCCCGCCCCTGCGCCGCGTTCGGCTGCGCCAGGATTCCGGCGACCGGATGGCAGTCGTACCGGCAGGTCGCGTCCTGCACCACCAGCGGCAGGGCCGCCGCAGCCTCGGCGATCATCTTCACCGACCGGAACCCGATGGGGTTGCCGACGAAGCCGTCACGCACCAGCGCCGCCCCGTTGCGGGGGGCGCCCGCGCCACCGGCACTCGCCGCCGCCATCGCCATCACCGACCCCGTCACGGACTTGCGCTGCAGTGGCGCCGCGGGCGGTGTCAGCGGAACCTTGGCCGGGCGCTGTCTCAGGAAATCCAGTTTCATCGGCACATGTCCTCTCCTTCCGCC
>DAIPIS010000174.1:0-4628 GCA_036770665.1 Meridianimarinicoccus sp.
CCTGCCCCCATTCGGCGGTGATGGTGTGGGCGGCGCGGGCGGCGGCGGCGCGGGGCAGGGGGCCCAGCGAATTGCCGTCGAGATAGGTGACGCCCGGCGGCAGGTCGAAGAGGTGCTTTGCGGGCAGGATCATGGTCAGCTCCAGACGCTGGCGAGCATGCGGATCGCGGTGACCAGCAGGAAGCCCGAAAAGATGCGCCGGATCCAGACCGGGTTCGCCCAATGCGCCAGTTTCGCCCCAACGGGGGCGGCGGCGGTGGAGAACGGCAGGATCACGGCGGCGGCGGTGAGGTTCACGTATCCCAGCGAGAGGGGCGGTCGGTCCGGCACGGCCCAGCCCGAGATCACGAAGCCCAGCGTGGCGGGCACGGCGATCAGGAACCCGAAGGCCGCGGCGGTCCCCACGGCGCGGCGGATGTCGACCGAGAAGGCAGTGAGCAGCGGGACCGACAGCGCCCCGCCGCCGATGCCCATGAGCGCCGAAAAGAGGCCGGTGACCGCCGCCATCGCCCAGTTGGGCGCGCGCGATGCGGGCAGGTCGGGGGCGATCACCAGCGTGCGCGGCGTGGCGAGGTTCAGCGCGATCAGGAGCGCCGTGACGCCGAACACGGTCTTGAGCCCGTCGGCGTCGATGGCGCGCGCGGCGAGGCCGCCCGCGAAGGCCCCCGCGACGATCCCCGGCCCCCAGAGCCGCAGGAGCCGCCGGTCCACCGTGCCGCGCCGGTCGTGGGACCGCGCCGAGGACACCGAGGTGAACACGATGGTGGCGAGCGACGTGGCGACGGCCATGTGCATGGTGATGGCGGGCGGAAAGGCCGTGACCGTCAGGACCCAGAACAGGACCGGCACCAGCACGATCCCGCCGCCCACGCCGAGCAGCCCCGCCATGAGCCCGGCTGCGGTCGCGCTGGCCGCGAGGGCTGCCACCAGCGGCAGGAGATCGGCTGTCATGGGCGGCTCCGGTCCGGTTGGGGCGGTGGTTCGGGATAGCCGAGCCGCCGGGTCGATGCAATCGTGCCCCGGCGGGCGGGACCGGGGTGGGGACTTGTGAT
This sequence comes from Meridianimarinicoccus sp., assembly GCA_036770665.1. Classification (GTDB taxonomy): domain Bacteria; phylum Pseudomonadota; class Alphaproteobacteria; order Rhodobacterales; family Rhodobacteraceae; genus Meridianimarinicoccus. The sequence goes on from DAIPIS010000174.1 coordinate 1,053, forward strand.
GCCGCGTGCGGTGGACTAGGTTGAGTGGACCAAGTCCGGGGGCGCCGCCATGAAGACCGTGAACATCCACGAGGCCAAGACCCACCTGTCGCGCCTGATCGACGGCGCGGTGAAGGGCGAGCCCTTCGTGATCGCGCGGGCGGGCAAGCCGCTGGTCAAGGTCACGGTGATCGACGATGCGCCGCCGCGGCGGCTGGGGTTCCTGGCCGGGCAGGTGGATGCGCCCGACGATTTCGACACGCTGGGCGCGGAGGACATCGCGCGCGCCTTCGCGGGCGACTGAGGGGTGCGGTTGCTGCTTGATACCCATGTGCTCCTGTGGGCGGCGGCGGGCGATGCGCGGCTGACGGCGGCAGCGCGCGACCTGCTGCTCGATCCCGCACATGCGCTGTGCTTCAGCGCGGCGAGCATCTGGGAGGTGGCGATCAAGCGCGCGCTCGACCGGCCCGATTTCAGGACCGATCCGGGGGTGTTGCGCGGCGGACTTCTGGCCAACGGTTACGTGGAAGTGCCTGTGGACGGGCGACATTGTCTGCCGCTGGCCACCATGCCCGGCCATCACGCGGACCCGTTCGACCGGCTCCTGCTGGCGCAGGCGCAGGTCGAGGGCATGGTCTTTGTCACCGCGGACCGGCGGCTTGGGTCTTATGGTGGCGCGGTGCGGATGATCTGATCCCCCTTCCGGTTTGCGTGTCGTCGCATATGTTCGCGGCACGCGCCGTGGATGCAATCGCACAGGAAAGGGACGACGATGACCGATACGACCGGATACACCCCGCCCGAGGTCTGGACCTGGGACAAGGAGAACGGCGGCACCTTCGCCTCCACCAACCGGCCCGTTGCGGGGGCGACCCACGACAAGGTGTTGCCGGTGGGGCGGCATCCGTTCCAGTTGTATTCCATGGGCACGCCCAACGGGGTCAAGGTCACGGTGATGTTCGAGGAGTTGCTGGCCGCGGGTCACGCGGCGGAGTATGACGCCTGGCTGATCCGCATCGGGGATGGCGACCAGTTCGGGTCGGGCTTCGTGGAGATCAACCCGAATTCGAAAATCCCCGCCCTGCTGGACCGGTCGGGTGCCGCGCCGCGCCGGGTGTTCGAGAGCGGCGCGATCCTGCTGTATCTGGCCGAGAAGTTCGGGGCTTTCCTGCCCGCCGATATCGACGGGCGGACCGAAACGCTCAACTGGCTGTTCTGGCAGATGGGGTCGGCCCCGTACCTGGGCGGCGGCTTCGGGCATTTCTATGCCTACGCACCGGAGAAGATCGAATACGCCATCGACCGCTTCGCGATGGAGGTGAAGCGGCAGCTCGATGTGCTTGACCGGGCGCTGGCCGAGCGGACCTTCATCGCCGGGGAGGACTATACCATCGCCGACATGGCGATCTATCCGTGGTACGGCGGGCTGGTGGAAGGGCGTCAGTATGGGGCCGCCACCTTCCTGTCGGTGCATGAATACACCAACGTGGTCCGCTGGGCCGAGATGCTGGCGGCGCGGCCTGCGGTGCGGCGGGGGCGGATGGTGAACCGGACCTTCGGCGACCCGGCGGAGCAGTTGCTGGAGCGCCACGACGCGGCGGATTTCGACACCAACACCGAAGCGCAGCGCGCGGCGGGCTGATGGCGCTGGTGGCGCGGCCCGGTGGTGGCGGGGGGCGATGTGTCGTCCTTGGCCATCGCGGGGCGCGCGGCGTGTTTCCGGAGAACACGCTGGCGGGGTTGGACTATCTGCCGGGGATCGGGGTCGCTGCGGCGGAGATAGACCTTGCCGTCACGGCCGATGACGTCCCGGTGGTGGTGCATGACCCGGTGCTCGACCCCGACAAGACGCGGGGTGCGGACGGCGCATGGCTGGCGGCCGGGGTGCGGGCGATCGACCTGACGGCGGCGGAGATCGCGCGGCTGGACGTGGGCGGGTTGCGCCCCGGTTCGGCGGCGGCGCGGGCCTTTCCCGATCAGCGCGCGGTGCCCGGTGCGCGGGTGCCGACGCTGCGGGCGGTGTGCGACTGGGCGGCGGCGCGGCCCGGATTCGTGCTGACGCTGGAGGTGAAGTGCGACCCCACCGCGCCGGACCTGACGCCACCGCCCGCCGCCATGGTGGCGCGGGTGCTGGCGGAGGTGACGGCGGCGGGGATCGGGACCCGCGTGATCCTGCAAGCCTTCGACTGGCGCGTGCTGGTGGCGGCGCGCGGGTCAGGCGTGGTGCTGTCGGGGCTGAGCGACGCCGACCGGACGGTGTATCCGGGGTCGCCGTGGCTGGCCGGGCATGACTGTGGCCCCGACGATCTGGCCGATGCGCTGGCGGGGCTGGGCGCGCAGGTCTGGTGTCCGTTCTGGCGGGATGTGACGGCGGACCGGCTGGCGCGGGCGCGGGCGCTGGGGTTGCTGGTGCATGTGTGGACGGTGAATGATGCCGCCGACATCGCGGCCATGGCGGCGCTGGGTGTGGACGGGATCATTACCGATTACCCGGCGCGCGCCGTCGACGTGCTGGCCGGGATGGGTCTGGCGACGGTGCGGGGGGTCAGCGGCGAAGCGTGATCGCGCGGTCGGCGGTGACGGTTTCCCACGCCGACGCGGTCCCGTCGGGCCAGATCACGCGCAGGTCGGCCCGGTCGGCGTCGCCCAGCCCGAAATGGAGCGGTCCGGCCTGACCACCCGCGTGGCCGCCGCCCACGGTGATTTCCTGTGTCTGGACGCGGCCCGATGGATCACGGAGTTCCACCCAGCCGCCCACGGCGAAGCGGTTCGGGCCGTCCTGAAGCGGTGTGACCGCGAGCCAGTGTCCGGTGGCCTCAGTCACGTTTTCCCACAGTTCCAGCGGCGCGCGGCGGTTCACGACCACGAGATCGAGCCGCCCGTCGCCGTTGAGATCGGCAAGGGCCGCACCGCGCGCGCGGTCCATGGTGGCGATGCCCGCGTGTACCGAGGCCTCGACGAACGTGCCGTCGGGCTGGCCCATCAGCAGATTGTTGGGGTCGCGCATGGCCATGTCGGGCATCTGGTCGACGTTGCCCTTGGCGATGAACAGATCCGCGCGCCCGTCATTGTCCACATCGCCGAATTGCGCGTGCCAACCGGTGGAGGGGCGGCCATCGTCGCCCGCGTGGGGGCGGGTGGCCTGGCTGCCGGTGCCCCATGGCGCGTCGGTATAGCCATCGGGTGTTGCGAATTGCAGAAGCTGGTCGCCCATGGAGGTCAGCATGACCTCGGGGCGGCCATCGCCGGTCAGGTCCAGGCTGGCGATGCCCATGCCCCAGATCGACACGTCGCGCCAGCCGTCAGCGGGGCCGAGCAGGCGCAGGGGGTCCATTCGCCACATCTGTTCAGCCCCGCCGCGCACGTAGTAGTGCCGGTCGTTGGACAGGCGCAGGTCGGCCCGCCCGCGCCGGTCCCAGTCGGTGAAAAGTGCGGACAGGGTGCAGAAGCCGGGGGCGAGCGGGATGGGCGGGCCGTAGCCGTGCCCATCCGGGCGCAGGAGCGTGTTGTCGTCGCAGGTGCCGAAGGGGCCCGCGGGATCGGTGCGGTCCACGTAATTGCCCACGGCGAGGGTGGGCAGGGTCTGGCCCGGTTCCC
>DAIPIS010000175.1:0-4606 GCA_036770665.1 Meridianimarinicoccus sp.
CCGACGAAGGATTTGGTATCGACGCCGATGGTGGCATACATCGCGCGCACGTAATCATAGTCGGCGTCGTCGATGTCGGTGAAGAAGAAGCCGCCATTGTACTTCTGGTTGTCGTCGCCCTGCAGGACAGCCGCCATCAGCGCGTCGCCCTGTTCGGCGAAGGCGTTGCGCACCGCAGCGATCAGGTCGGGGTCCAGATCCTTGCGCGCGACCAGAATGTCGTTCGGCAGGTCGCGGCCCCGGGCGATCACGGTGAACGCGGTGTCGGGAAACGCCTCGCGGATGGATTTCAGGTGGCTTTCGTTCATGCCCACGGCCTGCACGTCGCCGCGGATCAGCGCCTCCACCGCCACGTTGCGGCCGATGATCTCGCCCCGGTAATCCGTATCGAGGTTCAGGCCCAGATCGGCCAGAACCTGCGCCGGCCCGAGGTGCTGCGACGTGGACCCGATGGACCCGAAAGTCACGCGCTGGCCGCGCAGGTCCTGCACCGACTTGATCGGACCGTCGGCCAGAACGACGATCTGCGAATAATAGTTCGGGCGCTGCCAGCCCGCGACGATCACCGGCTGCGACAGTTCCTTCATCACGACGTATTCCGCCGGGCCGGTCAGGATCAGGTCGACCTGACCCTGGTTGATCGCCTCGACCGCCGAGGTGCGCGAGGATACGGCGTAGAGTTCGACGTCATGGCCGATGGCGGTTTCCAGAGCCGTTTCGAAGGCCCCGAACTCCTGCTGCATGGCCTCCATGCCTTCGATGTCGGTCACGCCGAAGCGCAGGGTTTCGGCCATCGCCGGAAAGGCAAGGGCGGTGGCAAGCGCCGTGGCGCCGATCAGGGTGCGGAACATGGGTCTCTCCGGGGTTCTGCTGTATACACAGGGTTGTCACAATGATCCGATAAACGATTCTCGTGACACTGTTGTGAAGGGACGAACGGCGGATGGACTGGGATCTGACAGGGGCCGAAATCCTGACATGCGGCGCCTTGCGCCGTGGCGATCTTGCCATCCGGGACGGGCGCATCGCGGATGCGCCGTCGCCGGGTGCGATGCGGATGGACCTGTCCGGACTGTGGCTGCTGCCCGGCATCGTGGATGTTCATGGCGACGCCGTCGAGCGGATCATCATGCCGCGTCCGGGCGTGGCCTTTCCGCTCGACCTGTCGCTGGCAGAGGCGGACCGGCAGATGCTGGCCAACGGCATCACCACTGCGTTTCATGGCCTGACGGTCGGGTGGGAACCGGGCCTGCGCAACATCGCCACGGCGCGCACATTCGTCGCCGCCCTGGCAGGGCTGCGGCCCGTGCTCGCCTGTGACACCCGGATCAACTTCCGCTGGGAGGCGTTCGCGCTGGACCAGATGGACGAACTGATCGGCTGGTTTGCCGGGTTTTCCGGCGCGATCCTGTCGCTGAACGACCATACGACGATCAATCTTGGCCTTCCTCCGGAGGCTGCGAAGATACGCCGCATGGCGGATCGGTCCGGCCTGACGCCGGAGGGTTGCGTGGCCGCGCTTGCGGGAATGGCCACGCGCACGCCCGAAGTGCCCGCCGCCGTCGCGCGCGCATGGTGCAGGCGGCGCGCGCCGCGGGCCTGACCTGCCTCGCCCATGACGAAATGACACCGCAGGACCGGGTCGCGCATCGCAGGCTCGGTGTCACCGTCAGCGAATTTCCGATGACGCGGGACACCGCGATGGCAGCCCGCGCGGCAGATGAGGCGGTGGTCTTCGGTGCGCCCAATGTGCTGCGCGGTGGCAGCCAGAACAATGCCGTCGATGCTGCCCCGGCCATGGTCGCAGGACTGGGGACGGTGCTGGCCTCGGACTACTGGTACCCCGCACCTCTGCACGCCGCCTTTGTTCTGGCAGAGCGGCACGGCATGCCCTTTGCCGCCGCCTGGGACTGTGTGTCAGCCAATGCCGCCGCCGCCGCAGGGCTGGCCGACCGCGGCCGACTGGACGACGGGTTGCGCGCCGATATCATTGCCGTCTGCCCCCACCGCCGCAGCGTCAAGGCGGTCTGGGTGGCCGGGAAAAGGATGCTTCTGCGTGACTGAAACCGAACCCCTGCTGGTGGCGCTGGCCGTCCCGGATTTCGACGCCCGCAGCCTGCGCCCGATCTGGAAGCAGATCGCCGACCGCCTGCACGGTGCCTGTGCCGATGGCCGCCTGCCGGGGGACGCCCGCCTGCCCGGCGAAAACCGCATGGCGGAGATATTCGGCGTCACCCGCGTCACCATGCGGCGCGCCCTGGCGCGGTTGCAGCAGGAGGGCATCCTGCAGGCGCGCAAGGGCGTCGGCATCTTCGTCCGGCCCATGCCGCTGCGCTATCGGCTGGACCATGGCAGCCGATTTGCCGATGGGCTGAACCTTCCCGGTGCCAAGATCGGCGCCACGACCCTCGCGCTGGAACACGGTCAGGCCGAGCCGGAGGAGGCCGAGGCGCTGCGCCTTGCCCCCGGCGATGCGGTGATCCGGCTGGCCCGCCTGCGCGCGGTGGACGATGCCCCCGTGTATCTGTCGCGCAAGACCTTTCCCCTTGCCACGCTGCCAGAGTTCGAGGCGGCCTATGCGCTGCGATCCTCGGTCCGCGATGTGTTCCAGGCCCATGGCATCGCCAGCTACCGGCGCGTCCAGACCCGGGTTTCGGGCGGCTTCGCCAGTGATGCCGAGGCGGCGGCCCTGCGGCTGAGCCCGCGCATGCCGGTCCTGCGCACGGTCGCGCTGAATGCCGCACCGGACGGCCCGATCATCGAATACAACCTTGGCACCTGGCCGCTGACGGCGGTGGAACTGGTGCTGACACCCCACGCCCCATCCCAGACAGGACACCCCGATGCAGACTGACTTCCAGATCAACGGCCGCGCCTACGGCATCCCGGACCGTCCTGCCGTTGTGATCTGCCTCGACGGTTGTGAACCTGCCTACATCGACGAAGCCCTTGCCGCAGGCGTGATGCCCGCGCTGACCGACATGCTGGCGAACGGCGGGGCGCGGCATCTTGCGCGATCCGCCATGCCCAGCTTCACCAACCCCAACAACCTGTCGATTGCCTGCGGTGCGCCATCCTCGGTGCACGGCATCTGTGGCAACTTCTTCCTGAACCCCGAAACGGGCGCGGCGGTGATGATGAACGGGGTGGAGTACCTGCGCGCACCCACCGTCTTTGCCGGGTTCCAGAAGGCCGGAGCAAGGGTCGCGGTGGTGACCGCCAAGGACAAGCTGCGCGCCTTGCTGGGGGCGGGGCTGGACTGTTCGGGTGGGCAGGCCATGTGCTTTTCCGCCGAACGGGCCGATCAGGCGACCCTGGTCACCAACGGTATCGCCGATGCGGCGCGCTGGCTGGGCCAACCCGTCCCTGCCGTCTATTCGGGCGCGCTGTCGCTGTTCGTGCTGCAAGCCGGGGTGAAGCTGTTGGCGGAACGCCGCCCCGACATCCTGTATCTGTCCACATCGGACTACATCCAGCACAAACATGCTCCGGGATCGGACGCGGCCAATGCCTTCATGGCCGGGGTGGATGCAGCGCTCGCGGGCCTGCTGGCGCAGGATATCCGGCTGGTGCTGACCGCCGACCATGGCATGAAGCCCAAGCACCGTGCCGATGGCAGCCCGAACGTGATCTATCTGGCTCCCCTGCTGGATGCCGCCCTTGGCGCAGGCGCGGCGCGGGTGATCCTGCCGATCACCGACCCCTACGTCGCCCACCACGGCGCGCTCGGGTCATTCGCCACGATCTATCTCGCAGCGGGGGCCGATGCCCGGACCGCGGCCGACACGCTGACATCGATCCCCGGCATCGACATGGTCCTGACCCGCGCCGATGCCTGCGCGCGCTTCGAACTGCCAGCGGACCGCATCGGGGATCTGGTCGTCACCTGCGCTGGCGACCGGGCGCTTGGCACGCGGGCCGAGGAACACGATCTGACCGGGCTCGATGCCCCGTTGCGCTCGCACGGCGGGCTGGACGAACAGGTGGTGCCATTCATCACCAACTTCGCGATGACGCAGCCGACCAACGGCTTGCGCAATTTCGACGCGTGGCAGACGGTGACCCCCGGGACGGCCTGACTTCGTCAACGGGAGGTTCCCGCCCGGAAAGCGTGCGATCCCACACGGGCCGTTGGCCTTGAAGGAGCAGCGCCGGATCGATCGGCACAGAGAAAAGCCGCCACCGTCGATCAGACGCGTCGGGCCAGCGCGCAACACGCCTGGATGGACCGGTCACTCTGGCCGGGTGTTTCGCGGCCCTGCCCGCTGTCACGTCCGGAACAAAAAAAGGGCGGGTTGGACGGACGGCACATCGTCTGCACCACGCCAGTTGGCCGAACACACCGCATTCGCCCGCCGGGTGTCCTTCGGCTCGGACGCCAACGGCGGTTGCCGCGGTCGGGAACGACCTCGACGGGACCGAACGCCGGGGGGGATGCTGTCAGCACAAGGTAGCCGTTTACCTGTCCACAACGCGCCACATCCCCTGTTCGCCGCCTTCCTGCACCCTCTCCGCACAGGGTAAGGGACCCCTGCTGTCGGTACCCGCTGCGGCGTGCCGGGGCGCGAGACATGGACGCCGCGCCGTTCGCGCGGACACCCTCCGC
>DAIPIS010000030.1:0-19613 GCA_036770665.1 Meridianimarinicoccus sp.
ATCATCGTGCTGGCCTATCTCTGCGCCTTCTTCGCGGTGGCGCTGAAACCGGTGACCGCCGCCTGCCTGCAACTCGATCCCGCGCTGGACGAAGCCGCGCGCGTGTCGGGTGCGGGCTGGGGGCGGCGGATGTGGCGCATCTTCCTGCCGCTGGTGGCACCCGCTGCCGCGTCGGGCGCGATCCTCGTGTTCCTGACCGCCTACAACGAGGTGACGGTGTCCGCGCTTCTGTGGTCCACGGGGACGGAGACGATCGGCACCGTCATCTTCAACTATGAAAACGGCGGCTATACCACGCTCGCGGCGGCGATGGCGGCGGTGACGGTGCTGGCCACCGTGGCCCTGATGGCGGCTCTGGACGTGCTGGGGCGGCGCGCACCGCCCGGTGTCGTGCCATGGCGGCTGTAAGGCAGGCCGCCGGGATGTCGGCCCCGGTTTCGCGCGTCCGGGTCCCGCGTCCCCGCCGGACGCGCGTGCGCCCCGAGACCGCCCACGAACGCCGCACGCCCCGGTCGATCTGCCAGGCCATGCACCGGCGAGAGCCGCGCAGACCCGCGACCGGCGCGCGGCGCGGCCGGGGCGGTCAACCGGGCAGCAACCAGCCGCCGCGCACGCGCAGCGACAGGGTCTCGCCCGGTCGGACGGGCACCGCAAGCTGCACCGCGAAGGGTGCGTCCAGCCCCTCCACCGCGACCTTCGCGTCCCACACCCCGCCCCGGTAAAGCGCCGCCAGAACGCGCCCCGGCATCGCATCCGCCGCGCCCGCCGCGTCCGCCACCAGATCGGCGGGCCGGAACAGCGCCGCGCGCGGGCCATCGCCACCCTCCAGACCCCGCAGGTCCACCGGACGACCGCCCAGAAACGCCACGCCACCGCGCACCACCACCGGCTGCACTGCGCCGTGCCCGATGAACCCCGCCACCGCCGCGCATGCGGGCCGTTCGTATACCTCCTGCGGCGTGCCCACCTGCAGGAACCGCCCCGCCGCCATCACCGCCATCCGGTCGGCCACCGCCATCGCCTCGCGCTGGTCATGGGTGATGAAGATCGTCGTCGCCCCTGACGCCCGGTGGAAGGCGGCCAGCTCCTCCTCCATGCTCTGGCGCAGGTGCGGGTCGAGATTGGCGAGCGGTTCGTCCATCAGGATCGTCGCCGCCCCCTGCGCGAGGCACCGCGCGAGCGCCACCCGCTGGCGCTGCCCACCCGACAGGTCCGCAGGCTTGCGCGTGGCGAGCGCGGACAACTCCACGGTGGCCAGTTGCGCATCGGCCCGGCGCGCGGCCTCGGCCCGCCCCACCCCCTGCGCCTCGGCCGGAAAGGCGACGTTGCCGCGCACGTCCAGATGCGGCCACAGCGCGTAGGACTGGAACACCACGCCGACGCCCCGGTCCTCTGGCGGCACATGCAGGCCCGGTCCGCTGACCGGCCGCCCGTTCAGCGCGATCGTCCCGGCATCCGCCGTCTCCAGCCCCGCGATCAGCCGCAAGAGCGTGGACTTGCCGCAGCCCGATGCCCCCACGATGGCGAAGAATTCGCCCGGCGTCAGGTCCAGGGTCACGCCTGCCACGGCGGGCGTTCCGGCGAAAGATTTCCGGACATCGGTCAGGACGATGGACATGGCGCACCTCGCTGGGATGGCGGCGGCGCGGGGCCGCGTGGGGGTTCCGCGCCGCGCGTATGGCACAGCCGGGGCGGCGTGTCTTGCCCCCGGTGCGTGCGACGGCACGCGCCTTCCGTGCGGCACAGCGATCGCTCCGCCGCGCGCGCCGCTGACCCCACGGTAGTTTCGATTTTTACAATTCCGCCCAATTTGTGTCACACTCGATGGTTAACAGGCTCCCAGTCATGCGGCATTCTGCCCGTCCAACAGGAGTCTTCCATGTCCGATCTCGTCATCACCGGTGTCATCGACGGTCCGCTGACCGGCGGCATTCCGAAAGCCGTCGAACTTTATGTGCGCAACGATATCGCAGACCTGTCGGTCTACGGGGTCGGCAGCGCCAACAATGGCGGCGGCACCGATGGCGAGGAATTCAGCTTCCCGGCGGTCGCCGTGGCAGCGGGCACGTTCCTCTATGTCGCGACCGAAATTTCCGGTTTCACGACCTTCTTCGGCTTCGCGCCCGACTACACGTCCAGCGCGCTGAACATCAACGGCGACGATGCGATCGAGTTGTTCAAGGACGGCGCGGTCGTGGACCTGTTCGGCACACAGGACCACGTGGGCCTTTCGACCTGGAACCACATGGACGGATGGGCCTATCGCAAGGAAGGCACCGGCCCGTCGGCCACCTTCGACGCCGCGGAATGGACGTTCTCGGGCATCAACGCGCTGGACAACCAGACCTCCAACGCCACCGCTGTCACGCCGTTCCCGACCAAGGCCTACACCGGCGATACGCCGCCGCCGCCGCCTCCCCCGCCGCCGGTAACCTTGACCGCCATCTATGACATCCAGGGCGCGGGCCATGTGTCGCCGCTGGTGGGGCAAAGCGTCGTGACCTCGGGCATCGTCACCGCGGTCGACACCAACGGGTTCTACCTGCAGGATCCGACCGGGGACGGTAACGCCGCCACGTCGGACGCGATCTTCGTGTTCACCGCCAGCGTACCGCTGGTAGCGGTCGGCGATGCGATCGAGGTCGCCGGTACGGTGTCGGAATTCACGCCGGGCGGGATTCCTTCGGGCAACCTGTCCATCACACAGATCTCGGGCAGCCCGGTCATCACGCTGCTGTCGCAGGGCAACGCGCTGCCGGCGGCCGTGATCATCGGGCAAGGTGGGCGTATCCCGGTGTCCGAAACCATCGACGACGACAGCTTCACAAGCTTCGATCCGACCGAGGACGGCATCGACTTCTTCGAGGCGCTCGAAGGGATGCTCGTAACGGCCAAGGACCTGCTGGCCGTAAGCGGCACCAACCGTTTCGGTGAAATCTTCGCCGTCGTGGACCAAGGGGCGGACGCCACCGGGCTCAGCGCGCGCGGCACGCTCAACATCGCGCCTGACGACTTCAACCCGGAGAAGATCCAGATCAACCAGGATACCGGCATCCTGCCCGGCTTCTCCATCCCGCAGGTGAACGTGGGTGCGCTGCTCGGTGACGTGACCGGGGTGCTGGGATACAGCTTCGGCAACTACGAGATCTATCCGACGCAAGCCTTCGTCGCGACGCCGTCGACCTTGACGCCAAAGGTCACCACCATCGCGAGCGACGCGGACACGATGACGGTCGCCAGCTACAACGTGCTGAACCTTGACCCGAACGACAGCGACGGCGATGCCGACATCCTGAATGGGCGGTTCGACGCCATCGCGGCGCAGATCGTCGGCAACATGGGCGCGCCGGACGTGATCGGCCTGCAGGAGATTCAGGACAACAGCGGCAGCGTCAACGACGGCACCGTGGCTGCGGACGTGACGCTCCAGACGCTGGTGGACGCCATCATCGCCGCCGGTGGCCCGACCTACAGCTTCATCGACAACACGTTCATCACCAACAACCAGTCGGGCGGGCAGCCGGGCGCCAACATCCGCACCGCGTTCCTCTACAACGACGCGCGGGTTGATCTGGTTCCGGGCAGCGTGCAGACGATCGGTGGCCAGGGCGCCGGCGAAGCCTTCGCAGGTGCGCGCCTGCCGCTCGTGGCGGATTTCACCTTCAACGGCGAAACCGTGACGGTCGTGAACAACCACTTCTCGTCCAAGGGCGGGTCGGCCCCGATCTTCGGCACGTCCCAGCCCTTCGAGGCCCGTCAGGAAGACGTGACCGTCAACGGGTCGCTCGACGAACGGCAGGCGCAAAGTGCGGCGGTGCAGGATTTCCTCGCCGCGAAACTGGCGGACAACCCTGACGCGAAGCTCGTGGCGCTTGGCGACTTCAACGAATTCGAGTTCGTCTCGCCGGTCACGGGCATCGAAGGCGTGCTGAACGCGGACGGTGCAGGTGTGAACAACCTGACCAACCTGCTCGACCCGTTGGAACGCTACAGCTTCAACTTCCAGGGCAACAGCCAGTCGCTGGACCACATCCTCGTGTCCGACAGCCTTGCCGAAACAGCGGCGTTCGACATCGTGTATGTCAACAGCGAATTCGCCGACAGCGCAGCGAAAGCATCGGATCACGACCCGATCGTCGCCTCGTTCAGCATCCCGGCGGCACCCTTCACCTGGACACTGGAACTGCTGCACATCACCGACCAGGAAGCCTCGACAGGCCAGATCGGCGACATCGCCCGCGCCTCGGGCATCCTGAACGCGCTCGACGCGCAGGACCTCGGCAACGACGGTCTGCCGGACAACACCGTGCGCCTGTCGTCGGGCGACGCGATCATCCCCGGCGTGTTCTATGACGCCGCGGCGGCGGTGTTCGGCTCGGGTGGCATCGCGGACATCCAGATCGTGAACGAGATGGGCTTCCAGGCGGTCGCACTCGGCAACCACGAATTCGACAAGGGCACCGCCGAACTGGCACGCCTCATCAGCGGCGCGGCGCCGGGCGATTTCTCGGCCCTGACCGGCACGGCACTCGACGGGCTGGACTTCGCTGGGACGGCCTTCCCCTACCTGTCGACCAACCTCGACTTTTCGACCGACGGCAATCTTGCGCCGCTCGTGGTCGCGGGCGGGCAGGCTCCGCAGGGCAATGTGGTGTCCTCCTCCACCGTGCTCGACGTGAACGGCGAAAAGCTGGGCGTGGTCGGCGCGGTCACGCCGAACGTCGGCAACATCTCCAGCATCGGCGGTGTCGGCGTTTCCCCGGCCTGGGGTTCGGGCACGCCCACACCGGCGGAACTGGACGCGCTCGCCGCCGAAATCCAGGCCGAGGTGGACGCGCTCCTGCTCGCCAACCCGGGCATGAACAAGGTCGTCCTGCTGACGCACATGCAGCAGATCGACATCGAGTATCAGCTCGCCACGCGCCTGTCCCACGTGGACATCATCGTCGGCGGCGGGTCGAACACCCGGCTCTTCGACGACACCGACTACATCCGGCCGGGTGACAGCGACCAGGGTGACTATCCGCAGTTCTTCACCGACGCGGACGGAAACCCGATCGCGGTCGTGAACACGGACGGGTCCTACAAGTACGTGGGGCGGCTCGTCATCGACTTCGACGCCGATGGCAAGATCATCCCCGGCAGCTATGACCCGGACATCTCGGGCGCCTATGCCACCGACGCAACCGGCCTTGCCAACGTGGCCGGTGCCGCCGAGATGATCGACCCCGAAGTGCAGGCGATCACCGACGCGATCCAGGAGCAGATCATCGCCACCGAAAGCAACGTGTTCGGCATCTCGAACGTGTTCCTCAACGGCAACCGGTCCGGGTCGGACACCGACGGCGTGCGGACGCAGGAAACCAACTTCGGCAACCTCACCGCCGACGCGAACCTCGCCGCCGCGCAGGCGGTCGACCCGACCGTGCTGGTGTCGATCAAGAACGGCGGCGGCATCCGCGCCTCCATCGGTGAAACCGTGGTGCCCGCGGGCGGCGACGGCTTCGTCCGGCAGGCCAACAGCGCAATCGTCATCGACGGCGAAGTGGTGAAGCCCGAAGGCGGGATCAGCCAGACCGACATCGCGCGCGCCCTGTCGTTCAACAACAGCCTGACACTGGTGACGCTGACCCATCAGCAACTGGTGGATGTGCTGGAACACGCGGTCGGATCCTCGCCCAGTGCCAACGGCAAGTTCCCGCAGGTGTCGGGGCTGCAGTTCAGCTTCGACGATGACCAGCCCTCGGGCAGCCGCCTCGTGAACGCGGCGATCACCGATGCCGATGGCACCGACATCGCGGTGTTCATGCGCGACGGCGTGGTGCAGGATCCCGCCGCCACGGTGCGGATCGTGACGCTCGGCTTCCTCGCGGATGGCGGCGACGGGTATCCGTTCCCGGAGGGCGATGCGGTGAACCGGGTCGATCTCGTGACCCTCGATGCCGACGGGGAGCCGGTCAACGCCATGACGGGTGCGGCGACCTTCGCCGCGGAAGGCACCGAACAGGACGCGCTGGCCGAATACCTCGCCGCCAATTTCGGCGACGCGGCCAACGCCTATAACGTTGCCGACAGCGCGGTCGGGATGGACAATCGCATCCAGAACCTCGACTTCCGCACCGACGGCGTGATCGACGCACCCCTGTTCAACCTGATCATGGGCACGGACGGGCGCGACCGGCTGCTGGGCACCGACGGCGACGACATCATCGTCAGCGGCGCAGGCACCGACACGATGACTGGCGGTCTGGGTGCGGACGTGTTCGTCTTCGGGCTCGAAACGATGGACAACGTGCGCGACCGCGACACCATCACCGACTACGAAGTGGGCATCGACATCATCGGTCTTGCAAACGGGGCGACGGTCGCGGAAATCCGCGAAACCTCCTCGGCGGTGGTGGTCTACTTCGACGGGCCGGCGCGGGCGCAGGACGCGCTCTACATCCGCGGCGAGGGTGTCACCGCCGACAACATCATCTTCGAAACCTTCGACACGATCGCCTTCGCGTGATCCGGAACAGGAAACCAAGAACCATGAAAAACCTTCTGTCCGCCCTCGCCATCGGTCTGGCCGCCTTCACGGCGGCCGACCAGGCCGATGCATCGCCGCTCAACGTCATCACGGATGCGCCGTTCATCGACATCCCCTTCGTGATCGCCGACTATCTTGAAACCGGCGGGATCGGCGATCTGTCGATCTTCGGGGCCGAAGGGGTCAGCATCGACCTCTCCCCCGTCGGCACGCTGCTGTTCGACATCCTCGTCGATTTCGACACGACCGATCCCTACGCCACGGCGAACGGCACATTCTTCTCGATGGACGACGATGGCGCGTTCCTCGACGGCACACTGGTGCAGGCCGGGTTCGCCGATGACATCCTGCAGCTGCTGTTCGGGAACCTCACCGGCAGCGCCGCCGGAGACTTCGGGAAGTTCGTCCTGATCGAACTGGAGTTCTTTGATCCGTTCCCGGGCACCGATCCGCTGCGCAATCTGGCGGACGGCACGACCTATGAAGTGATCGCGACCCTGTCGTCGGCTACGCCGATCCCGGTGCCTGCCGCCCTGCCGCTCTTGGCCGCCGCGCTCGGTGGTTTGGTGCTCCTGCGCCGCCGCGGCTGAACCCCGACAGCCGGGAAAGACCGGGGGCCGTCAGCATCCGCCGCCGCGCGACCTGACGGCCCGCCAACCGCCCGGGCATCGTATCGCCTCTGCCGCCGCCCCGCACACCGGGGCGGCTTTGCCATGTCATCCTGCCGCAACGGCGCGGGCCAGCGCGCACCAGCGCTCCAGATCGATCTCCTCGGCCCGGGCGGTGGGCGGGATGCCCACGGCCTGCAACCGGTCCTCGATATCCGGGGCGACACCGCGCAGGGACGCGCGCAGCATCTTGCGGCGCTGGTTGAACCCGGCCGCCACCACCCGTGACAGAACGCCCGCATCGGCGGGAAAGCGGGGCGCGGGCAGGGCGGTCAGGTGCACCACTGCGCTCGACACCTTGGGCGCGGGGGTGAAGGCCTGCGGCGGCAGGTCCATCACGATCCGCGCATCGGCCCGCCATTGCGCAAGGATCGCGAGCCGCCCATACGCCTTGCCGCCCGCCTGCGCCACGATCCGCTGCGCCACCTCGCGCTGGAACATCAGCGTCAGGCTGACCCAGAACGGCGGCCAGTCGGACGGGGTCAGCCAGCGCACCAGCAGTTCGGTCCCGATGTTGTAGGGCAGGTTCGCCGCCACCTTGATCGGCGGCGTCAGATGTTCCGCGGCGTCGATCTGCAACGCATCGCCCTCGATCACTTCCAGCCGACCCGGATAGGCGTCGGCGATCTGGCGCAGCGCGGGAATGCATCGCGCGTCCTTTTCCACCGCCAGCACCCGCCGCGCGCCTTCCGCCAGCAACCCGCGGGTCAGGCCGCCGGGGCCGGGGCCGATCTCCAGCACGTCCGCGCCCGTCAGGTCGCCCGCCGCCCGCGCGATCTTGGCGGTCAGGTTCAGGTCCAGCAGGAAATTCTGCCCCAGCGCCTTGCGCGCGCTCAGCCCGTGATCGGCGATCACCTGCCGCAGGGGGGGAAGGTCGTCGATGGCGGCCATGGGCGCGGGACTCCTACAGGACTCCTACAGGACTCCTACACGTTTCTTACACTCGGATTCAGCGCGCAGCGGCTCGCGCCGTGGCCATCTGCTGCGCCATGCGCAGCGCCGCGATCAGGCTGGTGGGGTCGGCCCGCCCGGTTCCCGCGATGTCGAACGCGGTGCCGTGATCGGGCGAGGTGCGGATGAACGGCAGTCCCAGCGTGACGTTCACGCCGCCGGAAAAATCCAGCGTCTTGATGGGGATAAGCGCTTGGTCGTGGTACATGCAGACAGCGGCGTCATAGCGCGCGCGGGCGGCATCGTGGAACATCGTGTCGGCGCTGTGCGGCCCGCTGATCGCCATGCCTTCCGCCTGCAAGCCCGCGATGACCGGGGCGATCAGGTCGATCTCCTCGCGCCCCATGGCCCCGCCTTCGCCCGCGTGGGGGTTCAGCCCGGCCACCGCAAGCCGCGGGTTTTCAATGGAAAAATCGCGCCGCAGCCCGGCGTGGGTGATCCGCAGCACCTCCCGCAACCCCGCTGCCGTCAGGGCCTGCGGCACCTCCGCCAGCGCGATGTGGATCGTCGCGGGCACCACCCGCAGCGCCGGGCAGGCCAGCATCATCACCACCCGGTCCACCCCGCCAAGTGCGGCCAGAAATTCGGTATGGCCCGGATACCGGAACCCCGCCCCGTCCATCAGCGCCTTCTTGTGGATCGGCCCGGTACAGACCGCCGACACGGTTCCCGCCTGCGCCAGCGCCACGGCTTTTTCAATGACGGCAATGACATGCGCAGCGTGACCCGGGTTCGGTCGGCCCGGTTCGGCGCCGCTGCCGAAGCCGTGGGGCATGACCGGCAGTGCCCGATACGCCGCGCTCACAGCCTCCGCCGGGTCGGACAGGATGGCTGTCGGCGTGCCCGCAGGCAGGTGCGCGGGATCGCCCAGCCAGACGAAGGGCAGGGTGCCGCGCAGGGCCTTCCACGCCTTCGCCGCCAGTTCCGGGCCGATGCCCGCCGGCTCGCCGCAGGTCATCGCGATCGGCGCAATCGGCGCAATCGGCGCGACGGCCGCATCAGGCGCGGTCATTCCAGCCGCTCGATGAACGCATCCGACCGCAGCTCCGCCAGAAACGCCTCCCCCAGCCCTTCGAGCCGCCGGCCGAACAATTGCTGGCGGATCTGCTCGCGGCTCAGATCCTCGTCCGCGATTCGCTGCCGGTCGCACAGCATCACGATCCGCCCGCCGTCGCCCGACGCCTGCGGCCCCAACACCGCCATCTCGCCGGCGTCCAGACGGTCGAGTGCGGCGCCAAGTGCCGCCGGAAGCGCGCTGCGCGGTCCCGCGTCGCGCTGCAGACGGTCCTCGCCCGCGCCCTGAAAGACGCCGTAAAGATCGTCGCAGCGATCCGTCAGGTCGCGCAGGCGCAGGCGTTCGGCTTCCAGATCGGTACCGGGCGGAAACCGCACCGTCGCGTGGTCCAGCGTCACGGTACCGCCCAGCGGCGGGCGTTGGTCCTCCAGCGCGCGCAGCTGGAACAAGGCCAGCCCGCCTTGCAGCGGGATGGGGCGCGTCACGTCGCCGGGCTGCAAGCCCAGCAGCAGCGGCGCGATCTGCGGTGGCAACTGCGACAGCGGCAACCAGTCGAGCTGACCGCCATTGCCGGCCGACGGGGCCGCCGAAAACCGCCGCGCCGCCGCCGAGAACGCGTCGAAGCTGCGCAGTTCCATGATGGCCGCGGCGCGTTCCTGCGTCGCCGCGGCCGCTTCGGGCGTCACGGGCAGGATGATTTCCGACAGCAGCACCCGCGTCGATCCGCTGTCGAGCCCCAGCGCCACCGCACGGTCGATCTCGGTCTCCGACGGTCGCGCGCGGGCGGTGAAGCGTTCCCGAACGACCTCGCCCCAGGAAATCAGCGTCGCGATGTAGTCGCGCACCGTTTCGGGTTCGATGCCCACCTCGGACACCGCGATCAACAGTTCCTCGCCGGTCAGGTTGGCGCGTCCGGCGAATTCCTCGATCCCGAAGCCGATGTCCTCCTCGGTCGGCACGATCCCGGCATCGCGCGCGGCCTGCTGCTGCAGCCGGTCGTCGATCAGGCTGTCCAGTGCCGCGCCCGGCGACGCGTCCGGGCGGCGCAGCACGCCAAGCAGGCGCGTGCGCTGGATCACCTCGAACCGGGTCACGACGCTGTCGTTCACCCGTGCGACCGTGTCGAAGAGGTTTGCCTGCGCCGCCGCCGTGACCGGGGCGAGCAACGCCGCGCAGGTGACGAGCGCCGCGCAGATGCGGGCCGGGAACAGGCGACGGGGTCGGGCGCTGCGGGGTATCATGGTCGTGTCGTCCTCAATTCCTGCACCGGGCCGCGGCCGGGGGGCGTTCGGCAGCGCCGAACCCGGCCAGTTCGACCGTGACACCATAGGTCACCGTCGGCTCCACGTCACTGGTCGCTCTAAACCGCCGCGTGACGGAAAGATCAACCCTGACGCATTCGTTGGCGTAGCCCAGGACCAGCCCGGACCGGTTGGTGCGCCCTGCCGTGAAATCCCGCCGCAGCTCGCCCCGGGCCGACCAGGTCCGGGTCAGCGGCACGCTGGCGGCGGCGTAGAGTTCGGACAGGTCCTCGGTCAGGTTGGTGTCGCGGTCGGCGCTTTGCCAGATATAATTCGACGCCAGCACCACCCGAGCCGGGCCGTTCCAGCCCAGCCGCGACTCAAAGATCGACAGATCCAGATCATCGTCCAGCAGGGCCAGCGTGCGGAACCGGATCTCGTCGGTCACGTCGAGATCGATCTGTGCCAGCCAGTCGGACCTGGCCCCCGCGAGGCCGGAGGCGTCGCTGAACTGGTCGGTGTCCGAGAAGCGGTAGATGCGCCCGCCGGTCAGCGCCAGCCGGACCCCCGCGGCATCCTGCGCGCTCCAGCGCAGGGCGAGGTTGGCGCGCGTGCCGGTTTCGGTTTCGTCCAGTCCGGGAAAGCGGTTGAGCGACAGGATGTTGCCGGTATCCAGCGCGACGGCCGTGCTATCGTCGTTGGGGGAGTCGATTCCGGTGTCGGCGGAATGCGCGAACTGCGCGACGGGTTCGATGGTCTGGTAGCTGCCCTGCGCGCCGGGGCGGATCAGCGGCCATGACAGGGTCAGCGCGCCTTGCGGCCACACCCCCGCCTGCAGCGCATCGAACCGGCTGTCGTCATTGATCTGCTTGATATCCAGCGTGGCGTCGCCCCGCCCCGCCAGCCGCAGCCCCGCAGGACCGGTCCAGGTATTGCGCCACCCGACGCGTCCGCGCAGTTGCGCCATGTCGCGCCCGTCGATGTCCGCGTCGCTTTCGCGCCGGAAGGCCTGTGCGGCGAGATCCACATCCAGCCAGCCGCCCACGCCGGGTGCCGCCATCCGCCGGTCCCAGCGCCCGTAGGTCACGAGATCGGGATCGTTGCTGTCATCGCTGTCGGCGCGCAGCGACTGGTAGTGGGTGATGTCGGCGGCGATCAGCTCGCCCGGTCGCACCCGGCTGACCGCGATGGCACTGTCGAGCCGGTCCTTGTCGGAAAAGTCGTAGTCGCGCAGGTAGGCGTCGTCGCTGGTCGCTTCCACATCCGCCCTCAGGTTGAACCCCTGCGGCAGCGCCAGGGTCTGCGTGGCGAAGACGTAGCCACGGGTCCGGTCCGGATCGAGCCTGTCGCGGGACACCGCCCCTTCGACCGCAAGATCGCCCCGGACGAAGGCTTGCCGGTAGCGGGCCTCCAGAGTCGTGCTGTCGTCCTCGGTGATGTACGGGGTCAGGGTGACGTCGGCATGGTCGCCCAGCGGCAGGAACCACGGAACCTTGAATCCGTTCCCGAGGATCGAACTGGACACGAAACTGGGTGGCAGGAATCCGCGCACGCGCGGATCGGTGCCGTCCGGCACGCGCATGGCCGGCAGGTAGAACACCGGGATGCCCGCGACGCGGAACCGCGCGTTGTAGAAATAGATCTGTCCGTCTTCCTCGTCGTGGATGACGCGGGCGGCGCGGATTTCCCACAGCGGTGTCTGTCCGCGCGCGCAGACCTGGCAGCTTGACGCTGCGACCTGCCGCAGGTCGCTGAATCGCCCGTCACGGCGCTGCATCTCGGCCCCGGCGATCTGCAACCGTTCGTTCAGCACGATGCGCGCGCCCTGCAGGATGCCGTTGGTCAGGTCGGTGTCCAGTTCCGCCTGATCGGCCAGAACGATGGTGCCCGCGGCATCGCGCAGCTCGATCGGTCCGTCGATCCGGACCCGGTCGGTGGCCCGGTCATACACGATCCGGCTGGCGCGCAGGCGGCGACCGCCGGTGAAGACCTCCACGTTGCCCTCGGCGACCAGCCTGTCATTTCCGTCGATCCGGACAAGGTCCGCGACCAGCGCCGTGACCTCTCCGGCGTCCTGCGCCCAGGCGGGCGGGGCCACCACGACCGCCAGCCAGACCAGCAGCAGGGTCAGATGCCGGCGCGCGCGCGTCATCCGTCCTCGAGATGCAGCAGGAGCGCCAGCGCGATCAGGATCGCGGCGATGGGGGGTGCCCAGATCGCGGCCATCACCGGGATTTGCCCGCTGTCGCCCATCACTTGGGCCAGGTTCGCCACGAAATGCACGGCGAACCCCGACAGCACCGCGAACAGCACCATGAGCCCCGTGCGCCCCAGCCGCGTGTGGCGCAGGGTAAACACCGCCCCCATCAGCACCATTGCCACGAAACTCAGCGGCTTGGCCAGTTCGGACTGGAACCACACCCGGTGGGAGCGCGCCGAAAATCCCGCCGTCTCGAGCCGCGCGATGAAGGCGGGCAGATCCCAGATCGGGATGGCGGACGGCGTGCCGAAACTGTCGCGGATCTGGTCGCGGGTCAGGTCGGTTTCGACGAACAGCGTGGCGGCTGTTTCGGCGGTCGCTTCAGGGTTGGCGTCAGTCGTGAAATCCCAGCGCTTGGCATCGCGCAGCACCCACGCGCCGTCGATCAGTTCCGCCTCGCGGGCGTCGATCCGGAACAGCGGCACGTCGCTGCGATCGAAGCCAAGGAAGCTGACGCCGAACAGGTGCGTGCCGTCGAGATTGGCCGTTTCCGCGTGGATCGCGGTTTGCCGCGCGGCGCTGCCCTGGCGCAGCCAAAGCCCTTCGCGGCTGACCGACACGATGCGTTCCGATCCGCGCAGGATGTTTTCCTCGGCCCGGTATTCGCGCGACAACGCGGCCACCAGCGGATTGCCGATGGCCACGACCCCCGCACCCAGCAGCACCGACGCCAGAACGGGTGCTGCGAGACTGCGCAGCGCCGAGCGCCCCGTGGCGCGCGTCACCACAAGTTCGCTGGTGCGTGCCAGACCCACGAACAACGCGATGGCGGTCAGCAGCACGACAAGCGACAGGACCTGGTAGAGCACCTCCGGAAGGTGCAGCGCCGCCATGTAGGCCAGATGTTCCAGCCCGACCGTTCCGCTGTCGAAGCGGCGGATATGTTCCAGCAATTCCACCAGCCACATGAACACCGCAAAGCCCGCGACGATCCCGCCGAACATCACCAGAAACTTGCGCGCGAAATAGAGATGCAGGGTCATGCGGTCCACCTGCGGTGCAGCCATGCGCCGACCGTGCCGTTGCCCAGCCACAGCAGCCCGCTGCACAAGGCCAGCGCGAACAGGCTGGAACTGTAGACCACCCACCACAGGTCCGCGCGTTGCTTGGCCACGTCTATCGCGGCGTTGTCCGCCAGCTTGACCACCACGATCAGGAGCACCGCCAGCACGATCTGCCGCCACAGACCGAACCGGCTGAATCCGCCCAGCATCAGCGCGGCGAAGCCAACCAGCACGGCACCCACGGACAGCAACGCCTCGGTCATGCGCAGATGCGCCTCGCGCTGCAGGAAATCCGGCGGTCGGCCCGTGCCATCGACCATCGCGTCGGTCGGGTGCAGCAGCGCCGCGGTGGACAGCGACCGGTAGTCGAGGCGCCGGACGGCAGGCGCATCCACCAGCGTGCCGATCGCCACCGTCGCGCTGTCGAAGACCGTTGTCGCCAGCCGGTTCGTGCGGGTGTCGATGGTCTGGGCCATGCCGTCGAACATCACCAGCCGCGGTCCGTCGTCGTGGCGCACCAGAAGCGCGCGATGCGCCGAATACGTGGTTTCGCGGATGCCCTCGCGCCGGTCGGTCAGCATGAGCCCTTCGATCGTGCCGTCGGGGGCGATGTCGCGCACATAGACCGTGACACCCGCGACCGGGCTCTGGAAACTGCCGGGCACCAGCAGCCGGGCCGAAATCGCGGCGGCGAGATCGGCTTCGATCCGGCTGATCCGCTTGAAGCTTTCGGGCACCACCAGGTTGCCCAGCACCAGCATCAGCGCGGCCAGCGCCACGCCGAACACCGCGAAGGGCCGCGCCAGCCGGAACGCGCTGTAGCCCGTGGCCTGAACCACCACGAGTTCGCTGTCCGCGTGCAGCCGGTTGGTGACGAAGGCGGCGGCGACGAACCCGGCGACGGGCAGAACGATGGTCATGATCGCGGGCAGACTGAGAACGGTCAGTTCCAGCACCCGCGCGCCGCCCTGGCCTTCGGCCAGATAGCGGTCGAGCAGGATGACCGCGCGGTTCACCCAGTAGATCCCCACGAGCACGAGCGCGAAGAAGGCAAACACCCGCACGAGATGCGACAGGATGTATCTGTCAAACCGCCCCACGCCGTGTCGCTCCTGCCTGCTACCGTCCACCCGGTCTTAGCCGATCCCGCCGGGATGGAAAACGGGTTCTGGCCAAGCCCGTGCGCGCTGGATACGGTATCGCCTGATCCGCGTGAAAGGACCGCCATGACCATGCCGCCCGAAATCCGTTTCCTGCCGCAGGACCTGTCGGTCCTTGCGGGCACCGAAGGCCGCATCGCGGTGTTCGTGGCGCCCGATGGCACGCTGCCGGTTCCGGCGCGGCGGGTGGACCGGTTGATGCGCGGGGCGTTGTCGCGGGCCGTGGCCAGCGACCGGTTCGCCGATCTGGCAGGGGGGGCTGCGTTCGACATGGCGTTTCCCGGCGGCATGGCCGCGGACGCGGTGCAGGTCGTCAAGCTGGACCGGCGTGCAGATGCCATGACGGCGCGCCGTGCCGGTGCCGCCATCGCGGCGGGACGCCGCCGGGCGGGGCTCCTGGTGCTGGCCGGTGCCTTGCCGCAGGCCGCCGACATCGCGCTGGGACTGGCGTTGCGCGATTACGCCTTCGAGGATCACAAGACAGGCGACAGCGTCGGTCTGCCGCGCGGGCCGGTCGCGATCATGGTCACACGCCCCGAGGCCGTGGCCCGCGCCGCGCGCGACGATGCGGCCCGGGCCGAAGGCGTGCATTTCGCCCGCGACCTGATCAACGCGCCGGCGAACGTGATGACCACCGACCTCTTCGCGGCGCAACTGGCGGCGATGCAGGATCTGGGGCTGGACGTGGAGATCCTGGAAGAACCCGATCTCGAACGGCTGGGGATGCGCACGCTGCTTGCCGTGGGGCAGGGGTCGGCCAGCCCGTCCAAGGTCGTCGTGATGCGCTGGCAGGGCGGCGGCGACGCGGCCCCGCTGGCGTTGGTGGGCAAGGGGGTCGTGTTCGACAGTGGCGGCATCAGCATCAAGCCCGCGCAGGGCATGGAGGAGATGACCGCGGACATGGGCGGCGCGGGCGTGGTCGCGGGCGTGATGCGCACGCTTGCGTTGCGCCGGGCACGGGCGAACGTGGTCGGCCTGGTGGGGCTGGTGGAAAACATGCCCGACGGGCTGGCGATGCGCCCCGGCGACGTGATCCGGTCGATGAAGGGCGACACGGTCGAGGTCGTGAACACCGACGCCGAGGGGCGGATGGTTCTGGCCGATGTGCTCTGGTACGCGCAGGAGCGGTTCCAGCCCGCGGCACTGGTCGATCTGGCGACCCTGACCGGGGCCGTGATCGTGGCGCTCGGGCATGACAGGGCGGGGGTTTTCGCCACCGATGACGGTTTGGTGGACGCGTTCCTGAAGGCCGCGGCGGCGACGGGCGAAGGCGCATGGCGGCTTCCGCTGGATCCGGTCTATGACAAGGCGCTGAAAAGCCGTGTCGCGGACATGCGCAACGCCGGCGGGCGCGCGGCGGGTGCCGTGACGGCGGCGATGTTCCTCAAGCGGTTCGTGCGCGATGGCATGCCGTGGATGCATCTGGATATCGCGGGCGTGACGCTGCCTGCCGAAGCGGCACCGCTGGCGCCCAAGGGGGCCAGCGGCTGGGGCGTGCTGTCGCTCGACCGGCTGATCGCGGACCGGTTCGAGACCTGATCCATGGGCGTGCTGCGCTTCTACCACGTCACGCGCGGGCCGGTGGAGGACACGCTGCCGAAACTGCTGGAGCGCGCACTGGATGCCGGGCTGCGGGTCCAGGTGCGCTGCGGCGACGCGGCGCGCGCCGAGGCGCTGGACCAGCGGCTCTGGCTGGTGCCGGAGGACGGGTTCCTGCCGCACGGGCTGGCGGGCGGGGCGCAGGACGCGTTGCAGCCGGTGCTGATCGACCCGGCGCCGCGGCTGGCCCCCGGCATCGACTGCCTGATGGTGCTGGACGGTGCGGCGGTGATGGCAGACGAGGTCCGCGCGCTGGGGCGGACCTTTGTCATCTTCGACGGGCAGGACGACGCGGCGGTCTCGCGTGCCCGCGCGCAATGGGCCGAACTGACGGGCGCAGGACTGGGCGCGGAATACTGGTCCGAGGCATCGGGCCGCTGGACATGTGCACGCAGCGCCGACCCGGCGACCTGACAGCGGAGTGCCCCGGCATTTTTCCCAGCAACTGTGACTTGGGACACATCCGGCAACTTCAGCGGGTGCTAACCGGAACAGGCTGGCAGGCGCTGGTCCGCCTCGCTCCGACAGTGGGGTGGACCGCGATCGGGACTGCCGGTGCTGTCGGTGCCGTGGCGGGGACTTCCCCCTCCGTCACGGGAAGGGGGCGCATGTGCCAACCTGATGCCATGCGTCCCCGGACCGACCGTCGCGTGTGGCCCGGCCGCCCATGCGACCCGTCTGATCCGGTCTGGGCGGATCGCGGCGGGACGCGCGACGCCATGCCATGACCGCGCGACCGCGCTTGTCCGAGCGCCTGAAAGCCGCGTCCCGCCCGTGCGGAGCCGACCCTAGCGCAGCAGGGTCAGCGTGTCGCCCGCGAACGTCACCTCCGAGAAGCGTGACAGGTACCGCATCCCCAGAAGCGATCCCGGCATGTCGCCGCCGCTGACCTGCGCTGCGATATTCCGATCCACGATCCCGCCCAGTTCCACGCTGTCGAGCGTCACGGGCGCGGTCTGGACCGTTCCGTTGGCCGTGGCGGCGCGCCCGACAAAGCGCAGCGCGTCCCGGTCAAACCCCGCGCGCGCCGCGTCCTGAAGGCTCAAGACCATGTCGCTGGCCCCCGTATCCACAAGGAACCGCACGGGCGCGCCGTTGATCCCCAGCGTCAGGTGGTAATGGCCGTCGGGGGCGCGGGTGGCGACGATCCGGTCGCCATCCTGGAAAACACCCTGGCTGTCCGACGCGCCGCGGATGTCGTCCCAGAGCGCGGCCCCTGCCGCGATGCCCACGAAGATCAGCGCCCATATGGCGCCCTGTTGCGCGATGCGCCCCATCTGGTGGCGATTGGCCAGCAGGAAATATCCCGCAACCACCACACCGAGCAGCGTGAGATAGATCAGCGAAGCGATACTGTCGGCGGTCATCGGCCCCTCCATGCGCTGCGCCATAGATAGGGGCGCGCGCGGCCGGACCAAGGCTCAGCCCGGCATCACCCCCAGCGCCACGAGCCCGTCCAGCACGAATTGCACCGACAGCGCCGCAAGCAGCATCCCCAGAAGCCGCGTCACCACAAGGATGCCGGTGCGCCCCAGCACCCGTTCGATCAACCCGCCGATCAGGAACATGGCCAGCACCAGCAGGACCACGCCCAGCATGACAAGGTGGATTTCCAGCTTGTCGATCCATGTCACGTCCGATCCGGTGTTGAGCAGGATCATCGCCGCCATGGCACCGGGCCCCGCGATCAGCGGTGTGGCCAGCGGAAAGACCGACGGGTCGTGGTCGTCGTCGTCCTTGGTGCGGTCCTCGCGCCGCTTGGTGCGCTTTTCGAACAGCATGTCCACGGCGATCAGGAACAGGAGCATCCCGCCCGCGATCCGGAACGCGGGCAGGGAGATCCCGAGCGAGTCCAGCACCGCGTTCCCGGCCAGGCCGAACACTGTCAGGATGCCCGCCGCGATCGCGCAGGCCCGCAGCGCCACGCGACGGCGGCGGGTGGGGTCCATTCCGGCGGTCAGCGCGACGAACAGGGGGGCCGTGCCGATCGGATCGATCACGACCAGCAGCGTGACGAAACTCGTGAGCGCCGAGGCCATGTCCATGGCGTCAGGCCCCCGCCCGTTCCAGCTTTTCCTGCGCGCTGAGCCACAGGTCCTCGGCACGGTCGAGCCCTTCCATGACTTCCGCGTATTTCTTCTGCCAGATCTCGGCCTCGCCGATCTTGTCGGGTTCGTACATCCCCGGATCGGCCAGCTTCTTCGCCAGCCGGTCGCGCATGTCGTTCAGCTTGGCCAGCCGCTCTTCGCATTTGCGCACCTCGGCGCGCAGGGCCATGATGGCGTCGCGGGACGGTTTCGGGCGGGGCGGCGGTGCGGCGGGGGCGGCGCCGTTTGCTCCGTTGCCCCCATTGCCCCCATTGCCCCCATTGCCCTTGCCGGTCTTGTCGGCTTTCGGATCTCCCGCCAGGAGCATCTTGCGATAGGCGTCCAGATCGTCCTCGTAGGGGGTGACGCGCCCGCCGCTGACCAGCCACAGCCGATCCGCCACGAGGCTCAGAAGGTGCATGTCGTGGCTGACAAGGATCACCGCGCCGGTGTAGGCCGCCAGCGCCTCCACCAGCGCCTCCCGGCTTTCCATGTCCAGATGGTTCGTCGGCTCGTCGAGGATCAGCAGATGCGGCGCGTCGAGCGTGGCCAGCAGCAGCGACAGGCGCGCCTTCTGCCCGCCCGACAGCTTGCCCACGACCGTGCCTGCCTGATCGGCCCCCAGCCCGAAGCCCGCAAGCCGTGCGCGCAGCTTCGCCTGCGGCGTGTCGGGGCGTTCGCGTTGCAGGTGTTGCAGCGGCGTTTCGTCGATGTGCAACTCGTCCACCTGATGCTGGGCGAAATACCCGATCCGCAGCTTGGACGACATGATCATCCGTCCGGACGTGGCGGGCAGCCGGCCCGACAGCAGTTTCGACAGGGTGGACTTGCCCTGACCGTTGCGGCCCAGAAGCGCTATCCGGTCGTCCTGGTCGATGCGCAGCGACAGGTTCGCCAGCACCGGCGGGCCGCCATAGCCGACCTGCGCCCCTTCGAGATTGATGATGGGGGGCGACAGTTCCTCGGGCTGCGGAAAGGTGAACACCTGCGCCGCCGCGTCCTCGGGTGCCGTGATCGGCGTCATCCGTTCCAGCATCTTGACGCGGGACTGGGCCTGCTTGGCCTTGCTCGCCTTCGCCTTGAACCGGTCCACGAA
>DAIPIS010000176.1:0-2128 GCA_036770665.1 Meridianimarinicoccus sp.
GCCATGTTGCACACGGTCATGCGGCCTTCGACCGACAGGTCGCGGATCGCCTCGCCGCAGTATTCGATGACATAGCCGGTGCCGCCCGCCGTGCCGGTATGGCCGATGATCGACAGCGTGATGTCCTTGGCGGTGACGCCCGGCATCAGCTTGCCGGTGATTTCCACCTTCATGTTCTTCGACTTGGTCTGGATCAGCGTCTGCGTCGCCAGCACGTGTTCGACCTCGGACGTGCCGATGCCGTGGGCCAGCGCGCCGAACGCGCCATGCGTCGCGGTGTGGCTGTCGCCGCACACCACCGTCATGCCCGGCAGGGTCCAGCCCTGTTCGGGGCCGACGATATGCACGATCCCCTGCCGCACGTCGGACACCGGGTAATAATGGATGCCGAATTCGCGCGCATTGGTATCGAGCGCCTCGACCTGGATGCGGCTTTCCTCGTTCTTGATGCCGCTCACCCGATCCTCGGTCGTGGGCACGTTGTGGTCGGGCACGGCGATGGTCTTGTCCGGCGCGCGCACGGTGCGACCGGCCATGCGCAGCCCTTCGAAGGCCTGCGGGCTCGTGACCTCGTGCACCAGATGGCGGTCGATATAGAGAAGGCAGGTGCCGTCCTCGGCCGCGTGGGCGAGATGGGCATCCCAGATCTTGTCATAGAGCGTTTTCGGGGCAAAGGCTTGGGGGGCAGTGACGTTGGGGGCGGTCATTTGGGTCGTCTCCCGGCATGAAAACAGGAAAGGCTTGGCGCATCACGCCGCGCGGCGCGGATTATGGCCGGGCCGTCGCCGTCAGGCCCTGCCCGTGAAACCGCCACGGCAGGCGGGCCCGGTCACCGATATCGAATACCATCATCATGGCCCGCACTTACCCCCTGTACCGCGCAGGTTCAAGCGCCGCACCGTCGCGGCTTGGCCCGGTGCCAAATCCCGCGCCGATCGAATGACGGCATCCAGCCGGGCGAACCTGCGGCGGCGAGTGATCCGGTGCGGGCCTGTCGCCGTAGTGATGCTACATGGATGATTGGACCGGACATGACACTGACGACCCATCTGACCCATCTCGGCATGGCGGCGCTGCTTGCCGTGGCCGGGATCGCCGCAGCATCGGAGGCCGAGGTGTACAAGGGCTATGAAACGCCGCCCTACGCGGTGATCCGCACGGACGGCCCGGTGGAAATGCGCCGCTATGACCCGCACGTGGTGGCCGAGGTGCGCGTGCGCGGCGACCGGCAGGCGGCGGCGGGGCGGGGGTTCCGCACGCTCGCGGGGTATATCTTCGGCAAGAACGACGACGGCGCGAAGGTCGCGATGACCGCGCCGGTGACCCAACTGCCCGCCGACCCCGCGCGCGAGACATGGGACATCCGGTTCATGATGCCCGCCGCCTTCGACGTGGACACGCTCCCGGTTCCCGATGACGCGGCGATTCGCCTGACCCGCACGGATGCGGAAACGCAGGCGGTGATCCGGTTTTCCGGCTTCTGGACCGATGCGAAACTGACCCAGCAGGCCGATGCGCTGCGGGCCTGGGCGGAAGCCGAGGGCGTGGCGCTGGAAGGTGCGCCGCGGTTCTATTTCTACGACGATCCGTTCACGCTGCCGTTCAACCGCCGCAACGAGGTCGCTTTCGTGGTGACCGAGCCGGGCTGAGCGCGCGGCCTGACGCATGCCGAGCGCGCGACCCGCGCGACGCGGCGAAAGCCGATCCGCGTGATGGATTGAGAAAAGCGCCGGTCGGTGGTAGGCTTGCGCTATCGCGCCGGGTTCCGGTGCCCAACCAAGGAGGACATGGTCCTGTCTCACACAGCCCAGGCGGTCTCGGTCAGGGCCGCACATCCGGGGGTCCCGCAGGGTCATCCCGACACGGCGCAAAGCGACAGCACGCTGGCGCGCATCCTTTCTTCCCTCGAAGACGACAAGGCCGAAGAGGTCGTTTCGATCGACCTGCGCGGTCGGACGGAAATGGCCGATTTCATGGTGATCGCGTCGGGCCGGTCGTCGCGTCAGGTCGCGGCCATGGCCGACAAGCTGATCGAACGGCTCAAGCACGAGCTGGACATCTACTGCAAGGTCGAAGGCAAGGACCAGGGCGACTGGGTGCTGATCGACGCGGGCGATGCCATCGTGCA
>DAIPIS010000176.1:2228-4526 GCA_036770665.1 Meridianimarinicoccus sp.
GCGGACGGGTTCGATGCCGCGTTCCGCCATGGCTGCGACCGGTGGATGTCGTTCGGGCCGATGGTCTGGCCGCACATGCTGGTTCGGGTGATGCTGGCCGAACAGCTCTATCGCGCGGCGTCGATCCTGTCGGGCGGGCCCTATCACCGGGGCTGACGCGGCGGCCCTGCACCTGGTCCTTTGCCCGGACCGTCGTGGCGGCGGACGTCTGCCGGCCCGGCGCGGCGCGCGTCAGGTCCAGAATGCACCGCGCCAGACGGTCTTGCCGCCCATCGCCGCGCTGATCTCGGGCGGAAGTTCGGTGCAGTGATGCAGCGTGGCCGAACGCCACCACGTGTACATCTCGTCCTCGGGTTTCAGGATATGGGGGCGGACAAGGTAACATTCCTTGAGTCGGGCCTTGCGGCCCAGATGGTCCCGGGTGTCCTGTTCCCAGTTGATATGGAGCGCCTTTTCGGGGTTCGGGTCGTAATCCACGCGAAACCACTGCTGTTTCGCCTTGTCCTCGTAGCCGATCACGAAGCCGAGGTTCTTCATGTGTTCGGTGTTCTTCGTGCCCCAGAACGGACTGGAATAATCGCCCGGATGGTCGGCCTTGACCTGTTGGATCGCGGTGCCGATCGCCGTGAACATGCCTGGATTCGTGACCTCGACCATGGGAGACCCCGCCACCTCAACCTGTGGCAGCGCAGCCCATTCCGACACGGCGCGAAAGCCCGGTGACGGCAGCGGGCCCGTGGCACGGATACGGGATATCCGACCGCCACGGCCACGCCTTGCACCCGCCGCGGCGCTGGCGCAGGGTGCGGGCATGATCCGGACCCCGCACCTCTTTTCCTTCGGCCATGGCTATTCGGCGCAGGCGTTGACGCGGGTGCTGCTGCCGCGGGGTTGGCGCATCACCGGCACCACGCGCACGGCGGACAAGGCCGCACGACTGCGCGCCACAGGCATCGGCGTGCTGCTGCCCGGCGACGATCCCGCGCCGGCACTGGACACCGCGACCCACCTGCTGATCTCCGCCGGACCGGACGACGCGGGCGACCCGGCGCTGCGGGCGCTGCGACCCGCGCTCGACGCCGTCGCGGGCGGGCTCGCCTGGGCGGGCTACCTGTCCACGACCGGCGTCTATGGCGACCATGGCGGCGCGTGGGTGGACGAGGACACGGCCCTGACCCCCGCCACCGCGCGGGGCCGCGCGCGGGTGGACGCCGAAGCGGCGTGGCAGGCCGTCGCGCGGGACACGGGGATGCCGCTGCACATCTTCCGGCTGGCGGGCATCTATGGCCCCGGTCGCGGCCCCTTCGCCAAGGTCAGGGCCGGCACCGCGCGGCAGATCATCAAGCCGGGGCAGGTGTTCAGCCGCATCCACGTGGACGACATCGCGCAGGTGCTGGCGGCGTCGATCCACCGGCCCGATCCCGGTGCGATCTACAACGTCTGCGACAACGACCCCGCCCCGCCGCAGGACGTGCTGGCCCATGCCGCCCACCTGCTGGGTCTGCCGGAACCCCCGCGCGAGGATTTCGCCACTGCCGACATGACCCCGATGGCGCGCAGCTTCTATGCGGAAAGCAAGAAGGTCAGCAACGCGCGCATGCTCCGGGATCTGGGCGTGACCCTGCTCTACCCGGACTATCGCAGCGGACTTGCAGCCCTGCTGGCCGCCGAAACCGCAGCCGACGCGCCGCAGGAGTGACGGACCGCACGCGGAACACGGGCCCCGGACCCTTGTGCTTGCGGTCGGACCACCGGTCGACGGCACCGCCGCGGGCGGCGGGGGATCATCGGGTCAGCCGCGGGCGCGCGCGGCGAAGCAAGCGGGCGTTCCCCTTTTCTCCGTGAAGTTCGGGCGCAATCCGGGCGCGCGCGGCGGGGGGCTGCACCGCACCCGGCGTGACCCGCCCGGCGACACCGGACGGGTCGGCAGCGCGACCGGCGGGCGGACACGCGGCGCACCACGGCCACCCCGCGCCGTCGATCAGCCGCGGCGACGACGCGCCGCCAGACCCAGCGCCGCAAGACCCGCCGCCAGCAGCGGCAGCGCGGCAGGCACCGGGATCGGCGCGGGCGCCACGGCGAGGCTCTGCAGCGTGCCGAAATCCCTGTTCAACGCCATCACCTGCGTCAGGTTGATCCGGCCCAGCGCATCCGCCATCAGCGGCACCTCGTAGATCGCCTGCGTGCCACCCACGCGCCCGGTCAGCAGCGCATAGGCGGTGTTGTCGCCGTCCGAGAACGACAGGATGTCGAACCCGATGTCCTCGGTCACGTCGAACGCCATGCCGTCGAGGAACA
>DAIPIS010000177.1:0-4524 GCA_036770665.1 Meridianimarinicoccus sp.
CGGCCTGGGCCGCCTGTTCGATGCCGACGTTACCGGCGAGCACGATCACGTCCGCGACGCTGGCACCGGTTTCCGCCGCGATGGGTTCCAGCGCCGCCAGCACGCGGGCCAGACGGTCCGGTTCGTTGCCGTCCCAGTCCTTCTGGGGGGCAAGCCGGATGCGCGCGCCGTTGGCACCGCCGCGCAGGTCGGAGCCGCGGAAGGTCCGCGCGCTGTCCCATGCGGTTGCGACCATGTCGGCCACCGACAGACCCGACGCCGCGATCTTCGCCTTCACCGCGTCCACGTCATAGGCGGTGTTGCCGGCGGGCACCGGATCCTGCCAGATCAGGTCTTCGGCGGGCACTTCGGGGCCGAAATACCGCACCTTCGGGCCCATGTCCCGGTGGGTCAGCTTGAACCACGCACGGGCGAAGGCGTCGTCGAATTCCGCCGGGTTGGCGTAGAACCGTTCCGAGATCTTGCGGTATTCCGGGTCCATCTTCATGGCCATGTCCGCATCGGTCATGATCGGGTTCAGGCGGATCGACGGATCTTCCACATCGACCGGCTTGTCTTCTTCCTTGATGTCGACGGGTTCCCACTGCCACGCACCGGCGGGGGATTTCTTCAGCTCCCAGTCGTAGTTCAGCAGGAGGTGGAAATAGCCGTTGTCCCACTTGGTCGGGTTGGTCGTCCACGCGCCTTCGATCCCGCTCGTGACGGTGTCGCGGCCCACGCCGCGGCGGGTGGTGTTGTTCCAGCCCAGCCCCTGTTCATGGACGCCCGCCGCTTCGGGTTCGGCCCCCAGCAGGGCCGCGTCGCCGTTGCCGTGGCACTTGCCGACCGTGTGGCCACCCGCGGTCAGCGCCACGGTTTCCTCGTCGTTCATGGCCATGCGGGCGAAGGTTTCGCGCACCTGACCGGCGGTCGCGAGCGGATCGGGCTGGCCGTTCACGCCTTCGGGGTTGACGTAGATCAGGCCCATCTGCACGGCGGCCAGCGGGTTGTCCATGGTGTCGGGCTTGGACACGTCGCCATAGCGCAGGTCGGACGGCGCGAGCCATTCCTTTTCCGCGCCCCAGTTCACGTCCTTTTCCGGGTGCCACACGTCGGCGCGGCCGAAGGCGAAGCCGAAGGTCTTGAAGCCCATGGATTCGTACGCGACGTTGCCCGCAAGCAGGATCAGGTCGGCCCAGCTGACCTTGTTGCCGTATTTCTTCTTGATCGGCCACAACAGGCGGCGGGCCTTGTCGAGGTTGGTGTTGTCCGGCCACGAGTTCAGCGGCGCGAAGCGCTGCTGGCCGGTGCCGCCGCCGCCGCGACCGTCGGAAATGCGGTAGGTGCCCGCGGCGTGCCACGCCATGCGGATCATCAGGCCGCCGTAATGGCCCCAGTCGGCCGGCCACCAGTCCTGGCTGTCGGTCATCAGCGCGGTCAGATCGGCCTTGAGCGCGGGCACGTCGAGCGATTTCAGTTCTTCACGATAGTCGAACTCCGGCCCCATCGGGTCGGTCTTGGTGTCGTTCTGGTGCAGGATGTCGAGGTTGAGCGCATTCGGCCACCAATCCATCACCGTCACGCCGGTCGCCGTCTGGGCCCCATGCATCACCGGGCATTTGCCCGTCGCGTTCATATCGTTGCCGTCCATGATCGTCTCCGCTTCCTTGGGTTCGGTGGCGCGGGGGCCGAATCGCCCCCGTTGGGACAGGGATAGCGGACATATTCAATAAAGAGAAATACCGTTTTCTGAAGAGTTCCATAAGCGCACCCTATCGACCGCACCCGGGTTCCATCAGAGATTGCGGTGTCGCGCGGTGCGCCCATCTGCGCTATGGCTTGGTCAATCACAGGTCGCACGGGGAGGCCAGAATGGCACATGACGGATCGGACAGGTTCCTTGACAAGCTGCGGGCCTTTCACGCCCATGACGCCACGCAGGACCGCCTGTCGCTTGCCGCGAAACCCGGCACGAGCGCGCTTTCGGGCTGGTTTCTGGGGCCTCTGGGCGAAAACCGGGACCTGTTCCAGGACCTGATCGGCATGGCGATCGACGCGAATTGCGACGCGCGGGAAAGCTATGGCAAGCAGTTCGGTGATCCGCCCTATGTCACGCCCGCGCGCAAGGCACTGCCGGATCACACGGCGACGATCGCCGCGCTGCGCGACAACCTGAAGGCCATGCTGCACGACCTGCACGGGTCGATCCCGCTGTCGAGCTATCGCAACCAGTCGCACATGTACTGGGATGTCACGCTGCCCGGCATGGTCGGGTATTTCGCCGCGATGCTGTACAACCAGAACAACGTCGCCGCCGAAGCCTCCCCCGTCACCACGTTGCTGGAGATCGAGGTGGGGCGCGACCTGTGCGCGATGCTGGGCTATGACACCCCGTCCGAAGCCGAGGTCGTCGCAGGCGCCGTAGCACCCTGGGGCCACATCACCTGCGACGGGTCCGTGGCCAACGGCGAATCCATGTGGGCGGCGCGCAACCTGAAACTGCTGCCCGTGGCGCTTGCCGCCGCGATCAAGGGCATGCCCGAGATGGCCGCGGGGCGGCTGCTGACCGTGCCGCGCCCCACGGGCGGGCGGGCGCATCTGGTGGATCTGGACACCTGGTCGCTGCTGAACCTGCGGGTCGATGACGTGATCGCCCTGTCGCCGCGCCTGCAGGCGGAATGTGGTCTGGATGCCAAGACGATCGAATCCGCGCTGAACGCCCATTCGGTGCAGGCGCTGGGTCTGGCGGAATTCCAGCGCCGGTTCCTTGCCGCCGACGCGCCCCACCTGCCGGTGGTGCTGGCCCCCGCCACGGCGCATTATTCGTGGCCGAAAAGCTGCGCGCTGCTGGGGCTCGGGTTCACGCATCTGTGGAAGGTGCCGGTCGATCTGGACGGCCGCATGTCCACGGTCGATCTGCGCCGGATGCTGGACCAGTGCCTGCGCGACCGACGCCCGGTGATGCAGGTCGTCGCGGTCATGGGCACGACCGAGGAATCCGCCGTCGATCCGCTGGCCGATATCGTGGCGATCCGCGACGAATACCGCCAGATGGGGCTGGAATTCGTGCTGCACGTCGACGGGGCGTGGGGCGGCTATTTCAACACGATCAACCGCGTGCCCTGCGGCGCGGACCCGGACGGCCCGGTGTTCATGCCCGACGAGGCGGAGGCCGGGATGGAACATACCCCCGCCATGCTGATGAGCGACTATGTCACCCGGCACTACGCCGCCCTGCCCCATGCGGACAGCCAGACGGTGGACCCGCACAAGGGCGGGTTCATCCCCTATCCTGCCGGTGCGCTGTGCTATCGCAACGGCGCGATGCGCGACCTGATCGCCTTCACGGCACCCGTGGTGTTCCATGGCGGGGTTGACCCGACCGTGGGGGTTTACGGGATCGAAGGGTCGAAGCCGGGGGCGGCGGCGGCGGGGGTGTACCTGTCGCACAGCATCATCCGGCCCGACCGGTCGGGATACGGCAAGCTCTTGGGCAAGTGCATCTTCAACTCGAAGCGGCTTTATGCGGGTCTCGTGTCCATCGGCTACGGCAAGAATGCCCCGCCCGAGGCGATCCGGGTCGTGCCCTTCCAGCGGTTGCCGGTGGAGCGGGCGGGCGGGTCGGCGGCCGCGCTGCGCGCGCAGCTCGATTTCCTGCATGACGAGATCGTGCCGCGCGAAAACGACGCCCTTGTCGCCTATCTGGCGGACAACCCCGATGCGCTGCGGATCTTCCGCGACATGGGGTCGGACCAGAACATCATGACCTATGCGGTGAATTTCCGCACGGCGGAGGGCTGGAACACCGACATCGCGCTGATGAACGCGCTGACCAACGCGATCTACCGGCGGCTCAGCATCAGCGATTTCAACGGGGGCAGCGTGCCGCAACAGCCGATGTTCGTGACCGCGTCGAGCTTCGAGGTGGCGGATTACGGGCAGGATTTCGTCGATGCCTACGCGGCGCGGGCGGGGGTCGCGCCGACCCATGGCACGGGCATCCAGTTCCTTGTGTCCACAACGCAGGACCCGTGGGTGACGGCGACGGCGACGGGGAATTACCTGCCCTACGTGGTCGACGCGTTCAAGCGCACCGCGCTCGACTGTGCGGCGGCGCTGATGCGCGACCGGGGGCTTGCGCCCTTCACCGGGGTGGCCTGACCATGCCCGGAACGCTGCCCTACGGCGCATGGCCGTCGCCCATCGCCCCCGAGGATCTGGCCGCCGGCACGCGCGCGTTCGGGCTGACCGCGCTCGATGGCGGAGCGGTGTGGTGGGTCGAAAGCCGCCCCGACGAAAAGGGCCGGTCGGTCGTCATGCGCTGGACCGATGCGGGCGGGGCCGAGGATGTGACCCCGCCGGGGTTCAGCGCGGCCACGACGATCAACGGCTATGGCGGGGCCGCGATGGGCGTGCGGGACGGGGTGGTGTGGTTCTCCAACGCGTCCGACCCCAAGGTGACGGGGACGGCCGACCTGCGGCTGCACCGGCAGGTGCCGGGGGAATACCCCCAGCCGGTCACGCCGCTGCTGGCGGGCTGCCTGT
>DAIPIS010000178.1:0-4499 GCA_036770665.1 Meridianimarinicoccus sp.
TGCGCCGCGTGCCGCGGCACGACATGTCCCCACCCCCGCTGCGCGCGGGGGCGGGTCCCGCGGGGACGATTGCGGGCGGCGGCGCGCCGTTCTAGGGTCGCGCCATGACGACAGCCCTTTTTCATCACCCCGACGCGCGCGGCCACGTGACGCCACCCGGCCACCCTGAACGGGTCGCGCGGCACGACGCGGTCATGGCGGCGCTGGATGCGCCGGGCTTTGCGGCGCTCGACCGGCGGCTGGCCCCCATGGTGGCGGACGCCGCATTGCTGCGCTGTCATCCGCAGCGGTATCTGGACCGGGTCGCGGCGGCGATCCCGGCGGAAGGCTGGGTGGCGCTCGATGCCGATACCCATGTGATGGCGGGCAGCGAAACGGCGGCGCGCCGCGCGGCGGGAGCGGCGGTGGCGGCGGTCGATGCGGTGCTGGCGAACGATGTGACGAACGCGTTCTGTGCGTTGCGTCCACCGGGCCACCATGCGGAGCGCGAGACGGCGATGGGGTTCTGCATCTTCGGCACGGTCGCAGTGGCGGCGAAACATGCACTGGAGGCGCACGGGCTGTCACGGGTGGCCGTGGTGGATTTCGACGTGCACCACGGCAACGGGACGCAGGATCTGCTGTGGGACGAGCCGCGGGCGACCTTCGTGTCCACGCACCAGTCGCCGCTCTATCCCGGCACGGGGGCTGCGGGCGAACGCGGGGCACACGGGCAGATCCTGAACCTGCCGCTCCCGGCCGGCACCGACGGCGCGGCCTATCGCGCGCTGTTCGAGGCGCGGGTGATGCCGGTGCTGCGCGCGGCGCGCCCGGAACTGCTGCTGCTGTCGGCGGGCTTCGATGCCCACCAAGCCGATCCGCTGGCGCAGATGGCGCTGGGGACCGCGGATTTCGCCTGGATCACCGAACGGATCTGCGATGTGGCCGACGCGAGTTGCGGCGGCCGGGTGGTATCGGTGCTGGAAGGCGGCTATGACCTTGGCGCGCTCGCCGACTGCGTCGCGGCCCATGTGGCCGTTTTGATGGATCGCGGCGGGGCAACAGCAACAGGAGGCGGCGCGCCGTGACCAAGACCACCAAGACCATCGAGACAACGGATACCGACGTGACCGGGATGAGCTTCGAGACCGCGATGGCGGAGCTGGAAAAGGTCGTGGGGCGGCTGGAATCCGGCGATGTGCCGCTGGAAGAGTCGATCACGCTTTATGAACGCGGGGCGCGGCTGAAGGCCCATTGCGCGGCGCGGCTTCAGGCGGCCGAGGAAAAGGTGGCCACGATCACGCTGGACGGCGATGGCCAGCCCAAGGGGTCGGTGCCGATGGATGCCCGGTGACGCAGGCGTTTGACGCCGCACTGGCGGCGGCGGCGGCGGATATCGGGACGTGTCTGGGTGGGGTGCTGGCGGGCCAGCCCGACCTGCCGGTGATCCGCGCCATGGGATATGCGACCCGCGGCGGCAAGCGGTTGCGCGGATTTCTCGTGCTGGAATCGGCCGCGCTGCACGGGGTGGCGCGGGCGGAGGCGATCTGGGCCGCGACCGCGATCGAGGCGTTGCACGCCTATTCGCTCGTCCACGACGACCTGCCTTGCATGGATGACGACGACTTGCGCCGGGGCCAGCCCACGGTGCACCGCGCCTTCGACGAAGGCACCGCCGTGCTGGTGGGCGATGCGTTGCAGGCGCTGGCGTTCGAGTTGGTGACGCGGGCGGCGGGGATTGCGCCCGACCGGCGGCTTGACCTTGTGGCGTCGTTGGCGCGGGCGTCGGGGATGGCGGGCATGGTGCTGGGACAGGCGCAGGACATCGCGGCGGAAACGGCAGCGGCCCCCCTGACGCTGGACCAGATCACCGCGTTGCAGGCCAACAAGACCGGCGCGCTGATCTGCTGGTCGGCGGAGGCGGGCGCGCGGATGGCCGGGGCCGACCCGGCACCGCTGACCGCCTATGCCACGGCGCTGGGGCTGGCCTTCCAGATCGCGGACGACATTCTGGATGTCGAAGGCGACGCGGATGCGGCGGGCAAGCGGCTGCGCAAGGACGACGCGGCGGGCAAGGCGACCTTCGTGTCGCTGCTGGGGCTGGAGGCGGCAAAGGCCCGCGCCGCCGCACTGGTGGAGGAAGCCTGCGACGCGCTGGCACCTTACGGGACCGCGGCGGGAACCTTGCGGGATGCGGCCGGGTTCGTTATTTCAAGGGGCTACTGAGCGGCGACCGGCCGCGCCATGTCGTCGTGGGTCCGACGCCCGCGGCGGGCACCACATCACTCGTCGTGGGCCATACGCTCGCCGCGAACCAAACGCCCCTGCCGGGAAGGACAGCATGACCGACCGACCGAAGACGCCGCTTCTGGACCGCGTCGCCAGCCCTGCCGATCTGAAGCGCCTGTCCGACGCCGACTTGCGGCGGCTGGCCGACGAGGTTCGGGCCGAGACGATCAGCGCCGTGTCGGTCACTGGCGGGCATCTGGGTGCGGGGCTGGGCGTGGTGGAACTGACCGTGGCGCTCCACGCGGTGTTCGACACGCCGCGCGACAAGCTGATCTGGGACGTCGGCCACCAGTGTTATCCCCACAAGATCCTGACCGGTCGGCGCGACCGTATCCGCACATTGCGCACCAAGGGTGGGCTTTCGGGGTTCACCAAGCGGTCGGAATCCCCCTATGACCCGTTCGGGGCGGGGCATTCGTCCACCTCGATCTCGGCGGCGCTGGGGTTTGCGGTGGCGCGGGACCTGGGCGGTGCACCGGCTGAGGGTGCGGGCGATGCCATCGCGGTGATCGGTGACGGGGCCATGTCGGCGGGCATGGCGTTCGAGGCGCTCAACAACGCGGGGCACCTGAAGAAACGCCTGATCGTGATCCTGAACGACAACGAGATGTCGATCGCCCCGCCCACGGGCGCGCTGTCGTCCTACTTGTCGCGGCTTTATGCGGGCGCACCCTTTCAGGAGCTCAAATCGGCGGCGAAGGGGGCGGTGCGCCTGCTGCCGCCGCCGCTTCAGGAAGGGGCGAAGCGTGCCAAGGACATGCTCAAGCACATGACCGTGGGCGGCACCATGTTCGAGGAGCTTGGGTTCAGCTATCTCGGGCCCATCGACGGGCATGACATGGACCAGCTTCTGCCGGTGCTGCGCACGGTCAAGGCGCGGGCGACGGGACCGATCCTGATCCACGCGATCACCCGCAAGGGCAAGGGCTATGCCCCCGCCGAATCCCGCGCCGACCGGGGGCATGCGACGGCGAAGTTCGA
Organism: Meridianimarinicoccus sp.; assembly: GCA_036770665.1. Lineage (GTDB taxonomy): Bacteria > Pseudomonadota > Alphaproteobacteria > Rhodobacterales > Rhodobacteraceae > Meridianimarinicoccus. Next base: position 3,250 of record DAIPIS010000178.1, read on the forward strand.
CGTGCAGACCGGCACGCAGGCCAAGTCGAAATCCAATGCGCCCAGCTATACCCGGGTCTTCGCCGATGCGCTGCTGGCCGAGGCCGCGGTGGACGACCGGATCGTCGCGGTAACGGCGGCGATGCCGGACGGGACCGGGCTGAACCTGTTCGCGGATCGCCATCCGTCGCGGTTCTTCGACGTTGGGATCGCGGAACAGCATGGCGTGACCTTTTCCGCCGGGCTGGCCGCGGGCGGGATGCGACCGTTCTGCGCGATCTATTCCACCTTTCTGCAGCGCGGATACGACCAGATCGTGCATGACGTGGCGATCCAGCGGTTGCCGGTGCGCTTCGCCATCGACCGCGCGGGGCTGGTGGGGGCGGATGGCGCGACCCATGCGGGGGCCTACGACGTGGCGTTCCTGGCGAACCTGCCGGGGTTCGTGGTGATGGCGGCGGCGGACGAGGCCGACCTGATGCACATGGTCGCCACCGCGGCTGCCCATGACGATGGTCCCATCGCGTTCCGCTATCCGCGGGGCGAGGGCGTGGGCGTGGACCTGCCCGTGCGCGGCACGCCGCTGGAGATCGGCAAGGGTCGGATCATCCGGCAGGGATCGGGCGTGGCGATCCTGTCCTTCGGCGCGCGGCTGTCCGAAGCCGAAAAGGCCGCCGATGCGCTGACCGCCCGCGGGCTGTCGCCGACCGTGGCCGATGCGCGGTTCGCCAAGCCGCTGGACCGGGATCTGATCCTGCGGCTCGCGGCGGAGCACGACGCGCTGATCACGGTGGAGGAGGGGGCCATCGGCGGGTTCGGCAGCCATGTGGCGCAATTGCTGGCCAATGAGGGCGTGTTCGATCGTGGGCTGAAGTTCCGGTCCATGGTGCTGCCGGACACGTTCATCGACCATGCGAGCCCCGCCGAGATGTATGCGAGCGCCGCCATGGAAGCCGCGCATATCGAAGCCAAGGTGCTTGACGTGCTTGGCGTGGAACGGCTGGACGCGCGGCGGGGCTGACCTCGCCGCCGGTTCGGGCCACCCTCAGCCGCCCCGCGCTGGGGCTTTCCGGTTGCGCAGGGTGGGACCGTGCAGGACAGCCGCCTGCGCGCGTGGCTCCGGCCGGGTCGGATCAGAAGTCGAGGTTCGCGACGCTCAGCGCGTTCGTCTGGATGAAGTCGCGCCGGGGTTCGACCACGTCGCCCATCAGCTTGGTGAAGATGTCGTCGGCTTCGGCCACGTCTTCGATGCGGACCTGCAGCAGCGTGCG
>DAIPIS010000179.1:0-4470 GCA_036770665.1 Meridianimarinicoccus sp.
CGCCAGTTCGGCGTCGGTCATCTGCGACAGCCTCTGCAGCGCCTTGTACTTCGGATTGATCTCGGCCAGCCAGACAAGGCCATTGAAGATCGACACGAACGGTGCGGCCAGCATCCTGAACAGGTTGCGGCCTTCGGTGCGGTGTGTCGTGATATGTGCCATCGGGCATTTCCTTCCGGAGTTTCGCGCTCCCTGATAGGGAATTGGGCACAGGAACCCCGATCGACCACGCCCAAAGCCGAAACCCCGCCCTGCGCGTGCTGCAATGCAGCATCGACAGGCGGCGCCTTTCAGAACGGGCAGGCCACCCGGAAGGCCATGCCGCGCCCGCCATCGGGATGACGCAAGCGCAACTCCTCCGCATGCAGCATCAGGCGGGGATAGTCGCGCGCCGCACCGTCCGCGTAGAACGGATCGCCGAGGATCGGGTGACCCAGCGACAGCATGTGCACCCGCAACTGGTGGCTGCGCCCGGTCCGTGGCATCAGCCGGACCCGCGTCGTGCCATCCTCGATCCGCTGCACCCGCCAGTCGGTGATGGCGGCACGGCCGTTCGCATGATCGACCATCTGGCGCGGCCGGTTCGGCCAGTCCACGCACAGCGGCAGATCGACGGTGCCGCGCCGCAGCGCCATTTCGCCCGACACCCGCGCCACATAGGTCTTCTTCGTCTGCCGCTTTTCGAACTGGAGGCCCAGATGGCGCTGTGCGGCAGGGCTCTGGGCGAAGACCATCACGCCGGACGTGTCGCGATCCAGCCGGTGCACCAGAAGCACGCTCGGGAACGCCGCCTGCAGCCGCGCCATGAGGCAATCGGCCAGATGCGGCCCCTTTCCCGGCACGGACAAAAGCCCGGCCGGCTTGTTCACCACGAGCAGCGCGTGGTCCTCGTACACCACGTCGAGCGGCGTAGCCGGCGGGTCGTAGTCGGTGCCGGAACCTGCGGCGGTATCCATGGTCCTGCACTCCTGCGGCGATTCCGGAAACCCGTTGGTAAGACCTGCGCCCTAGCCTGTCAAAAAGGGATCAAACGGAGCGGACGATGGACCTGCATCACGAACACAGGGGCGACGTGCTGGTGATCACGCCGACCGAAACCCGGATCGACGCGGCGGTGGCGATCCAGTTCAAGGACGGGATGCGCGGCTTGACCCGGGATGCCGCCGGGCGCGTGGTGCTGGACCTGCACCGGGTCGATTTCGTGGACAGCAGCGGTCTCGGGGCCATCGTGGGCGCCATGAAGCAGCTTGGCGGGCAGGCCCGACTGGAACTCGCCAGCCTGACGCCCAACGTCGCCAAGGTGTTTCGGCTGACCCGCATGGACACGGTGTTCACGATCCATGACAGCGCAGATCACGCCATGCGCGCGGCGGCAGGCCATGGGTGACGGGGTGGCCGACCGGGTGGCCCTGTCCGGGCGGCGGCATGCCCTGCCGGTATCGGCCACACCCCATGGCGTCCGCGCGGCGCTGTTGCGGATCGGCAGGTTGCTGTGCGGCGACGGCGTGAGCCGAACCGATCGCGGCATTTGCGAAACCGTCCTGGCAGAGGTGATGAACAACATCGTCGAACATGCTTTCGCAGGGCGCGAAGACGGCCGGATCGACCTGTTTCTGGTCCATGATGGCTTCGGGCTGATGGTGGAGGTCCGCGACGACGGCGCACCGATGCCCGGCGGTCGCCTGCCCGATCCGGTGGTCGCACCGCTGGACGTGCCGCTGTGCGAGCTACCCGAAGGCGGATTCGGCTGGTCCCTGATCCGCGAGTTGACGACTGGGCTCGACTACAACCGCACCAACACGGTCAACCGGCTGCGGTTTCGCGTGCCGTTCGACGTGTGACCAGCCACCCCTGCGGACAGCACAGCGCACGTCAGCCCGGCACGGTATCGCGGTTAGGGCGACCTCGGCAGCCACCATGGGCATCACGATCATACGACGCCTCTAGGCCCACATCCCGTGTCGGCCAGAATCCGCCGACAGGTTCATCTGGCGCGGCGCGCATCACCCATGTCGGCATCAGGCTGAAGGCGTGTCCGTGGGCAAAGGCAAGCGCACCCGCCCCGACATGACGGGATCAGTTCAACTGTGCCTGAAGCGGGTAGACCCCATCTTCCAGCTCGCCGAACATGTCCTCCAGATCCGGGTGGTCGATCGGTTCGCCGGACAGATCGGGCAGCAGGTTCTGTTCCGACACGTAAGCCACGTAATAGCTCTGCTCGTTTTCCGCCAGCAGGTGATAGAACGGCTGGTCCTTGGCAGGCCGGCTGTCCTCGGGGATCGATTCATACCATTCGTCGGTATTCGAAAACACCGCATCCACATCGAAGACGACCCCTCGGAAGGGGTGCTTGCGATGGCGAACCACCTGGCCAAGTCGGAATTTCGCACGTGTCTTCAGCATGGATTGCAACCTCTCGCCCCGCCACATATGCCAAACCGATGAACCTGTCCATGCGGCCCCTGCGCGAGGTGTGGAATTCGTGAACGTGACCCTGTTGCTTGTCGTGCTCGAAATCGTCGCCCCGGTGTTCCTGCTGGGGGCCATCGGTTACGCGTGGGTGAAACTTGGCCACGAGTACCGGCTGCACTTCGTGACCCAGATCGCGATGACCCTGTCGGTGCCTTGCCTGATCTTCACCGCCCTGATGCAGACCGACATCGACCCGAAGGCACTGGCCGACCTGTCGCTTGCGGCGATGCTCGGCTACGGCGGGGTGACGGTGGCGATGGCGGCGCTCACTTTTGTCCTGCGGCTGGAACATCGCACCTACCTGCCGCCGCTGATCTTCGGCAACACCGGCAACGTCGGCCTGCCGCTGGCCTTGTTCGCGTTCGGGGAAACCGGGCTTGGCTACGCCGTGGTCGTCTTCGCCGTGATGGCGGTGTGGTCCTTCACCTTCGGCGTCTGGATCGTCTCGGGCGGCGGATCCCTGCTCAAGGTCCTGCGCGAACCGATGGTCGCCGCGACGCTGCTGGGCGCGCTGTTCCTGTGGCAGGGCTGGGAGACGCCACGCTTCCTGACGAATACGCTGGAACTGGTGGGCCAGATCGCGATCCCGATCATGCTCATCACGTTGGGCGTGGCCGTGGCCCGTCTGAAACCGGCCCGGATGGGGCTCGCCGTGGTCCTGTCGGCGGTGAAACTCGCGGTCTGCGTCGGCCTCGCCTGGGTGGTGGGCGACTGGTTCGCACTCGACCCCGTGGCGTTCGGCGTGCTCGTGCTGCAGATCGCAACACCGGTCGCCGTCACGTCCTACATGCTGGCAGAGAAATACGGTGCCGATTCCGATGCGGTTGCCGGCCTTGTCGTGTCCTCCACGCTGATGGCGGTTCTTGCCTTTCCGGTCCTTCTGGCGCTCCTGCTTTAGCGTTTCCGTTTCATGCCGCTTTTCGCTAAGGTGCCCCAAAAGAAAAACGGCATGAGGCAGAACATGAGCAGGCGGATTGCCGCGTTGGCCTTCGTGGCCCTTCTCAGCGCGTGCGGCGGGGCCAAATCCCCCCCGCGAAATCTGGACAATGCGTGCAGCATCGTCGACCAGCGGCCCCAGTACCTGCGCGCGTTCAAGCGGGCGGAGGACAAGTGGGGTGTGCCCGTGGCCGTCCAGATGGCGGTGATGCACCAGGAAAGCAAGTTCGACGGCGATGCCCGCACCCCGCACCGATATGCGCTTGGGGTGATCCCCATGGGTCGGCAGTCGTCGGCATTCGGCTACAGTCAGGCGCTGGACGGGACATGGGCCGAATACCAGAAGGCCGAAGGCCGCTGGCGCGCGAACCGCACCAACATCTACGACGCGACCGATTTCATGGGCTGGTACATGACCCAGACCACACGGCGCAACGGCATCTCCAAGTCCGACGCCCGCAACCAGTACCTCGCCTATCACGAAGGGCACGCGGGCTACGCGCGCGGCAGCTATACGCGCAAAAGCTGGCTTGTCCGTGTCTCCGCCAATGTGCAGGACCGCGCCTACATGTACGACCGCCAGTTGCGGGCCTGCGGCAAGATCTGACGTCTACTGTCGCCGGTCCGTTTCGAACTGGATCGAAAAGCGGGTATCCGTCAGGTCAGTGCGCGGCATGAAGGGACCAAGCCGCGTGCGGGTCTGCTCGCCGCTTTCGGACACGATCAGCCATTCGGACAGGCGCACGGGATCATGTTCGAAATACAGGTAAATCCGCCCGTATTGCGGGTTGTCCGGATCCTGCGCCTGCACCACCGTGCGCCCGCCGTCGATACCATGCCCCGTGACCATCCGCGCCCGTGTCAGGTCGATGTCGCGCTCCAGGATGATACCCAGCGGCGTGCGGCGCAGGGGGAACTGTTCCGGCACACCGCCGGCACGCCCGTCGAACACCGCGATCTGCCCTCCGCTCGCCAGCACAAGCGTATCGTCCTGCGGCGGATCGTATTCGAACCGGATGCGCCCCGGCCGCTTGATGAAAAGCGTCCCCTCCAGCCGCGACC
>DAIPIS010000180.1:0-4469 GCA_036770665.1 Meridianimarinicoccus sp.
CGGTCCGCCGGGCGCGCCCGGCTCGCCTCCCGCGCACGTCAGGCCTGCTTCGTGACCTGCGTGAATTCCAGTTCTACCGGGGTTTCCCGACCGAAGATCGACACCATCACCTTCAGGCGCTGGTGTTCCTCGTCCACCTGTTCGACCATGCCGTCGAAATCCTCGAACGGTCCGTCGTTCACCTTCACCCGTTCGCCGATCTCGAAATGGATCAGCGTGCGCGGGGCTTCTTCGCCCTCCTGCACGCGGTTGAGGATGTGGTTCACCTCCTCGTCGCGCATCGGCAGCGGTTTGCCCTGCGGGCCCAGGAACCCGGTGACGCGGTTGATCGAGTTGATCAGGTGATACCCCCGATCGGTCATCTCCATCCGCACCAGCACGTAACCCGGCATGAAACGGCGCGGCACGTTCACCTTCTTGCCGCGACGGATCTCGATCACTTCTTCCTCGGGGACCAGCACTTCCTCGATCTCGTCCTGCAGGCCCTTTTCGATGACCTCGCCACGGATCTGCTCGGCGATCTTCTTCTCGAAATTCGAGAGAACGCTAACCGAATACCACCGTTTCGCCATCGTGCCTGCCGCCTTCAAGATTGCCGTGCCGGGTCAACCCGATCATATGGGATCGTCCGGGTCCGAAAGAAAAAATCGGCGCGCAACGAATCATTGCACGCCCGAACCCGAAACATCGTGGGTTGCTAGACCCTCGCACCGCGGATGACAAGGGGCAAACGCCCCGCCGCGCGACCCGGTGCTGCGACAGCGTCGGTCAGCCGAAACTGTTCAGCGTGAACGCAAGCCCGCTGCGGATGATCCAGTCCACGAAAAAGAAGAAGACTGCCGTCAGGGCCGACATCACCAGCACCATGGCGCTGGTCACCAGCACCTCGCGCTGGCCTGGCCAGACGATCTTGCCGACTTCGCTGCGAACCTGCTGGATGAACTGAAAGGGATTCGTTGTGGCCATGGCGCGTTCCTTTTGGCTGCAGATACGCCGTCACGCGCGGGGTTTCAAGTCGACCGCCGAACCGCGCGCCGGTACGGGCCGCGGAAAACCGAAAAGGGGCCGCATGCGGCCCCTTTCCTGTCACTTGTGTCGGTGCTGTTCAGGCCTTGCGGCGACGCAGCGCGGCCAGACCGCCCAGACCGCCCAGCAGCAGCCATGCGGCGGCAGGCAGCGGGATCGGTGCGGAGATGGTGTCGAGCTCGGTCGCAACCACACCGCCATTAACCAGGGCAAAGGTCGGGAAGATCACGCTTTCGCCCGGCGCAAGACCCGTGTTGGTGAAGGTCACGTCGAAGGTGAAAATCCGATCCTCCGAGCGGTCATACGCGCCTTCGGCCAGCGCGCCGTCGCAGACACCGATACCCGCAAACGTGCAAACGGTGGTCACTGTCACGCCCGGCAGACCGCCGCCCAGATCGCTCACGGTCACGTTGGAATAGTTTTCGAACGATCCGGTGATGCCAGCCGTAACGGCTGCGATGATGTCGGCCGCCGACGTGCCGCCCGAGAACACGGTCCCGCCAAGGTCCTCAACCGACTCGGTGAAGGTGGTGTCGTCGGAATCAGGGTCGGCGCCAGCGAAGTTCGAGAACCGCAGGCCGATCAGCGTGACGTTGTTGTCGGTCAGCGCCGCGAGAGCGTCGGCATCGCTCGTGATGTCGTTTTTCCACGACGCATCACCCAGCGCGAAGATGAAGCGGTTCGACCCCGGACGCCAGCTGGCGTTCTCGGCCACATATGCCACCGCGTCCTGGCCGCGCTCGGGGAAATCACCGCCGAAATCGGGAATGCCAAGGGTCACGGCATTGATTGCCGCCAGCGCCGTCACCTCGCTGGTTGCGATGTCCTGGTTGATCCATGCGCCGGGTGCCGCGTTCGCGGCGCCCGTCGCGCTTTCGGAAAACACGCCGACACCGCTGGCATTGTCGCCGAACCCTTCCAGACCTGCGAGAAGTTCGCCCGCCGCCAACTTCGCGTTGTTGATCGCGCTGTCCATGCTGCCCGACGTGTCGATCAGGAAGAACGAATCGATCAGCGCCGTAGTGGTGCCCGCGGCCTCCACGACGACCGTCTTCTCGATGGTCACGCTCTGGCCGAGCGCCAGAGTGGCGGCGAATTCTTCAGGAGAGATCGTGTCGGCGAAGGCACCGCCGACAGCGAGAGCAAGCGCGGCGATAGCCGTTCCGGTAAGAGTGTAGGTGCGAACCATTGTTTCCAGTCTCCATGTCACACGTTAAGAGCCCGACGCCGAAGCGCCGGACGATGTCGGTTAAGGTTGCGGAGCATCCCCCCCCGCAGCACGCCCCAACTTCTTACGCTGGGTCATGCCTTAGCGGAACATTAACCATTGATAGCGAGTCGAGCAATGAAAAAGTGCGAATCTTACGCCGAAGGTGATAAAATCCTGACCACCTTGAAAATTCCATTGCGTTTCGTGATACATTCTTTCGTGCTGGAAGCGAGCGCCAAGCGCGGACGGCAGCGTATGCAACGGGCCTTCAGGCGGAGTTTACGAACCATGCGATCTGACGTTCTGACCATCATCGTACTGGGGACCGTCCTTGCCGGTCCGCTGCAAGTTCACGCGGCGAGCTTCGACATGACGGCGCCGCCAACGCCGCCATCGGTCTTTCAGGAGATGCTTGACCGCCCAGGGGTCAGCGATGCACTTGGTCCGATCGCCATCGCCGAATTGCGCGAAGCCATTATCGCGCTCGGCCGCGGTGATTTCGCTGCCTCAGCCAGTTTTGCCGACCGCGTGACGCGCAGCGCGCCGGACGTCGGGGTCGGTTGGCACGTCCTTGGCCTCGCACGCGCCAACGCCGGAGATTACGAGGGCGCGCTGACGGCGCTTGAGCGGGCCAGCGCCGCATTTCGAAACAACGGCACCCCGGACGTGGTGCGCGGCGACATCCTGACCCTGCTGGAGCGCCCCGACGCGGCCGCCGAGGCCTATGCCAGCGCGCTCGAAAAGGATGCCGCGCTCTGGCCCGCGCTGATCGGGCTGGGCGATCTCGCAATCGCGCGCGGCGACACCGAAGCGGCGCTCGCGCAGTTTCGCCGCGCGCACGACATCGCCCCGACCGGTGCCGCACAACCCGTCGAACGCGTCGCCCAGACGCTTCTGCGCATGGGCGATACCGCGGCCGCAGACCGGTTCCTTTCGGAAACGGCCGCGATGACCGGCGATCCGGATGCATGGCGCCGGGTGGCCCGGCTTCGGGCCGTAAACGGGGACAGGGCAGAGGCCGAAAAGGCGCTCGCCCATGCCCGGGAACTCGCGCCTCGGAATGTAGAAGTGCTGACCGAGTCGGCCGATCTTGCGCGGTCCATGGGACGCACGGCGGACGCGGCGAGCTACCTTGCAACCGCGCTGGAGCAGGCCCCCGACGACCACGATCTTGCATCGACCCTTGCCCGCGTGCAGATCGAAAGCGATGACCCGCAAGCCGCGCTGGCGACGCTCGACCCATGGGCGGATGCTGCGGATACGGCACCGGAGACCGTGCTGGCGGCGCTGGCCGTTTCCAATGCCGCGGCCGGTGATTTTGACAGGGCGGCAGAATACCATGCCACGCGCACCGCGCGCTTCCCGAGCGCCGAGAGCTTCGCAGACCGCGCGGCGTTCCTGACCGCACGGGAGGATTTCGCGGCCGCGAATACCGTGCTGAACGAAGCCGTGGCAGCCTTTCCCGACGCGCCGGCGCTTCGGCTCCAGCAAGGGCGACTTCTTGCCGCGCAACGTGACTACGCCGCTGCCTTTGCCGCTTTCGATGCGGGGCTTGCGCTCGCCCCTGAAGATCGCGACCTCATGCGCAACGCAAGTGCGGCAAAACGGCGGCTGGGGGACCTCGATCAGGCGCAGTCCTGGGCTGCCCGTGCGGCCGAAATGCCCGATGCCGACGCCGAGGATCATGTCTGGCTCGGGGTCGTGGCGGCGGAAAACGGCGACGCGTCCACCGCCATCGCCGCCTACCGAACAGCCATCGACACCGATACCGGTAACGTCGTTGCGCTGAACAACCTTGCGTCTCTGTTGACCGAAAATGCGCCCGCCGAAGCGGTCGGGCTGGCGCGCCGCGCAGTAGACGCCGCAGGTCGTCAGCCCGTTCTCATGGATACGCTCGGCTGGGCCTTGTTCCATGACGGCAATCTGACCGAGGCGCGCGCCGCGTTCGAGACGGCGCTGGAAGCACGGCCGGACGCTGCCGTGACACAGTACCGGTTGGGACGGACCCTTGCGGCCCTCGGCGATGCTGACGCCGGGCGCGCGGCTTACACGCGGGCACTGGAGATCGATCCGGCATTCGCAGAAGCTGCCGATGCGCGTGCGCGGCTCGAAAGCCAGTAACGCGGCCGCTCGGTCGTCAGTCAAGCCACACTGACCGGGGCGTGGATGCTCGGAACCGGCTGGCAGGGGCTGAGGGACTCGAACCCACGACCCTCGGTTTTGGAGACCGATG
>DAIPIS010000181.1:0-4420 GCA_036770665.1 Meridianimarinicoccus sp.
ACGGGCGGTGTCGCCGCTTGCCCGAAAGGACAAAATGCGCCAAGAGCGGGGCAGTAAGTGTTACCGCTATCGCCCCGCGAAGGGGGCAGTAAAAAGGAGAGGTGCCGATGCACCGCGACCGCAACATCAAGATCGTGGCCACGCTTGGGCCTGCATCGAACGACTATGACATGATCAGCGCCTTGTTCGAGGCAGGGGCCGATGTGTTCCGCCTGAACATGAGCCATGGCGACCATGCCGAGATCGCCGCGCGCCATGCGATCATCCGCAAGGTCGAAAAGGACTATGGCAGGCCGATCGCCATACTGGCCGACCTGCAGGGGCCGAAGCTGCGCTGCGGGGTCTTTGCCAACGGGTCCGAGATGCTGAAGGTGGGCCAGTCATTCCGGTTCGATCTGGATGCCACCGAGGGCGACGCCCATCGCGTGAACCTGCCCCATCCCGAGATTTTCGCGGCGCTGGAACCCGGTGCCACGCTGCTGGTCAACGATGGCAAGATCCGCGTCAAGGTCGATGCCTGCGGGTCGGATTTCGCCGACTGCAGGATCATCGCCGGTGGCGAGATTTCCAACCGCAAGGGCGTGAACGTGCCCGACGTGGTGCTGCCGCTGGCGGCATTGTCGGACAAGGACCGGCGCGATCTGGAGTTCGTCTGCGAACTGGGCGTCGACTGGCTGGCGCTGTCGTTTGTGCAGCGGGTGGCCGATGTGACCGAAGCGCGCGATCTGGCGCAGGGCCGCGCCGCGATCCTGTCCAAGATCGAGAAACCCGCCGCCGTGACGGCCTTCGATTCGATCCTTGAGGCGTCGGACGGGATCATGGTCGCGCGGGGCGATCTGGGGGTCGAACTGCCGGTGCAGAACGTGCCGCCCATCCAGAAGATGCTGATCCGCAAGTGCCGCAAGGCGGCCAAGCCGGTGATCGTGGCGACCCAGATGCTCGAATCGATGATCGACAGCCCGATGCCGACCCGCGCCGAGGTGTCGGACGTGGCGACCGCGATCTATGAAGGCGCTGACGCGATCATGCTGTCGGCGGAATCGGCCGCCGGGTCGTTCCCGGTCGAAGCGGTCACGACGATGAACAACGTCGCGGTGGAGGTCGAACGCGACCCGAACTATCGCCATATCATAGAGGCCTCGCGCGAGGTCGTGCGCACGACCGTGGCCGACGGGATCGTCGCCGCGACCCGCGAACTGGCGGAGGCATCGGGGGTCAAGGCGATCTGCTGCTTTACCCATTCCGGCACCACCGCATCGCTGGTGGCGCGCGAACGGCCCAGCGTGCCGATTATCGCGCTGACGCCCTTCATCAAGACCGCCCGGCGGCTGAGCCTGACATGGGGCATGAACTGCGCCGTGACCGAGGAAGTCGAGCGGTTCAAGATGGCCGTGGTCAGCGCGGCGCGCGCGGCCCGCGCGATGGATATCGCGGGCCCGGAGGATTTCATCGTGGTCACTGCGGGCGTGCCGTTCAACACATCCGGCACGACGAACATCCTGCGTGTGGCCCCCTGCGAGGAACGGCTGATCTTTTCCGCCGAACCGGTATGACCTGCTTTGCGCTTGTCAAGGACGGCTGCCTGCGGTAACCGGCGCGCTCAGACTGCACGCGGCAGGCCCGGAGGCATGCCTTGCCGCGTGAACACCGCCCACGAGAGGAGCTGGAAATGCCCAAGATGAAGACCAAGTCGAGCGCGAAGAAGCGTTTCAAGGTGACGGCCACGGGCCGTGTGGTGGCCGCGCAAGCGGGCAAGCGCCACGGCATGATCAAGCGGACGACGAAATTCATCCGGACGGCGCGCGGGACCACGATCCTGTCGAAGCCGGACGAGAAGATCGTCAAGTCCTACATGCCCTATCACCGCTGAGGAGGAACGCAGATGTCGCGCACCAAAGGGGGCACGGTCACCCACGCCCGCCACAAGAAAGTCACCGACGCCGCCAAAGGTTATTACGGCCGTCGCAAGAACACGTTCAAGACCGCCGCACAGGCGGTGGACAAGGCGAACCAGTACGCCACCCGTGACCGCAAGACCCGCAAGCGCAACTTCCGTGCGCTGTGGATCCAGCGGATCAACGCGGGTGTGCGCGCGTTCGACGCGGACATGACCTATTCGCGGTTCATCAACGGCCTGACGCTGGCCGGGATCGAAGTGGACCGAAAGGTTCTGGCCGATCTCGCCGTGAGCGAACCGGCGGCGTTCAACGCCATCGTCGACAGGGCCCGCGCCGCGCTGGCCTGAGGCTGGCCTCGGGCCGACCTGATGGTCACCCGGGTCTGGCAGGAACCTGCCGAAACATCGCCACCGCCGTCCGGATTGCTTCGGGCGGCGGTTTTCTGTTGGCGCGGGCCGGATTATCTGCATCAGAGTGGCGGGCACGGGCATGATCCCGCGTGGGCCCGGTGTGAACCGGAATGGAGACAGAGACATGATACGGTACGGAATGATTGCGGCATTCCTGCTGGCGCTTGGCGCTTGCGGGGAGACGGATATGGAGCGGACTGCCACCGGCGCCGTGATCGGCGGCGCGGCGGGGCAGGTCGTGGCGGGCGATCCGCTGACCGGCGCGCTCATCGGCGGTGCGGCGGGTGCCACCTGCCGGGCGCTGGGAACCTGCCCCAACAACTGACGCCCGGCGCGTGAAACGACAAAACCCCCGCGCGAAAGCGACGGGGGTTTGCTGAAGACGACACGTGCCGTCAGATCGCGATGTCGATTGGGTGGCTCAGACAAGCCCTTCGCGCTGTGCTTTCTTGCGCGCGAGCTTACGGGCGCGGCGGATCGCCTCGGCCTTCTCGCGTGCTTTCTTCTCGGACGGTTTTTCGAAATGCTGCTTGAGCTTCATTTCCCGAAACACGCCCTCGCGCTGGAGCTTTTTCTTGAGCGCACGAAGCGCCTGGTCGACATTGTTGTCGCGAACGCTGACCTGCATGTGGTGTCACCACCTTTCTGGGTTGAAGTTGCAATTTCTGCAGGAAGTGGCGCTATAGCAAAGGGCCGCTAGCTTGTCCAGATGTCAGGCTCGGGTCCGGATGGGGCCCATGGGCACGCAGCACGAGGAGAGACCGATGGACGAAACGACACCAGCGCCCGATGGCGTGCCCGAAACCGTGACGGAGCGGCTGCTGGCCGCGATCAAGCCCCATGTGCCCTTTGACGGCTGGTCGCCGCGGGCGTACCGGATGGCCGTGACCGAGGCCGGGGTGGACCGGGCGGCAGCGGACGCGGTGTGTCCGCGCGGGGCCGTGGACCTTGCCGTCGCCTATCACAAGTCCGGCGATGCCGAGATGGTGCGCCGCATCCACGCCGCGGACATGGGCCAGATGCGGTTCCGGGAGCGGATCACCGCGGCGGTGCGGTTCCGGCTGGAAGCGGTCGAGGACAAGGAGCTGGTGCGCCGCGGCACGACGCTGTTCGCGCTGCCGATGCATGGGGCCGAAGGCGCGCGGCTGGTCTGGGGCACGGCGGACCTGATCTGGGACGCGCTGGGCGACACGGCGCGGGATTACAACTGGTACACCAAGCGCGCGACCTTGGCGGGGGTGTATTCGTCCACCGTGCTCTACTGGCTGGGCGACGACAGCGACGATCACGCGCGCACCTGGGCGTTTCTGGAACGACGCATCGCCGACGTGATGCGCATCGAGTCGGTCAAGGCGCAGATGCGCGACAACAAGGCGCTGCGGCCGCTGGTATCGGGGGCGGAATGGGCGCTAAGCTGGGTCAAGGCGCCCGACCGGACGCCGCGAACCGACATGCCGGGGTCCTGGCAGGCCCCGCGATAGCGCGACCCCGGTGTATGCGGGGGCGCGCGCCGAGGAGACGACATGCCCCCCCTTTCCCTTGATCCGAGTGTGCCCGACACCATGCGCGCGGTGGAAATCACGCGCCCCGGCGGACCGGAGGTCCTGACCCCTGTCCTGCGCCCCGTGCCGGTGCCGGGCGACCACGACATCCTGATCCGGGTGGCCCATGCGGGCGTGAACCGGCCCGACGCCCTGCAGCGCGCCGGGGCCTACAAGGCCCCGCCCGGCGCGTCGGATCTGCCGGGGCTGGAAGCGGCCGGAACGGTGGCGGCGGTGGGTGCCGGGGTCACGCGCTGGTCGGTGGGCGACCGGGTCTGCGCGCTGCTGCCGGGCGGCGGTTACGCCGACTATGTCACGACGCCCGCCGCCCACGCGCTGCCGATCCCCGCGGGCATGGACCTGCGCGCCGCCGCCTGCCTGCCGGAAACCTGTTTCACGGTCTGGTCGAACGTGGTGATGCGCGGCGGACTGCGCGCGGGGGAGCGGTTCCTTGTGCATGGCGGGTCGTCCGGCATCGGAACAACCGCCATCCAGATCGCCGCCGCGCTGGGGGCGGAGGTCTTTGCCACCGCCGGGACGGACGACAAGTGCGCCGCCTGCACGCGGCTGG